>NZ_JAPEPZ010000003.1 GCF_026339875.1 Streptomyces sp. NBC_01571
CCGAAGCCGAATACTCGCTTCGCTCGTTTCGCGCGTCCCCGCGCGAAAAGCATTCCGCCTCCGGCGGCGGTTTATGAATTCACCCTCCGGGAGAAATTCATAAACCTGCGTGCCTCCGGCACGAATTGAGGGCGCATCAGGAATTCTCCGAATTCCTGGAGTGAAAAACAGAGTTGAGTGGCGGATTCCGCGATGGGAGAACTCCACGGAATCCGGAGAGGGTTGGTCCCTCCGGGCCCAACCCTGCCGGACTGCTACGGGTGTGAGGGGCCATCAGAGAGAGATGTGGTACCCGCCTGGTGCCCCACAACCCGTACCCCCCGCCACACAGCCCACGCGCCTCCGGCGCACAGTCAGGCTGGGTGAGCACCCTCCCGGTGCTCACCCACTCCAACACCAACCAAGCGTCCACACGCGCCTAACCGGCCGTCAGGCTCCCAGCGCGGCGTCCCGGGAACTATCCAGTGCGGCGTCGATGAGCTTGCGGGCGGCCGGAACGGAGATCCGATCTCAGCCACGGGTACCCAGGCCAGATTCCGCACGAGCCAGGGTGCACGAGTCGGATCATGCTCGGACAACCCAGCGCTGGTAAGCCGGGCAGGGACGAACCAAGCCGACGTCATGACGCGTCCTCAGCCTCAGCCGCCGGCTCATGAGCCGTACGGGGAGCGGCTGATCGGCCGCCGGTCTCCTTCTCCGGCTCCTATTCGGCGGCCAATGCGTCAAGGAGACCGGCGGCCCGGGCATCGCCTGATGCGGCCAGTCGCTGTGCGCAGTGGCGCCGGTCCCACGCCTGGACACGGCGGTTGGTGGCGAAGGCGGCCAGGAGGTCCGTAGCCCGCGCGTCCCCCACGTCCAGCAGTTTGACTGCAGCCTCCACCCTGAAAGTGCTGATGCGGGCTGGCCCGTCGGGATATCCGCAGGCGAGCGCGAAGAGGACGTCGGTGGCTCGTACGTCGCCGAGGTCGGCCATTATGCAGGCCGCGTCCACGCGGTAGCCGGGGAACACGCTGCCCTCGTCGGCGAGGGGCGCAGCCAGGTCGGCGGCCCGGTACCCGTCGCCCAGGTCCACCAGGAACGCGATGTCGGCGAGATACTCCTCTGCGGCAAGATCGCGGTCGAGCGGACTTTCAATCGAGCGGGGATCGGTGATCGCGTCCGCGATACTGTCGGCGGCGATCTGTAAGACCGCACCGGAGATCTGGGTCCCGAGCGCGGCCTGCTCAGCCATGAACCGGGCTCCGGGGATGGATTTGGCCATGGGGCGCAACACGCGGGCCGTGTCGAACCCTTTGCTTTCGGCGGCTTCAATGAGGAATCCCAGGAAGAAGTACTCGTCGCGGAACGCCCGGTGGCGCCCCAGCCACCAGAGCAGCGGCGAGCCGAAGGCCCTGCGGACGGCCCGGCGATAGGCTGCCCGGTCCCGGGTGTCGTGACGGACAGCCAGGTATTCCAGCAGGGTCTGGTGCAGGAAGACCAGGCGGCCGTCGCGCGGGGTCAACAACCCGCTGCGGCGTAGGCTCTGGTCGAGGAACGCCTCCCACACCTTGTGCGGCACTTGCCTCCGACGGACGGCGTCCGGATGGTCCGCCAGCAAACCGAGTACGGGGCCGGGTGAGCCCCTCCGCAGGTCTGCCGCCGCTTTCATGATCATGTCCGGCAGGCGGTCCAGGGTGTGCTCGGCCCGGTTGACGGCCTCTTCGCCGTAGCGGCACAACGCCGCCTTGGCCTGGAACCTTGCACCCGAGTTGCCTGCGGCGTGCTGTCGCTCGTACAGGAGGTCGATGAAGCGCTCGTAAAGGCCGATACGGCCGGTGGGGAGCCGACGGCCGGGATCCGCGGCGTACACCTGGCACAGCATCGTGGCCATCAGCGGGCTGCGTGCCTGCTCCGCCAGCTGGGTGCGGTCGAGTGCCGCGATGAAGGAGTCAGCGGCCCGCTCAGGAAGTGGCAGTTCGAGGGCGCCGAACCAGCCCGCGGCAAACCTGCGCAGGTCCGCGGGTGCGAACGGCTCGAGCTGCAGGGCAAGTACGTCCTGGCGGAAGGAAGCTCCCGCGATCTCCCCGCGAGGCAGGGGGCGGGTGGCGACGACAAACTGGTAGAGGGGCTGAACGGCTGGTAGTTTCTTGCGCTTCCGCTCCTTGAGGTCCTCCTGCTGATGCCTGTGGACTTTGCCGATCATCGTCAGGATCCGACGGCGTGAGCCGGCGTCGGCGATCTCGTCCAGGCCGTCGACAAGCACCTGCCAGGACAGGCCCGGGGCAGGGTGGGTACGGAAGAACTCGGGGAGCAGCGCCTCCAGCATTCCATGATCGCTGAGTTCGGCGGTGGCACTGCGGGCGATGGCCTCAGGCAGTGTCACCTGGTCGACCAGATCGGCGGCTTTGACCAGCACCGCCAGTCCTCGCTCGCGGAAACCGGAGCTCCAGTGGCCGACCGAGGTGGTCAGTCCGGTCCGCAGCAGGCTCGACTTGCCGGCGCCGGGTCCGGCCAGGATCAGGCAGGAGCTGTCCCCGCCAAGGACGGTGTCGGCGTCCATAAGCCCCGCGCCCACGCCGGTACGCCGTCGGCGAGCATCTGCGCACGGGCCCGCTGGCGCAGATACACCACGGACAACGGCGGCGGGTCCACGCCCGGCAGAACACCGGGATAGGGGTGGACGTCGGATGAGCGGATGACGGCGTCCAGATAGCGGCGCAGGTCCGGGGAGCAGAGCGGGTGCGCGGGGTGACCGGCGTGGTGGGAAGGGTCGGCTGCCGGGCGGCTGCCTGATGCCGCAAAGCCACCGTTGTCCTCGCCTTCGGGATAAGCCTCCACCGCCGGTTCACTCGGGGGTCCCGAGATCGTCGGCTCCGCCGCGCGGGCCCGGTAGTGGCGGAACGCCACCAAATCCGCGCCGGTGATGCCGAGCACGGTCGCGAGTGCGCTGACCGTCTCCGTGCTGGGCGTGCTGCGCCTGACGTTGAGTGCGTTGCTCACGGCCGCCTGGCTAATCTCTGCGGCCTTGGCGAGGGCAGTCTGGCTCAGGCCCTTGTCATCCATCGCCTTGCGCAGAGCCCGGCTGAGCAGGAGCCGCGGCGGCTCCGGCGGCACCACTGCCGCCGTCGGCCCGATCACGCCCGCTTCGGCTTCTTCCCCCGAGACCGCCCCCTCTGCCTCGTCCAACTGCCGCCCCCCTTCGGCGTTCTTCGGAGTCCTTCCGAGCCGTTCGGCGCCCGGTCCTCGGCCACTCGGCCCGGCTATTACTGAGGAGACCCGCAGATCACCAGGCTCCCGCAACGCAGGAGCCTGGTCTGGAACACGACAAGAGGAGACACCCGTGAACGAAAACCTGCTCATCGGCGCGGCACCGATGCTTCTGGTCACGCTAATCCGCCTGCTGGCGACTCGTCGCCCACATCGCCCAATCAGTGCCCTGAGGGAGGTACGGGACCTGATCACGCTCCGCATGGTTCTGCGCGACTCACAGCCCGGGGAACGCCGCCTACTCCTGGACGCCCACCGAGAATGGCGCGTTGCCGCAGCGGTCCCCGCTCCAGGCCCCGGTCACCTCCCGGACTCCAAAAGGGCTGCCGATGCGACCGGGCCCGGCCGGCCAGGGCGGACCAGTAGTCACCGGGCAGCCGGGTGCCGGACTGCCCCCAACCCCGTCGCGGGGACGCCACCCCAGACTCGGTCCGTCGCCGCGCCACCCGATCGTCTTGGCGGCTCCCCACGGACGATCTCCTGCACGCGTAACTCACCCACCACCAACCGACCACCCACCCGCGTGCCGCCCCCTCAGACCATGGACCGCCCCACCGGCGGCGCCCTCGCTTCCCGAGTCCACACCCCTCCCCCACCCCCGCAGACCACTCCACGCGAACGTCACACACACCCAGGTGACGGTTGGTAAAGTCCGTCACCCCCACACGCCAGAACGACCCCTCGGGTCACGTTGACGGCAGGCATTCTCAGGGGGCAGGCGTGACTCAGAGACCGACGGGTAAGCGGCCAGATCTCTGGCGTTCGCGCCGACGAGCGGCTGTGCATTCGTCCCGAGCGCCGGGACGGGTCGAGGACGGCCGTTTTCTGCCAACTCCGCCTGAGCGGCGCTATTATCGGTCGATCACGCAACGCCTGACACATTGGCCGCAGGAGGCGTCTTGTTGCACGAGCAGGTTCGCTCCTCGCATGTCCGGTCGGTGGGCTACAGCCAGCAGGAGCGTGTGCTTGAAGTCGTCTTTCACGACGGAGGGGTGTACCGCTACAACGACGTGCCTGCGGACGTGCACACGGCCTTGATGGCGGCTCCCAGCAAGGGCGGTTTCCTGGCCCGCTTCGTCAAGGGCCGCTACGTCTACCGCCGCGTCTCGGGTTGACGCACCCGTCTTTCCATCCAGGTCCCGTCCATCGTTGTCGAGTTGAGGCACGCGTGCAGATCTGTTCCGTTTCCGTCGAGGGCTTTCGCTGCCTTGAGGACGTCGCCGGGGTTCCGGTCCTTTCCCAGACGGTTCTGACCGGACAGAACGAGGGCGGGAAGACCGCCCTTCTGGACGCGCTGAACTTCCTGCTGCACGGAACAGCACTGAGCGAGCACGATCTCACCTACGTCGGCGACGGCGACCGCCAGGAACCGGCGGGCGACGCAGCCGCCCCGCACGCGCGCGTGCCCCAGACGGTCGTAACGGGCAGTTTCAGCCTCAGCGCCGAGGAGCAGCTGCGTCTCGAGCTGCCCGAACAGGTACGAATCCGGCGGCGTTTCCGGCCGGAGGCCGGCATGTTCCTGGAGGTCCATCGCCGTGTCTGCCAAGACCCTCAATTGCGTGACCTGGCGGCGGTGAAGCTGCCGGGGCTGAAGGAGCTCGCGGCCGCTCACGGGGTCGAGCCGGTCGGGCAGGCGAATGCCAGGACCAGCTGGGAGCAGCCGCTTACGGCGTTGGCTCAGCAGATGAAGCAGATCGACGCGTGGGTGCCGGCGGACTCCGAGGCGGCTGCGGCCCTGCCGACGATGGTGTACTTCAAGGGAGACTCCGTCCAGGCGCCCGAGGCCGTGATCCAGAGTCTGCTCAACTCCCGGCTGCGGGAATACACGCGGGCCGACGAAGTGGCCAAGCGAGTAACGGATCTTGAAGACTATCTCGCCGAGTCGCTGAAAGAGGACATCGACAGCATCCGCAGTCACATCGCGCAGCGATGCGCCCTGCCGTCGGTGGAGCTGGCTCCCCAGGTACAGGTGCGTCCGGCGCTGGTCGGCGTCGAGCTGAACGTGATGGACTCCCAGGGCCGCCGCTTCCCGCTGTCGTCTGCCGGCACCGGCCGCTCGCGTCGGATCTCACTGGCTCTGTGGGAGAGCAGCAACGAACTTTTGGGTCAGCACGACGCCACACAGACGCCCCAGTCGGATGTCCTGTTCGTCTACGACGAGCCCGACACCCACCTCGACTACTCCCATCAGCGGCGCATCATGGCGCTCCTCCAGCTGCAGTCCTCGCGGCCCAACGCGCGCGTCATCGTGGCGACGCACTCGCTCAACCTGATCGACGGCGTCGACATCTCCTCCGTGGTGCACTTGCGTACCCAGGAGGGCCGGGTTCGGGCGGAGGTACTGAGCGAGGACAGCGCAGACAAGGACGTGCGCCGGCACCTGTCGACGATCGCGACCACACTGGGCTTCCGCAACAGCGTCCTCCTGCACGAGCGGTTCTTCGTCGCCGTGGAGGGCGTATCCGAGACATCCGCGTTCCCCATCCTCTTCCGCAAGCACGCCGGCTTCCCGATCCAGTCCGCCGGGATCTGCCTGTGGGCCGGCGGCAGCAACGAAGGCGCACTGCGATTCGCCCGGTTCCTCAAAGACCACGGCCGCGACGTCGCCTTCGTCGTCGACAAAGACAGCCGCACCAACCAAAAGCACGTCTTCCGAGACGACAAGCTCAAGGAGCACGGCTTCGACCTGAAGCAGGAGTGCCTCTACCTCGGCTCCCCCGACGAGCTCGAAGACCTGTTCACCAACGACGACTGGGCTGAGACAGCCAACGCACTGTGGAAGCCGAACGCCGAACGCGGCCCCTGGCAGCCCCAGGAGATCGAAGAGCTGCGGGCAGGCAAGTTCAGCTCGCAGTTGCTGGCCCTGCTCAAGGGGGGTTCCCCTGAGGGACCGAAAAACAAGGAAGACCTCATGGTCGGCATCGCCGCACACCTCGCCCAGGACCGTATCCCCGCCGCCCTGTCCGCAGTCTTCGACGCTCTCGTCAGTCGCGCGCAGGACGCGGGGCCGCATCTTTGGTAGCCGCCCCTGCCTGACGCGCCGCGCGCCGCGCCTTCATACGCATCAGCCGCTGCTGCGGCGTCGGTGCCTCCCACGTATGCAGACCAGCCGAGGCCACCCACTGAGAACCGTGGTGACCCGGATCGTCGCCACACCAGCGGCAGCCGTCAGGAGACGGCAGGTCCCTGCGATGCACGCGTATGACCCGACCACCGCCCATGGAGCACCGCCCGTGTACGTCGGAATACCTTCGATATAGACACTTTCCCCGGAAGGCCATGCTCAAAGACTGCCACCTGCCACTGACAACCGGACGGACGCGTTCAGCTCCCTGTGCCGACTGACGCTGTCACACGCATATCGGCTCTGGTCAAGCAGGCCTCGCGACCCTGGCGGCAGCCTTCACTAATATCCGCATCATCCGGACACGCCCAGTCCCGAGCGAGAGCGGCCATACCGGACGGCAATCTGGTCGCGAAGCAGCACCGCTGTTTATGGTGTTCCATCCCGATAACATCCGTGCCTGACGCACACAGGCACCACCGGTCGCAAGGAGCGCAGGATGGCCGCTGAACTGCCCCTAAAAGACATCCGTCTCGGGGCGCTTGTCAGCCGGCGGAGTCAACTATTCCTCACCCCACCCCTTTCTGCCCCCGAAGTGTTGCCCTTCGGCGAGCTGTCCCCGCCTGTGTTCGAGCGCGTGGTCGGCGAGGTCATGTGGCTTGTCGACGGGATGAACGACATCCGTGGCTACGGCCGCTCCGGGCAGGACCAGGGCGGACTCGACCTTATCGGCAGGCGAAAAGGCCAGACGCACGTCTACCAGGTACGCAGGATCGTCTCCCTGTCGGCGTCAGCGCTCCGCACGGCCGTCACCGACTTCACCGGCCCACCCCGCACTACAACCCCCGACGAGGGGTGGTCCGAACGACGCTTCGACGCGGCGCGTTTTGTCCTGACAACGGGGTGCGTCGTCGACGACACTGCCGTGGAAGACGAGCTCGTCGCCCTGCAAGAGACCTACAGGGGCGACATAGGCATTGAGCTGTACGACGCATACTCCCTCTCCCGGTTCCTGCGGGAACGCCCGTACCTTGTCGCTGGTGTCTTCGGTCCAGAATGGGCCAAGGCATTCTGCGGGGTAGAGACGCCACCGGTTCCGACCCTGCCCCATGGCTACACACTGTTGAACGACCCGCTCGAGCACCTGGGCCTGGCGGACGCCCTCCACCGCGCGCAGCAACTCGCGGAGACCGAACCAGGGCCGGCTGCCGAGCTCTTCGGCGATCTGGCGCTTGAACTCGAACAGGCTTCATTCACCGGGCATGCCGACCAGCTGCGCACACGGCAACGCGACCTGCTGGCGTCCGCAGGACAGGCCGACGCGGCCTTCACCGTCGCGGCCACGTTGATACTCGACCGGTATGACACCGGCGATCACATGTTCGTGGATCAGCACCTGGAACGGCTGGCTTCCGACGCCGGCGGCACCGCATCCAAGATCTATGTGGCCTTGAAGGCCCTGGGGGACTGGTTCGAGTACGGATACAACCTCGCGCCGGTCACGACCGCGCTGGTGGCTGTGGTGCAGGCGGGCGATCCCCTGGCAGCCCGCCTGGTGCTGGCGGTTATCGAGCAGATCGTTGCCGATGAACACCCCGACGATCATACGGCGGGCTGGCTGATCTGGCTTCCGAGGTTGTCACCTCTCAGGCAGGGATTTTGCGGATTCGGCTGGAGTGCTGTCTGGCGGACCTGGCCATACGAGCCGGACAGAGCCCAGAAGAGGCCTATGCCGACCTTGACCGGCGCGCTCTGGGCGGCCGCATACCGGAACGCTCTGCGGTCCTGGTGCACATGCGCCGCGGCCGCGCCCTGGCCCTTGCAGACCACGGAAGCGAGGCCATCGAGGTCTACCGGCGCGCTGTGCTGGCCGCTACCCGAGAGGGCCTGGGAGGTGACGCCCGGCACGCCCTGCGGTCCATTTCCTTTCTGTCCGACCAATACAACGCCGGATTCAGGGAAGCGTCCCAGGCCATGCTCTCGGCCCGCACGGTCGGCGCCAAGGGCGCACGGCTCGTCGGCCTTTCCTTCAACCCGGCCGTCAGCGCGCTGGAAGCCCTGGTCGACGACAGACTGCCGGACGCCTTGCGGGCCTCGCACCAGTGGCTGTGGCAGGACCGGATCTCCGGTGCGCTGACCGACGAGAACCTCGCCCACCAGCGCTACGGCGAAGTCTTCAACCGCGCCGGAGAAACAATGCACGCCGTGCGTCAACTCGTCCTTGCCGGCCGCAGAAAGGACGCACGCTCCGCCGCCGCATCGCTTCTCGAGTACCTCGATGTATGCGACCTCCTGGAGGTACGTGCACGGTGGGTATGCAGCGCGGCCGCAGCAGTGATCGGCCAGCAGGCGGATCTCATTCCTGATAGGGCCGTCGCGGGCATCGCCGCCCGCCTGACGGAGATCGTCACCACAGGCGCGCAGACGGAGTCGACAGGCATCCACCCGGTCCAGGAGGCCCTCGGAGCGCTTGCAGCGCTCGATGAGCGACTGCCAGCGGCGTCAGCGCAACAGGTGCTGCCCCTGTTGGTCGAGTGGATTCCCAGAGAGCCGAACGTCTCCCGGCTCTTCGATGAGCAGATGCTGGCTTTTTTCGGTGCCTGCATCAAGGCCGAAGTGCCTGTAGCCGATCAGGCCGCCCAAGGCCTGCTGGATGCATGGAAGCTCGACATAAAAGGTGCTGAAGGTCTGCTTGCCGGCCTTCGCGCCCACCTGCCGTCGGCCGTGTCAGTGATACGCGAACGGGCGCAGCAAGGACACACCGGGGCACCGGCCCTTCTGGCCGATTGGCGGGTGGACGACCCGTCCGTCGGCGAGACCGCGCGGCAACTGGCCGACACTGTACTGGCCGAACCGGTGGGGACCGTCCGCCCCTTCTATGCCATGGGGACTTCCACGCGACAGTGCGCGGCATACCTCACAACATGCTCCGATGACCAGAGCAGCGTGGGCACAGGCGAGCCGATCAGGCTCTTGCGTGAGCGTGTCACAGCGCATCTGCTGCTGTGGGCCGAAGATCGCGCCGACATTGCCGACCGGCGCTCCGAGGCCGTTCGCGCGCTGTCCATCCTCGCTGAAACCCTGCCGGCGCCCGTACGAGACGACACGTTCGAACGGCTCATGGACCTGTACCAAGATCTCACAGAGCACCCGGCCAACGCCCTCGACCGACACACCCAACACCCCCTGAGCCGCTACAAGATCAACACTGGAGGAGACTGGCGTCTGCCCGCAGAGATCCTGCACGCCACCGCTGTCCTCGCCACCACCGCCGAACAAGCCATCCGCGTCGAACAGCTCCTGCTCCCCCACCTGACCCATCCCGAACAAAAACCAGGCCACGGCTGGCTGCAGGCACAGACCATGCTCGCACTCGACCGCCTGACCCCTGCGCCTACGTCCCTGACAGCCACCCACCCCTCACCGTCCATGCGGGAGACCGCCGTGATCTGCTGGGGCCGCGCCGATCACCGGGATCCGTCCCTGGCACGCCTCTTCGCCGAGGACCCCAACACCACCGTCCGCCACAACCTGGCCCACACCCTCGCCCAACTCCCCCCGGACGAACGCATCGAGTACCAAGCCATCACCGAGCGGCTCCGCACCGACAACAGCGCACGCGTCCGCCGAGCCACCGCACAGATCCCTTAAACACGACGCTTACCGCCACAAAGCTGCGCCCGAGGCCCCGACGACATGCACGTCATCGGCCCCGTGACTGTCACCTCAATCCATGCGTCGCGAACATGTCCGCGACGCATCGGACCAGCTCAAGAACATCCCGATCATCTTCAGGATCGGTACAACGGACGAGGCGCACCGGACGTCCGGCTCGATGGGCTAGGCGTGGGCGGACATCCACAACCAGACCGTCATCCCGGCGCACCGTCGGCTGTACCTGACGGCGACGCCGCGGATCTGGGAAGAGCGGCAGCTCAATCGGGAGGTCGCGGAGGGGGTACGGGATCCGTTGCCGAGGGAGATGGCGGCTTCCATGGACGACGAAAAGGTCTTCGGGCCTGTCCTGTACAAGCTCTCGCTCGCGTCGGCCGTGTGTTACCGCCACCGTGCTGATCGAGGTCGTACGGATCTCCGCCCTTCCCACCAGGCGGGACGTCCCGTACCCCGCCACGGCGGTTGCTCACTGGGCCGGGAGCGAGGCCGACCCCGCCCTGGCCTTGATCGAGAGCCTGCCCGGCAGTGAACAGCACCGCTGCGGCTTCTCGCCGGGCTGGAGCGTCCGGGCCTACGACGACTCTCTCGATCTGGCGCTGTTCGAGGCGGCGTTCTGCTTCACCTGCCACGAGGTCCGCATGCAGGGAACGGCGGTGCCGCCCGCTCTGGCCACCCAGTTCTTCGACCCGGGCACCCTGCCGGCCCGGACCCTGCTGTCTCTCTTTCGCAAGGAGGCTCCGTAGCCGACCGACTGGATGAGCATCACGACAGAGGCCCAGGGCGCCTCCGCGCAGCCCGCCGGCCGCGTCATACGTCCCGCTTGTCGGCCGGATCACCGCCGAGGAATCGGTCGATGACGTGTTCCCCCTCCGCCGCCAGCTCGTCGGCGACGGTGAGCTGTTCGTGCTGAAGGTCGTCGGCGACTCGCTGATCGAGGCCGCGATCCGTGGGGGCGACTGGGTCAGAATCCGCCGTCAGCCGGTCGCGGAGAACGGCGACATCGCCGCCGCCACGCTCGACGGCGAGGCCACCGTCAAGCGCTTCAAGCGTGAGGACGGCCATGTCTGGCTCCTCCCGCACAACTCGGCGTACGAGCCGATTCCCGGCGACGACGCGACCTGGTGGCGGTACTGCGGCGCGTCTAACAGCCGCGGCGGGCCGGTGGTGCGGGCCGGCTGAGCCGGGCCTGGGCTATAGCGGATCGACGGTGAGAAGGCGCTGGTCGAGGTCCAGGTGGATGATGCCGCCGTTCTGCTCGCGCAACTGGCGCCATGCGGTGTAGCCGGTGAGGATGGCGTGCTCCCAGTCGGCGGCGCGGCAGATGCTGACTTCGAGGTGGGCGGTCATGTGGCCGATGGTGGTGAGTAGTTCGTTGTCGATGTGCTTGATGTCGGCGAAGTAGCGGTGGCGGGCGGCGTAGGAGAAGACGAGCGCGGAGATGCCTTCTTCGATGGCAATGGCGCGGCCGCCGTCTTCGGCTTCGTCGGTGTGGGGGCTGCTCTTTCGTTTGCGGCCGAGGAGGAAGCGGGTGACGGGGGACCAACCGAGGACGGCGGCGTGGGCGAGATGGAAGGCGTCGTGGAAGCGGTAGTCGTCTTCGATGTGGGAGGCGCTGGTGAGGGGATCGCCAGCGGGGGCGCCGTCTTCGCGGGTGAGGACGATGACTGTACTGCCGTCGTCTCGGGTGGTGGGGGTGAAGGTGAGGGTGGTCTGGCGCGGGAGGCGTTCGTGGTCGGGGAAGTGGTCGTCGAAGCGGGTGTGTTCGGTGTCGGGCGTGGTGCGCCAGCGGTCTTTGGTCTTTTCCAGGCTGGCAGTGGCGATGTCGTCGAGGTCGAGGTCGAAGCGGTGGGCAAGGGCGGCTATGTACCACAGAACGTCGCCGAGTTCTTCGCGTAGCTGATGCTTGCCCTGCTCATGGGCGGGCCCGTCGCGCAGGTGTTTCTTGTAGGCGGTGGCGAGGGAGCCGACTTCGCCGGCGAGGCCGAGCAGGGGGATGAGGACGGGGTCCGTGTCCCCGATGGGGGGGGGTTGGAGGGTTTTGATGGCGGCCTGCTGGTAGCGCTGGAAGTCCACGCCTCACTCCTTGTCTGATCTTGGGACATGCCTGTCGGATTCCTCGACGTTGTCGTATCGTAGGACACCGACGTTGGAAATGCAGACGATTGGGTGGAATGCTGAGTACCGTCACACCGGGCATCGACGACATCGCCTCGGTCGTCATCGAGTTCCTGGCCGAACTGCAGGAGAAGCCCGCACCCGAGGTGAGAGCCGAACTCGAGGACAGCGGAGCGGAGTTGCCGGTCGACTCGCTCCTGATCGTGGAGATCCTCACGCGCATTGAGGAGCGCTACTCCATCGCCATTCCTGCCGACCGCCAGTCGGCCGAGGCCACCCGGTCCGTGCAGGCGTTCGCCCGCGCGGTACGGGAAGCCATCATCGAAAGGCAGTAATCGTGACCCCTCCATCCTCCGACGCCCGAGCCCGCGATCCCGAACTCACCCGGCTCGGCGAACGGCTGAAGAAGACCCGCGACTACCTCAACATGTCGCAACAGTTCGTCTCCGACAACACCGGCATCCCCCGTTCGGCGATCAGCGACATCGAGCGCGGCGAGCGGCGTGTGGACAGCCTGGAGCTGAAGAAGCTCGCCCGCCTGTACCGGCAGCCGGTCGCCTACTTCCTTGCCGAGGAAGAGGATGCGGACGCCGGCGAGTACGCCCTGGCTGGACTGCCGCGCGCACTGGCCCAGTTGACCGACGGCGACCAGAAGACGGTGATGGAGTTCGCCGAGTACCTCTCGCTGCGGCGGGCGGCGGAGAAGGAGCAGGATGACTCCGCGGAACAGGACAGCCAGCGGTGAACTGGGCGGTGGCGCACCGCATCGCAGGGATCGCGGCTGCCCAGGCCCACCGTGATCTGGGCATCGACCGCAGCCGTTACGTACCGGTCCACCAGGCATTGAAGAGAGCCGAAGTCGTCGGCATGGCGCAGCCGATGCCGCGCCTGTTCGGCGTCTACCTCTCCCCCGCCGACAACGGGCCGGCCGTGCTGATCAACGCCAATCTGAACATCGTCACCCAGCGGCACACTGCGGCCCACGAGCTCGGGCACCACCAGTTGCGGCACCGTACGGCGGCCGACGACGACCTCAGCCCGGCGCTGCGGTGGGGCAACGGCAGCTGGCCGGACGAGGAGAAGACCGCGGAGGCGTTCGCCGCATGGTTCCTCATGCCGCGCCCGGCCGTGTTGGCCGGTCTCGACCGAATCTGCCGGGGACAGCCGACCAGCCCAGAGCATGTGTACCGGCTGGCAAGGGAGCTGGGCACCTCCTACGCGGGCACCGTGCGGCATCTGCAGAACCTTCGTCTGCTGGATGCCGACCGTGCTCGCCAGTGGACGAAGATCTCCCTGGCCGCACTGCGCAATTCCCTGGCGGGCGGGGCGGCCCTGTCTGCGGAAGCCCAGGTCCATGTCGTCACCACGTCATCCCATCGGCAGCAGATACACGTCGACGTCGGTGACGTGCTGACCGTCCGCAGCACCCGAGCTGCGTTCGTCTCGCTGCCCAAGGGCCTGGCCCTCTGCACGGATGTAGAGCAGGCGGCCGTGGTGACCGACGAGCTGGGCGATCCGGTCGTGCTGGAGGTGTCGGCGGCCGACAGGGACGAGCCGGTCCGGCTGACGGTGGTGCGGGACGCGCCCCGCGCCGGTGTGCACGACGTCTGGCCGGACTGACCACTGCCGCACCGGACTCCTTTACCCCGTCGACCGTGCCAGGAGGATTCATGATCAGCTTCGATGTCACCGGCCGTGACGTCACCCGCGCCTGGATCGCCGCCTGCAATGCCCTGGACCGCAAGGACAACCCGTCGCGCACCGGCCTACACACCGTCGTACGCATCACCGACCCCACCACTGACGACACGGGCTTCCGCACAGAACTGGACCGGCTGCGCACCGCCAAACGGCACGAGCCGATCGATACCGTCGCCGGCACCCTCTTTCCAGCCGGCCTCGCGGCCCGAGCCGCCGATCACGCCGACCTCGTGTCCCGCTACCGCGCCATGTACCCGCAGCTGAAGAAGTTCCCGGGCAATGTGCACGGCACCTACTTCGGCCGCCTGGTCGCCTACCCCGGCGCGAAGAAGACCGACATCGACCAGGTCGGCAACATCATCAGCCGGCTGCGCAAGCAGGCCTCGGGCAAGGGGCCGATGACCGCGGCCTACGAAGCGGACCTCGCCCACCCCGACGACGGCGACGTGCCGGCCGAGCTGCTCGTGCACGCAGCGGACCGCGACAACCTCTACCGCGGCTTCCCCTGCCTGAGCCACGTCTCTTTCCAGCTGGACCGTGACGGCCGAGTGCACGCCGCGGCGCTGTACCGCAGCCACTACATGTTCGAACGGGCCTACGGCAACTACCTGGGCCTGGGCAGACTGCTCGCCTACATCGCCGACCAGGCCGACCTGGCCGTCGGGACGCTGACCGTCGTGGCCGGGCACGCCCACCTGGACGGGCCGATCACCGCCATACGCCCGCTGCTGAGCGACACCCCGCCCCTGGCCGCATAACACCCGCCTCAGCAAGGCGCGTTGATCCCCCACTTGGGCGGGAACCAGGCCGGCACCGGTGCCGTCGAGGAGCGGTAGGTCTGCTTGATGCGGCTGCGGCCGCTGATCCCTGCGATCTCCGGGTGGGCGACGCGCGCGTACTTGTCGACCTCGCAGAACAGGTTCTGACAGTCGATCAACTGCAGCGAGCGCCCACGCAACCCTGCAAACTCCAGACCCAGGCGGGCGAAGTGCTCGTCCTGGGTGTCGGCCATGTACCGGATAACATCGGCCTCGATGCCGTCGGCCGCCACACCGAAGCACTTGCGGATCCCGTCTCTCGCGCCGGGCCCGGCCACGACGAAGTCCATCTCCGAAAACGGCATCGCGGCCGCGTAGTTGAGGTCGATCACGAACTGGTACGCCAGGAACGGACCGATGGCCGGATAGCCCAGCAGGACTTCGTAGGCATCCCGCAGCGTTGACGCCGCCAGGACCTTCTCCGAGGCGCCGGACGTCATCATCATCTCAAGCAGCCGCAGATGATTGCGGTGCTTGCGCTGCTCCCCCAGCTGTGGCGGCGGCACGATGTAGGCGGCCGAGTACAGCCGCTCCCCCGCCGCGAATGCCCGCGACAGCACTCGGTCAAAGACCCGGTGGTCATATCCGTCCCACCGCACCTCGCCCAGCTCCCCGGTCAGCAGCCGCCACGTGGACTCCTTGTTGAAGACCTTGAACAGCAGGGTGCGGAAGAAGACCTCCTCCCACTCCGCCTCGCCGTCGTAGATGACGTCGCCGATCAGGACCTGGCTGACCCGGTCCGCGGCCCGGTAGCAGTTGGTGAACCGGTACCGCGACAGGATCGGATCATTCGTCCAAGGCCCCTGCCCACCGGACAGCCGCGCCTCGTACACCGCCTGACGTGCCGCAGCAAAACGCCAGTACGTGTCGAAAACGGGAGTCGGGTGCAGTATCCGCCCCGCAATGCGGATCCCGGCCGCAGCAGCAGCCCCCGAGCCCTCCGACTTCCGGCGTCCTTGCAGCAGCGTCACCATGCACTCAATATATATTCGATACAGGGTAGTTGGCACGGACAAGGGGGAACCGTGGACCTGCTGTGGCAGCAGACCCGCCGCAACACACTCGTCACCTGGCCCAACGACGTCGACCAGCGCCTCGACATACTCGTGCGGGCCGCAGTCGCCGCCGGCGAACAGGCTTCCCGCTCCCAGATCCTGGCCGCACTCGTCGCCACCGCCGAAGCGAGTCCCGACGCCGTAGCCGTTCTCCTCCACGCCTACCGGCGGCTGCCCGGTGATGCCCTGGCCGCGGACAACGAACGCCCCGACCTGCCCACCATCCGTACCCCCGGCCCCACGCGCACACAGTGACTCAGCGGGGGCTTTCCGCAGCTGAAGTTGGGCAGTGACCTCTAGCCTTGTGCGGCCCGCCCTCGGAACCCGGCCGGCCCGCCGGACGCGAACCCACCCAGGCAGGGGCCGCGGGCTGGCTGTGAGACGCGTGTGGGGCTGGCACCGAGCCGGAGCAGGGAACGGCATCGGGGGTGTGGTGTGGCAGCGGGGGTGTTGCGGACCGTGCCGCTGGCCGGGGAGCTGACCGCATCGTTGATCAGCCGTGTGGCGGCCCGCTACGGTCTCCCGACCGCCGGTGTGCTGCGGCTGTGGACGTGCCGCAACTCCCCCGCCCGGCACGACGGCGGCGGTGCGCGGGCGGACGCGGAGGTCGTCCTCAACGAGGCCGGGCGGCGGGTGCTCGCCGAGTTGTGCAGGGTGGAGCCCGAGGTACTGGCGCGCGCTTTGCCTGCCTTCACCATGGACGACCCCAAGATCAGCAACAGCCGGGACGCCGCCCTGGCGCAGGCACGGTGGCGGACGGCGGGCACGGTAGCGGGTCCGGCCGCGTTCGGCTGCCGGCTGTGTACCGCGCGGGGCACCGGACAGGCACTGCGAGCGGTGCGCTACCTGCCGCGCTGGCATCGGGTCTGCCTGCGGCACGGGCGCTGACTGCTGGACGCTGACGCCGACCAGTCGCTGGAACACCTCGATGTGCGCGGCGCGGCTGAGGTGGTGGCCGCGCAGCGGCGGTGGCCGGGCGTGGCGCGGCGTGCGTTGCGGGCCGGGGTGGAGCCGGAGCAGGCGTTCACGCTGGCGCATGCGGTGGTGGCCCGCTGGTGGGAGCAGGCCCTGTCCTGGGAGCAGGAGGAGATCTGGCCGCGCCGTCTGCATCAGCTGGCGGGCGGCAACGCGGGGTCACGGCTTGCGTGGTGGCGGATCGTGGGCCGGGACGCGGCGATCTTCCCGGAGGTGGTGGCCGTGGCGCAGGCGCTGCTGGAGCCGGCAATGGCCGAGGTGGCCTGGCAGGCAAGCGGCGGGATGCGGCCTCGGGTGCGGGGCGCCGGCAATGCGTTCTGTTACCGGCTGGGTGAGCGGGTGAGCCGCACCTGGCTGGGACCCGAACTTGCGGCCGACCACGGCAGCCCGCTGAACGGCTGGAAGGGCGCGATCGTGCGCGCCCGCCGCCACGAGACGGGACCGCCGGGCTGGCCGGAGGATCCGTGGCACCTGAAGCGGGAACAGCAGCCCGCCACGATGGCCGGCCAGTTGCGCGTCATGGCGGCAGAAGCCCAATCGGGCGGCTCGGGAACCCGGTGGCGGGCCACCGTTCCTACCGAACAACGGTTCCCCATCACGCAGTTGGTCGACGAGGCGCGCGAACAGCTGGTGGAGTCGCGCGGTGTGCACAGCGACACCACCGCCGAGGTGGCCCGCACCCTGCTCGAGCACCTCAGCCACAGTGCCGGTCTGATCGACCAGGCCCTCGTGCATTCCGCCGCCGCAGCCGTCGCCTCCGGGGTGGCGCTGGAGGAGGTGGCTCAGTGGTCCCGTCTGGCCGCCGAGGAGCTGGCCGCGGTGTTCGCCCATACGCAGACCCGCGTGTACGAAACCTTTCCGCACTTGATCGCGCACAGCTACGATGGCGTTCTTTGCGGTAAGGGGGCCGGGTGAAGTTCGAGCAGCGGATGTATGCCCGTCTCAAGTTCCTCGACCTGATGGCCGACCTCTACGAATCTGCGTTCGAGGATTTCTTCCACCGAGTCATGGTCACGCGCTACCCGAATTTCCTGGATGTCCGGACCCACGGCAATCTCGGTGATCAAGGTGCGGACGGGCTCACCCTGCACAGTCGCAAGCTCTACGCCTGCTACGCCCCGCAGACGGGGGGCGCCTCCGCCGTCAAGACGAAGTTCATCAAAGACCTGGCCAGCGCCGTGCGACAGCGCGATGGACAGTTCGACACCTTCGTCTTCGTCCATAACGACCGGCGAGGGATCCACCCCCAGGTCGCGACCATGCTCTCTACCGCAGACTCTGACCACCCGGCCCTGGATTTCGAGCAGATGGGCACCCGCCACATATGGCAGGAGTGCATGGGTCTCGACCTAGCCTTCGCCGAAGACGTCCTGGGCTGCGAGATCCCGGTCAAACCCACCGTGTATGGAATGGGCATGGACGACCTGGCACCGCTGCTACAGCACCTCAAGGAACTGCGGGCCGAGGCCGATCCGCTCATGGAACTGCCCCAGGTACGCGAGGAGAAGCTCGACTTCAACCAACTCCGGGGCGAGTCGCGTGACGCGCTGCTGCGCGGCATGCGGCACACCCCCCTGGTAGAGGCTTTCTACGCTGGAGGTATCCGGACTCTGGAACACGACGAGGTCGCACGCGGATTCCGTATTTTCTACGAACAGGTGCGCCAGGAGTATCGGGACCCCGACGACGTGCTGTGGCAGCTGGAAATGTACGTCCTGGGTAATGAACGCCAGCGGCCCCAGGTACACCGGGCGGCATGGGTTGTCCTGGCGCACTTCTTCTTCCGCTGCGACATCTTCGAGGCACCTCCCAGCGACTGGAGCCCGGCAGGACTGGTGAGCGCGCAGCCGTGATCACACCCACCAAAGGGATCGCACCGGACCGCTGCCTGCTCGCTGTAGGCGCCCAGGCCCTCCTTCAGCTGGACGAGCCGCGGACTGTGAGCCAGACCTGGGCGCGGCTGAAGGCCTGGCGTCGGGAGCACCACCACTACTCCCCGGTATCGTTCGGCTGGTTCGTCCTGTCCCTGGACGTCCTGTACGGGATCGGTGCGGTCGAACTGCACGACGACCTCCTTGTCGTTAGGAATGCAGATGCTGCGTCGCTTGAGTGCTGACGATTCCCGGTTCAAGGAGATTGCCTTCCAAGGCGGCCTGAACCTGCTGCTCGCCGACAAGACCGAAGCCTCCACGTCCACCGACAGCCGCAACAGCGCCGGCAAGTCCAGCCTGGTCGAGCTCGTCCACTTCCTGCTCGGCGCGAGTGGCAGCACCCGCAACCCGTTCACCAAGCGGGCACTGCGATCAATTACCTTCGGCTTGGACCTGGACTGGCCTGACGTGACCGAAACGCTGAAGGTACGCCGCAGCGGCGCACGGCCAGCGTTCGTCACCCTCCAACCCGACGTGACCGCACCCGACCCGGACTCCCTGTTCGCCCTCGAGACGCAAGGCCAGGTCGAGGTCGCCATCGAGCAGTGGAACCATCTGATCGAGCAGAAACTGTTCGGACTGCGCGACGACCACCCCGGCGTCAGCGGCCGGACCCTGCTCTCCTATCTCGCGCGCCGGGTCTCGGCCCACGGCTTCAACGAAGCCGGACGCACCTTCTCCCGCCAGCCCGCCGCCGACGCCACCACCAACCTGGCCTACCTACTCGGCCTGGACTGGCAGCTGGCCGACGGATACCGGCAGCTCGCCGCCCGCGACGCTACCCGCAAACAGCTCCGCAAAGCCGTGAACGACCCTGTTTGGGGACAGATCGTCGGCTCCACCGCCGACCTACGTGGCCAGATCGCGCTGGCCGAGGCCCAGGTCGAACGCCTGCAAGGCCAGGTCGCCGCCTTCCAGGTCGTACCCGAGTACGAGCACCTCAAGGACCAGGCCGACGAGCTCAGTCGCCGCATCAAACAGCTTTCCCAGGACGATGTCATCGAGCAGTACAACCTCGACGAACTGCAACAGGCAGTCATTGAGACAGTCGACGTCGACACCCAGTATCTGCAGCCCGCCTACCGTGAACTCGGCATCGTTCTCAGCGACCAGGTCCGCCGCAGGTTCCAGGAGGTCGAGGCCTTCCACCATTCCATCGTGCGCAACCGGCGCCGCTTCCTGAACGAAGAGATCAGCGAGCTCACCGCACGGCTCGCCGAGCGCCGCACCGAGCGCGCCCGCTTGGGTGAGGAGCAGGCGCAACTGCTGCGCCAGCTCGACGAAGGCGGCGCTCTGGAAGCACTCACCTCCCTCCAGCAGGCCCTCGCCCGCGAGCAAGCGGCACTGGGAGCCTTGCGCCACCGCTACGACGCGGCCCAGACCTTGGAGTCCAGCTCCCGCCAGATCACCGCCAAACGCATCCAGCTCCAGCAGGCCGTCGAGACCGACCTCGACGAACGCGAACAGCAGACAAGCGAAGCCACCCTGCTGTTCTCTCGTTTCGCCCAGGCCCTCTACGGGCCCCGCGAGGCCTTCTTGGCCATCCAGGCCGGACGCGAGAGCCTGACGATCACCCCACGCATCGACAGCGACAACAGCCGTGGCATCGGCAACATGGTCATCTTCTGCTTCGACCTCACCCTTGCTGTCCTCGCCCACCGACACGGACGCGGCCCGGACTTCCTCATCCACGACAGCCACTTGTACGACGGTGTCGACGACCGACAACTCAAGGCCGCACTGCAACTCGCCGCAGACGTCACCCGTGAAGAGAACATGCAGTACATCGCAACCCTCAACACCGACGACCTCGCCAAAGCCACCCGCCTGGGCTTCGACGCCGAGCCCTACGCCCTCCAAACCATCCTGACCGACGCCCCAACCGGCGGACTCTTCGGCTTTCGCTACTGATCTCTCCCACACAGCGCCGCAGCAGGCGCGCACAGCACAACGTCGCGCCCCCCTCGCCATCGGCGTCAGACCCATACCTGGTGTTCGTCGGTGAAGTACGGCCACACCTCCCAACTGGGGAGGGCCTGCGTGGCTATGAAC
Organism: Streptomyces sp. NBC_01571; assembly: GCF_026339875.1. Classification (NCBI taxonomy): domain Bacteria; kingdom Bacillati; phylum Actinomycetota; class Actinomycetes; order Kitasatosporales; family Streptomycetaceae; genus Streptomyces; species Streptomyces sp. NBC_01571. Next base: position 20,633 of record NZ_JAPEPZ010000003.1, read on the forward strand.
GGATTCTCTGGCCCCAGTGGAACGGGTTCTCTGGCCCCAAGGGCTTGATCGCAGATTGAGTGTTCATCAGAAATGGCCCCGGGGACGGCCTTGTGGTGGCAGCATTGATGTGCTTCCGATAGTCAGGGGGCCCGGATGGACGGCCCGAGATCCAAGGTTGAGCTGTTCGCGGCGATCCGCCGCGACTCGCGCACGGAGAAGCTGTCGATTCACGAGCTCTCGCGCCGTCACGGAGTTCACCGGCGGCTGGTCCGTGAGGCCCTGACCTCGCCGTGGCCGGCACCCCGCAAGCCGGGGCCGCCGCGCGCATCGGTGCTGGACCCCTACAAGCACCTGATCGACGCAATCTTGCGCGCGGACCTGGATGCCCCGCGCAAGCAGCGCCACACCGCCAAGCGGGTCTTCGACCGCCTGGTCGAGGAGCACGGCATGGCCGACGTCTCCTACGGCCGGGTCCGGGACTACATCAAGCGCCGCAAGCCTGAGGTCTGGGTCGAGGAGGGCCGCGGTCCGCCCGCGGTGTTCATCCCGCAGACCCACCGGCCCGGCGAGGAGGCGGAGGTCGACTTCGGCGACGTCGTCGTCACCCTCAACGGAGTCCGAACCCTGTGCTACCTGTTCGTTTTCCGGCTCTCCTTCTCGGGCAAGGCCGTGCACCGCATCTCGGCCTCCCAAGGCCAGGAGGCATTCTTCGAGGGGCACATCCATGCCTTTGAGGTGCTGGGCGGGGTGCCGACGGGGAAGGTCCGCTACGACAACCTGACCTCTGCGGTCGCCCGGGTGCTGGGCTTCAGCCGGGCCAGAGTGGAGACCGACCGCTGGACCGCGTTCCGTTCCTGGGCGGGCTTGGACGCCTTCTACTGCATGCCCGGCATTGACGGCGCCCACGAGAAGGGTGGCGTCGAGGGTGAGGTCGGCAGGTTTCGCCGCAACCACCTGGTCCCCGTCCCCGACGTCGCCTCCCTGGCCGAGCTCAACGCCCGGATCGAGGAGTGGGACCGCCAGAACGACCAGCGCCGCATCGGCGAGCGACCGCGCACCGTCGGCGAGTTCTTCGCTATCGAGAAGCCGCTGCTGCAGCCACTGCCCGAGGACCACTTCGAGACCGGGCGCCTGCTGACCCCGCGAGTGGACCGGTACGCGCAGATCACCGTCCGCCAGAACCACTACTCGGTACCGGTGCGGCTGATCGGCCGCCAGGTCCGTGTCCTGCTGCACGCTTCCGAGGTCGTGGTCTACGACGGCCGCACCGAGGTCGCCCGCCACGAACGCCTGGTCGCGCGCGGCGCCAGCAGCCTGAACCTGGACCACTACCTGGAAGGACTCCTGCGCAAGCCCGGCGCACTGCCCGGGGCCACCGCCCTGGACCAGGCCCGCGCGGCGGGCAAGTTCACTCCCGTCCACGACGCCTGGTGGGAGGCCGCCCGCAAAGCCCACGGGGACGCTGCCGGGACCCGCGCGCTGATCGAGGTCCTGCTGCTGCACCGGCACATGCACCACGATCACGTCGTCGCCGGCATCGCCGCCGCCCTACGGGCCGGGGCCCTGACCTCGGACGCGGTCGCCCTGGAAGCACGCCGGGCCGCGGAACACGAGACCCCCTCCCCGGCCGGACCGGACACCGCGCTGGGCCAGATCGCCTCCCCGGTGATCTCCCTGACCGCGCGCCGCCTGGCCGCACTGCCTCCCGACCCGCGCCCGCTGCCCTCGGTCGCCGCCTACGACCAGCTCCTTCGCCACACCCGGCCCGCAACCGGGCGCCCCACCAGTAGTTAAGGGAGTCCTGCCATGAATGCCGTCCGCCCCCGTGGCCTGACCGAACCGGCCGCCGACGCGGCCATCGACGCCGCCTGCCGCAACCTGCGTCTGCCCACGATGCGGGGCCAGTTCTCCGAGCTCGCCGACGCCGCGGCCCGCGACCAGATGACCTACCGCGGACTCCTGGCCGAGCTGCTGATGGCCGAGTGCGACGACCGCAACCGCCGCCGCTCCGAGCGCCGGATCAAGGCCGCCGGCTTCCCTCGCGACAAGTCACTGCGGCAGTTCAACTTCGATGCGAACCCCGCCATCGACCCGGCCGCGATCCACACACTGGCCTCCTGCGACTGGGTCCGCAAAGGACTTCCCCTCTGCCTGATCGGCGACTCGGGAACCGGCAAGTCCCACCTCCTGATCGCCCTGGGCACCGAGGCCGCGATCGCCGGATTCCGGGTCAAGTACGTCCTGGCGACCAAACTCGTCAACGAACTCGTCGAGGCAGCCGACGAGAAACTGCTGACCAAGACCATCGCCCGCTACGGCCGCGTCGACCTGCTCTGCATTGACGAACTGGGCTACATGGAGCTGGACCGGCGCGGCGCCGAACTACTGTTCCAGGTCCTGACGGAGCGCGAAGAGAAGAACAGCATGGCCATCGCCTCCAACGAATCGTTCTCCTCGTGGACCAAGACCTTCACCGACCCCCGGCTCTGCGCGGCCATAGTGGACCGGCTCACCTTCGGCGGCAACATCATCGAGACCGGCAGCGACTCCTACCGACTGGCCCACACCAGGGCCCGCCAGCAGACCGCCGCAGGCTCCTGACCACACTCGGCCCTTCCTCCGCAGTTGCCGATCCCGCTGGTCGGAGGAGCGGGTCAAGGTGGAGCGCCCGCAGGCGAAGCCGAGGACGAACGACCTTAACCCACGACGACGGACAGCCACACTCACGGCAGCGAGGAAGGGGCGAACCGATCATGGCCGGGCGTCAATGCACCGGGCCGAAGAGGGGAACACGGATCCACGCCTGCAGGCGTCCGCTGTCCGGCGGCAGAACCTCACCTGCTGGCGGACCCTCCAGCACGCATCCCGGCCACATGTCGGTGAGCCATTCCTGTTCAGCGGCACCCAGCCGATCCCAGTGATCCCGAAGCTCACCCACGAGCCGGACACTGCGCTCGCCACCGGCGCCGTCGAGATGCCCAGCGAGATAGCAGACCGCTGCTGCCACCGGTGACTGCACAGACAGATACCGAGGATTGAGGCCGGGCGGCGGCCCCGGGCGGCGCAATATCTGCTTCAAACGGACAAACGCCTGTTCCCAGCCCTGGTCGTCTCCCGCGCCCGCGAGGCCCACCATCGCGTAGTTCTTCACGGTCGCGTCAGTGCTGGACAGGGCCTGCACGAGATCAGCCGACGCCTGCGGCCCACATCGCTTGGCCAGGGCCAGAACCGCGGCGCAGCGCGTGTCCCGCGACATCCCGTCGGCCGCCAGAATCCTCCGCAACACCTGCGGACCTTCAACACCCTGGGCATCGCCCAGCACGGCGACGACCGACACATGGCGACTGCGAGGGACATCCGCCAAAGCTGAGACGAGTTCGGCCTCGCCGACGGGGCCCTCCATCACCGCCTCGCGGAGCCCGTCCTCGAAGACCTCGGCCTTCCGATGCCGCAATCGTTCCCCCAGCGAGGCCACCTCGACTCCTTTCGCAACTTCATTCGGCCGCCACCATGCCATGCCCTACCGACACCCGGCGTCGCCGACCTACACCCGTCACCGGTCGGACTGCCTGACCAAGCGCACCGCGGGCCAACGGCTGGGGCCAATCCATTCGTTCATGCTGTCCGCTGAAGATCGCCACCTGGGGCCAGAATGCCCGTTCCGCTGGGGCCAAACGACATGTTCGTAGCCACCTGCGCGCGCATGCGATCCATCTCCCGGGCCCAGGAGGGCAGGCCGGTCAGTTCCAAGAGGATGCGGCTGATCTCGGATCGGCACATCGCAGCTGATGACGACGGTCGGCTCCGGCCTGACGGAGGTGGACTTCACGATGTTGCGAACCCTCTTGGGCTGATGACTCCACGGTGCAGGTCGGCGCTACGGCGTACGAGCAGACGTTGCGAACCCTCCTGGGCTGATGGCGACCCCGCTACTCAGCGGTCCACCGATGATTTCGACCATGTTGCGATCCTTCTTGGGCTGATGACTACCTGGCACGAGGCCACCACCACGGTGATCGACATCCCGTTGCGAACCCTCCTGGGCTGATGACAACCCGCCTGGCACCGCGCCCCCGTCATCGTCGGAATGTTGCGAATCCTCCTGGGCTGGTGAAGTGGCGGCCCTGCTAAGGCCTAGCTCACATCACGTGGTTGCGAACCCTCTCGGGCTGATGACGACCCGCACGAGCCGCACCGGGCGGTACTGCATCCAGATGTTCTGAACCCTCCTGGGCTGACCACGACTGGGTGCCCGGATGTCGTCGCGCGCTACAACCACGAGTTGCGAACCCTCCTGGGCTGATGACCACAGCAGCTGACTACGCGCGAAGAAGCACCATCGGCCTCACGCCCGGCAACTGGTGACAATACCTGACCCGTTGTCCGCAATGGTGGTATCTCCCAGCTCAGCGGACGTTGTCAGTGCCCCTGTGTACCTTGCTCCTCGGAACGCCAACTCCACCTCATGGAGGTCTATTTGGCGTGCCCTGACGTGAACTCATACGCCCCGGATGGGGAGAGAGGGGGGCTCGTGCGGCTGCACTTGAAGATCAGTACACGGGCTCGGGAGATCCCATGGGAGAACGTTCTCGCTCCTGGACGAGGCATCGTGTACGACGCGCTTCGTCGGACTGCACCCGATCTCGCGGAGAAGATCCATGAGAACGGATGGGGTCCTTACGGTATGGCCCCGTTCGGGTACAGCGCGCCCATGTTTCCGAGCGCGCGGCGGGTGCCCGGAAAGTATGCGGCGGGCGGGAGCGGTTATCTGGAGTTCGGCAGTCCGTTGCCGGAGTTCGTACAGGCTCTGGCTCTGGCCTTCATGGACCCGGCCCGCTCGCTGCTGGACTGGGGCGGAGTCGCGTTGCAGGTCAGCACTGTCACCGTCCAGCAGCCGCCCAGCTTTTCCGTCGGCCGGGCCCGGCTGCGCACGGCCAGCCCTGTGCATCTGTCCGACTACCGGCAGCCCGAGCCCGGCACCCAGCACACCGTTGTACGGGCGTTGCTGCCGGAGGATCCGGGGTATCCGGTGGCGCTGGAGCGCAATCTGAACCGTCGGGCCGAGACATTCGGGCATGCCGCGGACCTCTCTGTCGAGGGGATCACGTGGGTGGGCGTGCGCCGCGCCTTCCGTGTCTGTGGCCAGGGCCGTTCCGGTCATCGGACGGGGGCGCCGGTGGAGGTCGAGGTTCGCGGAGGCGCCGGAGCGCTGTCTGCTCTGTGGTCTGCGGGGATTGGCCAGCAGACCGGGGCCGGGTTCGGGTGGGTGACCGCATGACCGGCATTGCTGCCGAGCAGGTGTCGCTGCGGCTGACGCCTCATCCGTTGCAGAGGGTCGGGGCGTTCGCCCTGGCGGCGTTCGCCGGCGCCCGACATCCCGACATGGTGGCGGGCCCGCTGTTCGAGGCGGCCGCCGAGAAGGTGACCTCGGCTGCTGTGGGGGCCGCTCTCGTGAGAGATACCAAGGCGGAGGCCGGGTTTCTCCTGAAGTGTTCGTACAGCCTGTGGCCGAACAGCAAGATGAATCACCCGCGGAACAAGAAGCTCTCCGATACGGAGGTCACCGAGGCTGTCCGGGCTTGGCGCACCATCCCTGCATCGCAGAGCTGGCCAGGGACGGGGTGCGCGCTGTGCGGGGCTGCAGCGGTCGGGTTCTACGGTAAGAGCGACGTCGTGCTGGCCGAGTCGGTCGCCTATCGCAACAGCACGCCGCGCGGGCATGCCGGTCTCGCGCTGTGCTGGCCGTGCGTGTGTTCCTTCCACGCGGTGCCGTTTGGCAGCCAGCTGTCAGGGGGCCCAAGTACGGTCGTACACACCTGGGACGAGCGTTTCGCGGCGCACACCGTCGGCCGGCAGGTACAGCGCAACGGGCTGCTGATCACGCTCGGTGCGAAGCCGGTCAGTCCGTCGGCCGACGTTGCCGTGTTGGCGGCGCTGCGTGGCTACGAGCACCGCGTCACAGCGGGCGTGGAGTTGTTGGTGTTCACGAACAACAACCAGGACCAGGTCCTCGCCTCGCATGCCGTTGACCAGCCGCTTGCCGAGTGGCTGCGCACCACGACGCGGCTGCCCGATCGGCGGACCGGGTTCGCGTGCTTGCTGCGTTCCTTGCGCACCGACAAGAACAGCGGTGCGCAGAACTTGGCCTGGCGGGTGTTCCACCGTCCCGAGACCATCCCCGGCGTTCTCTGCGCCTACCTGACCGCCCGGACCGAGGCCTGTGGCCGGCCTGCGCCCGAGTCGCCGGCCGTTGCCGAACTGGCCGGCTCCTACCTGCATGAGGTGTTGCACATGGAAGAGAAGGATCTGGCTGAGATCCGTGCGACCGCACAGCGGGTCGCCGCCCTGTTCAAGCCCGATGACACCGGGGGCAAGCTCACCGGCTTTCACGCCCTGTTCCGCACCGGCCGCGGCGCTGACCTGCGCGGCTGGCTGCAGCGCCACGGCGTCGAATGGGTCCTGTCCCGCCCGGAGGGCGGCGCTCCGCTGATCACCGAGCGCGGGTTCGAGCTGTTGTTCTCCCCCAGCCAGGACGGCAACGCCTGGTTCTTCCGGCAGTACCTGCTCACGTCCGTTCTGGCGGAACTGCACCGCCGCGGCTGGCAGCCCAAAGACGCCAAGACGATCGTCGAGGACTTCGACCCCGACGCCATCGACCCCGCCGATACCGAAGCCCTTGAGGAAGGAATCGCCCCGTGACGCACCTTGCAGGAAAACTCGCGCTCGACATCCAGGCCGGCGCCCCCAACAACGGCCGCGGCCAGGACAACGTCGGCGTGGTCAAGAAGATGCAGGTCGGCCGGGACACGTACCCCTACATCTCACCCCAGGCCGTGCGCCGCTGGCTGCGCGACAGCTTCCCCGCCGGTGAGACCGTCTCCCCCGTCCTGCGCGAGGGCAAGGGCAAGAAGCAGCAGGCCTACACCAAGGGCCGTCCCGACCTGTACGCGGACGACGATCTGTTCGGCTACATGGTCGCCATCAAGGGCTCCGACAGCTCCTGCCAGCGGGACACCGTCCTGGCGACCGGTACGTTCGTCAGCGTCACCCCCCAGCGGCCCACCTCCGACTTCGGCACCATGACCCGCGGGTTCGCCGCCAACGACAGTCCCCTCATCCACGAGCACGAGTTCTACACCGCTGTCTGCGCCGGCGACCTCAACCTCGATCTGCCCCGCATCGGCACCTTCGAGACCAACGGCCAGGGCATCCGCGTGGCCCTGCACCCCCAGGCTGCCGAGGAAGCCGCCGCCGCGGGGGCCACCGAGGCGATCTTCCGCGGGGTGGCGTCCCTGGTCCTGGACATCGCCGAGCGGCGCCGCCGCGCCGCTCTGGTGCTGCGCGCGCTCGCCGCCCTGAGGGGCGGGGCCAAGCCCGCCTCCCACTACGGTGATCGCGCCCCGGCCTTCATCCTCCTCGCACCGGTGAAGGGCGGCGTCAATCCCTTCACCCGGGTTCTGGCCAACAAGGACGGCAAGCCCGCCTTCGCCGCCGACACGTTCGCCGAGGAGCTCGCCGCTTGGCGCGACGAACTCGACGGAGCGGTATGGATCGGGTGGGCGCCCGGCTTCCTCGGTGACCAGCGCGACCGCGCCCGCCGCGACCTGGAGGACCTGATCACCGCAGGCACCGTGGTGATCGACCATCCGCGCACCATCCTGAACAGCCTGGCCCAGGAGATCGAGGACGGTTCCCACGACGACTGGTTCGAGGACGCCAAGGCATGACCGTCGCAGCATCCGTCACCGCGCTCGAGGCCACCTTTACGGCCCCGGTCGCCAGCTTCCGCAATCCCCTGTACTCCGGCGTGCAGGTCCAGCTGCCCTGCCCGCCGCCGTCCACGGTCGGCGGCATGCTTGCCGCCGCGGCCGGCGGCTGGCAGCACGTACCCGACGCCTTCCAGTTCGCCATGGCCTTCCACGCCCAGGGGCGCGGCGTCGACCTGGAGACCTACCACCCCTTGGACGCCAAAGGCCGGCCCACCACCCCAGTGCCGAAAGACCGCGAGTTCCTGGCCTTCACCACCCTGACAGTCTGGATCACCGACCAGCCCGACCGGTGGCGCCGCATCCTGCGCCGGCCGGCCTGGCCGCTCCGCCTCGGCCGCAGCCAGGACCTCGTCGGCCTGCACCTGGACACTATCGAACTGGTCCAGGAGGCCGGCGAGCAGCGTGGCGCCCTCGTCGAGGACGCCCCCGGCGCGGGCGGCACCGCGCTGCGGCTACCCACCGCGCTCCGGCTGGACCGGACCCGCACCGTGTGGGGCACCTACCGACACGATGCCGCCGGCACCGCCTCCAGCGCCGTTCCTGGCAGTTACCGCACCCCGACTGGGCAAGCGGTCAGCCTGCTCCCGACCACCCACCCCGCAACCGCGGAGGCGTAACAGCCCATGTCCTCATCGCCACCAGAGCAGCCGAACATGGGAGAGGGGAGCGTGCTGCACGAGGTTCTGGCCAAGAGTGCCCGGCGGGGACGGGCGCCCGAGAAGCTGACGGTGCACCTGCGGGCGGCGCTTGATGCGGCCGAGGTGGTGGCCCGGCGCGCCGGGCGCATAGCCGTGGTGGCCGACATCATGCCCGGGTTCTGGGACGCGGTGCGCCTCGCCGATCTTCTGCACGACGCAGGCAAGATCCCCATCGGGTTCCAGCAGATGCTCGTCGGGGGCGCAGTGTGGGGTGAGCGGCACGAGGTGCTGTCCCTGGGCTTCGTGCCGCTGGTGGCGGACGAGGGGCTGCGCGCGTGGGTGGCGGCCGGCGTCGCCACCCACCACCGGGCGTTGACCAACTCCCCCCGCTCCCTGGCGGGGCTGTACGGTACGGCGCCGCTTTCCGAGTGGCGGGTCCGCTTCGCGCCGCTGGACCAGGCCGTAGCCGAGGCCCTCGCGGCCTGGCTGTATGAGACCGCCGACGCGGCGGGGCTGGCGGTCAAACCGCTTCCGGCCGGAGCCGACTGGATCGCGCAGGCGCATGCGGAGCTGGGCGGGCTGCTGGACCGCTTCGAGTACGGCACGAGCGCCGAGGAGGGCCTGGCGGCGGTGCTGCTGCAGGGCGCCGTCACCATGGCCGACCACCTCTCCTCCGCCAACACCCGCCCCCATCTCGTGCAGCCCATGGGCCCGGCCTTCGCCACCCGCCTGGAAAACGCCATCACGGCCAAGGGATACACGCTGCGGCCGCACCAGCAGCGCGCCGCCGCCGTCGACGGGCACCTGCTGCTCCGTTCCCGTACCGGCAGCGGCAAAACCGAAGCTTCCTGGCTGTGGGCCTGCAGGCAGACCGCCGCCCTGCTGGCCGCAGGCCAAGGCGTGCCCCGCGTTTTCTACACCCTGCCCTACCTCGCCTCCATCAACGCCAACGCCGACCGCACCGCCAAAGAACTCGGAGCGCCGGAGCGGGTCGGTGTGGCGCACGGGCGGGCCGCCGCCTACCACCTGGCGACTGCCGCCTGCCCCGAAGACGGCGACCAGAAACGGGTCACGGCCGCCCGCAAGGCGGTGGCCCGGCAGGCCGCGACCCGGCTGTTCACCGAAACGGTCAGGATCACGACCCCCTACCAGCTGCTGCGCGCCGCGCTGGTCGGCCCCGCCCACGCCTCCTTGCTGGTTGACGCGGCGAACTCGGTGTTCATCATGGACGAGCTCCACGCCTACGACACCAAACGCCTCGGTTACATCCTGGCCATGATGGGCCTGCTCGAACGGCTCGGCGGCCGCTTCGCCATCCTGTCCGCGACCCTGCCCGACGCCCTCGCCGACCTCATCACCGACACCTTTACCGGGCCCGTGACGTGGACGGATGACGCCGACAGCCACCCCCCGGCCCGGCACGGCATCCACACCCGTCCCCACCACCTCACCGACCCGGCCGCCGTTGCCGAGATCGCCGAACGCATGGAGCATGGCGAGTCGGTCCTGGTGATCGCCAACAACATTCGTCAGGCCCAGCAGCTCTACGACGAGCTCGGCCCCCGAGCGCGCGCCCTCCACGGGCCCGGGGCGGCGACCATGCTGCACTCCCGCTACCGCCGCCGTGACCGCGCCCGCCTCGAACAGCACATCCTCGCCCAGCACAGCGTGGAACGCACCCGCGCCAGCGACCGGCTGCCTGGCCTGGTGGTCTCCACCCAGGTCCTCGAGGTCTCCATGGACGTCGACTTCGACGTCCTGTTCACCGCCGCCGCCGACCTCGAAGCCCTCGCCCAGCGCTTCGGCCGCGCCAACCGCATCGCCGCCCGCCCTCCAGCCGATGTCATCGTCCACGCCGCCCGCTACAGCCCGCGCAAGGACGCACCCGGCCAGTGGTTCGCCGACGGCATCTACCCCCAAGCCCCCACCCAGGCCGCCTGGCGCATCCTCACCGCCCACGACGGACACCCCGTCGACGAAAACGAGATCACCGACTGGCTCAACAGCATCTACGCCACCCCCTGGGGCACCACATGGCGGAACGAAGTCCTCCACCATCGCAACCAGTTCGCGGCCACGTTCCTCAACTTCAGCTACCCCTACGACGACCGCGGCCCGCTCGCCGAACGCTTCGACGAACTCTTCGACGGCACCGAAGCCATCCTCACCGAAGACCGCGACCACTACGCCGCCGCACTCAACCAGGCCGACGGTCCCGCCGGTCGGCTCCTCGCCGACGACTACCTCATCCCCCTCCCCGCCAGCGCCGCCCCGAAAGCCCGCTACGACACCGAACTGAAAGTCCACGTCATCGACGGCGACTACACCAAAGAACACGGACTGAAAGCCGTGAAAGACCCCAGCACCACATACAAACCAGAGGAAACAGCCTGACCCGCATAGACCAAATGGATTGCAACCGCTCACCAATCTCTTGGATCGCAGTCATCAGCCCAAGAAAGATTACAACTCGAAGTACTCGGCAAAACCGCGAGTCAGATTAGAGCCGTCATCAGCCCTAGAGGGCTTGCAACAAGTGCTCCTGCGCTTCGGCTATGACCATCGCGCGCGTCGTCATCGACCTCAGGGGGATCGCAACATCATGTCTGCGATCTGGAGCGCTACAGCAGCGAACACCCATCATTCCAAGAGGACTCACAACTATTCAGCCAGTAGCGCCTTCGTAATCGCGCGACGGTTGTCATCAACTCGAAAGAGATTGCAACATGAACCGCCCCTTTGTATCCCGCGGGTGCAGTGCGATCGCCGCCAGCCCAAGAGGGATTGCAAGACGTGGCGGATAGTCTGCTCAAATAGCGGGGCCAACCCGCGCCGTCATCAGCCTTCGAAGGGATCGCAACTCCCACACGTCATACTCAACAGGAGCACCCGGCGTGGCCTTCATCAGCCCAGGAGGGCTCGCAACGCGTCGCCGTTGATGTCGATCACGAGCCGGTCCGTGATCATCATCAGCCTAGAGGGCTTGCAACAAGTGCTCCTGCGCTTCGGCTATGACCAGCGCGCGCGTGGTCATCGACCCCAGAGGGATCACAACATGTAGAACTTCACCAGCTCTTCGAGCTTGGCGCCCGTCGTCATCAGCCCAGAAAGGTAGGTAACTTCGCGCACTCGTCCCAGCCGTGGTCGGCCGCCTGGCACCATCAGTCCAGAAGGCCTCGCAACCTGACGACGTCCAGCTGCCGGTCGACCTGCGCCGATGTGAGGTCGTCATCAGCCCAGCAGGGGTCGCAACTCCATACGGACGAAGTCGTGCGGCACGTACACGCTCGCCGTCATCAGCCCAAAAGGGCTCACAATCACGTACCAACGAGTTCGACCTGGACAACGTTGCAGATCGCCATCAGCCCGGGAGGGTTCGCAACGACCAACGGTCGCAGACGACCACGTCCGCGGTGAGGGCCATCATCAGCCCAGGAGGGTTCGCAACACGCATTTGCCGACGTCTTCGGTGTCGTAGACGAGGGTCGTCATCAGCCCATGAGGGATAGCAACATCACGATGAAGTCGGCCGGGGTAGCGAGGGCGACGCCGAGTCGTCATCAACCCCATGCGGGATCGCAACGCGGACCAGTCGAGTCCGAGGCCGACGCAGAGGGGCCGTCATCAGCCCCATGCGGGATCGCAACGCGCGATTGAAGTCGTCGGTAAGGTCGCCACGGCGTCGTCATCAGCCCTATGTGGGATCTCAACCAGCTCCGGCGGCTCGGTGATGCGGCGGGAGAGGATCTCCTCCCCATCTACCAGGCCTGGGCTCTTATCCATCGAACCACCGTGATTGATAGCCAATTCACCGGCGTCAACGCCGTCCCGTACGACGTTGAGGTCGAGGTCGGCTTCACCAAGGACTTCCCCCTCGGACGATGGGTGCACCAGCAGCGCAAGGCACTGCGGACGGGAGAACTGGAGGAGCGGCGCAGGACGCTGCTCGACTTGCCGGAGGCCGGGATGGTCTGAGAGCCGGGCGATGAACCGGACGATGTGGGTGCTGCTCTGGGCCTGTTCGAGGATCTGCGTGAGAGTTGGACCGGCTGGAGACGCAGGTGGTCATGGAGGCGCGGCGCCGCGATCGACGCCGCCCTGGGTGTCAAGGGCGCCGCCGACGGCGAGATCTACAGGTGCACCTATGTCCGCCGCGAGACCGTCGCCGACGGCCCTGTGATCCTGCCTCCGGGACTGGGTGCCACCACCTCCGTCAGCTTCCAGCCGCTCGGCGGTGGAAGGGCCGCCCTCAGCGGTGACCTGGTCATGATCGCCAAGGAGGTCCAGCCCGTCCTCGTGGCCCTGCGGCGCGGTGGCGTCGAACTCGTCGAGGTGCACCATCACAACCTCACCGACGAACCACGCCTGTTCTTCGTCCACTACTGGGCCGTCGGTGTTGCCGTCAGCCTCGCCAAGGCCATTCGCCGGGCCGTGGACACCACCAACGTCGTGCCCATGCCCGGGGGAGCCGCCTGATGCGGACACGAGACAAACATCGGGCCACACCGGCCAAGAGCTCGGCACGCAGCGCTCCGTGCCAGCGGATCCACAGCGCGGGCGTCCGCGGAGTGCTTCGTCTCGGAGCTTGTCCACGGCGGTACTCTCGTCCGCGCGGTCGATCTCCACGGCGATCGGCGGGCCGTCCTTGCGCATCACGCGCAAGTCCAGGTAGGCAGACCAGGACGGCGACCAGTAGGCGATGCAGCCCGCGCTCTGCAAGACGGGCGGGTCGATGTAGCGCATATGCGCTTCTGATCTGTACCTCCACCCCGATGTTCCCACCCACTGCACCACCACCCGGGTGATGGACCGGGTCGCCTCCTTGCCGGTCAGGCCGCTGAAGGAAAAGCCGGTCTCGAACAGGTACGTGCGTAAGGAAGCGGCGAGGATCTCGGACTCGCCGGCCTCCGCCAGTTCATGATCCATCCGGTGATTCTCCGCCCGGCCACTGACAACGGTCGGAGCCTGACGGAGATCACCGTCAGGCTCCGACCTCGGGATTCTGCACACGCTGCTTGGCATGTTCTGCGGGAACCCGGTGTCCAGTGGGCGTGATGCTCCTGGCCGACGGATCGTTGAACCGGCCGGAGATCCCCACAGAGCGCAGAGAGACCCCGGGCCGAAGAGGTCTGGGGTCTCGTTCTCTGAACTTGGCGGTGCGGAGGCTCCGCGAACTCAGTCGTCTCCGGGGTCAAGGAAGAGCTGCGCCAGCCTGGGAAGGCGGGCATGCATCTCCGAGGCGTTGTCGAAATCGAAGCTCTCGCCCATGTCGGCTGGCTCGTGGTTGGCTCGGGGGCCGCAGAACTGGTCGTAGTCGTCGTAGAAGGTGCACGTTTTCGTTGATGCGCTCGTAGGCGTATGAGGCGGCGTAGTTGACCGTTTCGTTGAACAGCGCCTCGTCGCTGCGTTCGGCCGCCGCAGCGATGACGTCCGGATGCTGGGCGAGAACATCGGGTGCAGTAGCGGCCCGGTCGTACCACTCTCGGCCCTGGGCGATGAGGGGGGCTCAGAGGAGGTGCTGTGGAGGTGCTCCAGAACCTTCTCCATACCGAGCAGGCCGGAGTCCAGGCTGATCTGCTGGAGCCAGCTGTCGATGAGCCCACGGCGCTCTGCCGGGTCGCGCTGGTCGACGCCCAGGTCAGCGAGGAGGTTGGCCCCTCGGGAGGTGCCGGCGTCCGCCATCAAGGTCCTCGCGGCCTCGCCGGTGGGCAAGGGGTGTCTGGTGGACGCGGCGTCCGTGCTCCCCCGTACTCGCGGCCGTCTCACCTGCGGTGCTGTCCGGCACGGACACGGCGAACGTGGTCGAACTGGCCGATCCCCTGGAGCCGCAGGCCGTCCTGACCCGGCTGCGCGCGGCGGCGACGGCCCCCGGCCCGCTCACGTTGTTCGTGACCGGCCAGCTCCAACTCGACCGCCGCCAAGGAAGTCGGCGCTCGTTCTCCCCTGATCGTCCATGGGCAGGTCGGCCTGCGGCAACCGCAGTCCGGCAGTCAACCCATGGTCAGTGCCTTGCACCTGCGGCAAGAGCAGCGCCGGAGGTCGCGCCGACTTCCGAGAGCCGACCCGTCGACAGCGGCTGAATCTAACTCTTCTCCAAACGATCGTGTCCACGACATAATGCCGCCTGATCTTCGAGGTGCCGGCGGGAACGGGTGCGCCGGAGACGAATCGAGAGGGGAACGCACATGTCAGCACGTCGGATCCTCGCAACCCTGGCGGCCGCGACTCTGGCGGCTGGTGGGCTCACTGCCATGACCACCACGCCAGCCAGCGCAGCAACATGCCTGGGTACTGCCAAGAGCTTCAATCCCGTCGACAACGGGAACGAATACGTGTGGCCCGCATCCGGTTATGCCTACGCCACGTCCAACTGCAACGACATCAACGTCAAGCCGTCCATCGCAGCCGGCGGCGGGTTCGACTTCGTGCCCGTGCGCACCTGCTTCTACCCCACGAGCGGCAGCTCCTACTGCAATGCCTACCGCGACATCACGGTCGGAACCTGGAGTCTGGCAGCCACCGACGTCAAGGACGGCACCAGATTCATAGTGCAATTCCAGTTCAGCACCAAGGGATCGATCGCCTACTGACCTGACTCGCGCTGCTGTCCACGAGAGGCTCCGGCGCATCACACGCGCTGGAGCCCTTCGCCCAAGCTGCCGGTCTGAACGGCGTTGACACCGGCCTTCGCCCCGGCCCGGCGGACCCAGGACGACCGGTGGGCAGCCAACCTCGCCGCCGCCCGCCAGTTCCACGCCCGCGAAGGCCACCTACAAGTCCCCAGGAAGACGGTGAAAGACGTCGCGGGCGTTCGGAGCGTCCCTCGACAACACCCGCCGCAGGGCCAGCAAACTCACCGCGGAACGTGTGTGCGGAACTCGACGAGCTTGGGATGATGACCCGATCCGTGACGCTGGCGGGGTCTGCGTCGGGCGGGCGCGGGCTTGCGCTCGAGCGGGAAGGCCGCGCCCGGCGTCGGGTGTCCCGGTCCGGTGCGTACCGGGACACCCATCAGCATCGTGACACCGGCCATGTGAGCGCGCCGCGCTGAACAGAGCGGCCGGATGACGGACGGCTTCGCCCCGAGCCGTGCGCAGCCCTTCAGACCGCACAACGACGGGTGGCCCAAGCCCAGGGCGACCTGCCCCAGGCAGGGAAGAGTGTGTGTAAGGCCCCAGGTCGACTGCGCCATAACCGTTGGCGTCGATGTCCGCCCGAGGGATGGGAGTCGGGCAGGTTCTCAGTCACAGTGGACGTAATCGGTCGAGGGGAAGCCGTGGCGGGGGAAGGAGGACCGATGCCGGAACCCGGTCTGTTCGAGCTGGAAGCCGTTGTGGTGGGGCAGCCGAAGCGTTCACGGTGGCGTAGATATGCGGGCCCAGCCTTGGCCGTGTCCACCGTGAAGGGGACTCCGCTCGCCTGAGGTGACCCCCGGAGTGTGGACACAGGGGTTCATGCTGCGAGTTGGAGTCTAGCTGTCTGGTGGTGCTGCTGTTCGAACTCCATCGGGGAGAGGTAACCCAGCGCGCTGTGTCGGCGTCGGGCGTTGTAGTAGGTGAGCCACTGGAAGATCTCCAGCCTCGCCTGCGGCATCGTCAAGAACAGCTTCCCGTGCATCGTCTCTCGCTTCAGTCCCTGCCAGAAACTCTCGGCGAGGGCGTTGTCATAGCTCGAGCCGACCCTGCCCATGCTCCTGCGGATGCCGTACCGGTCGCAGACCTGGGCGAACGCGGCGGACGTGTACTGCGAGCCCCTGTCCGCGTGGAAGATCACCCCGGTGACGTCACCGCCGCGGGCCGCGACCGCGGCCTGGAGCGCGTCGATGACGAGCTCGGCCCGCATGTGCGGGGCCATCGAGTAACCGAGTACCCGGCGCGAACGGATGTCGATGACGCAGGCCAGGTAGAGCCACGCAGCTCCGACCTGCATATATGTGATGTCGCCGCACCACTTCTCGTCCAGCGTACTGGCGGTGAAGTCCCGCTGGACCAGGTCTGCCACCGGCGGCGCGAGGCGGTCCGGGATCGTGGTGCGCTTCTTCTTGCGCAGGTGACGGCCGACGATGCCGTGCTTGCGCATCAACCTGGCCACGCGCTTGCGGTTGACCGTGTGGCCGAAGCCGCGCAGTTCGGCATGGACTCGAAGCGCGCCGTAGTTCCCGCGGTGTTCGGCATGAATTTCGCGGATCTCCTCGACCAGCACGTCCTCGGCGGCCTGCCGCCCCGCCCGCGCCTCGGCGCCGGCGATCCACCGGTAGTAGCCCGAGCGGGAGACCTCCAGCACCCGGCATATCCGCTTGATGCCGAACCCCTCGGCATGGGCGGAGACGAAGTCCCAAGCGGCGGTCTTCACTTCATCTCCTGGGCGAAATACGCCGCTGCCCGACGCAGGATCTCCCGCTCCAGCTGCCATTCCTTCTCCGCCTTGGCCAGCCGCGCGTTCTCCGCCCGCAGCCGGGCCAACTCAGCCTCGATGTCCTGCGACGCG
The DNA here is from genome assembly GCF_026339875.1 of Streptomyces sp. NBC_01571. Lineage (NCBI taxonomy): Bacteria > Bacillati > Actinomycetota > Actinomycetes > Kitasatosporales > Streptomycetaceae > Streptomyces > Streptomyces sp. NBC_01571. The sequence goes on from NZ_JAPEPZ010000003.1 coordinate 37,509, forward strand.
CCAGCAGGGGCCGGACAGCCGTCGGCGTCACGTACCCAGGTCCGTAGCGTCTCGGGGTTGACGTTCAGATCGGCTGCGACGTCCTTGAACGTCCGCCTGCCGGCCGAAGCCCGCCACAACGCGATCGCGTCGGACCGGAACTCCGCACTGTACTTCGAGGGCCGTGCCACAGAGATCTACACCTTCCAGGATCAACAAAATCCATTGTCAGGTGTGTCCACACCACGGGGATCACCTCAGTGATGCTCATCGACCCATCCGCCGGCCAAGCGCACCGGGACACGGACGGATGTCCCCGATGCGGCCGGGTCCCTCACGACGAACACAGCAACCCCGTCGTGACCGGACGGCTCGAACCGGATCTCGGGGCTGCGCCCGTCATCCATCCAGACGGCACCCCGCCCGGCTGCGAGCTCTCCCAGGACCTGCGCCCAGCTGTCCAAGTCGTCCGGAGCCAGACACACATCAAGACGTCCCTGGGCGAACCCGCTCGTGACGACGATCTCCGCATCAAGGTAGTCGTGCAAGGTCAACACCCCCGGCATCGTCCGGCCCAGAACGCGAACCTCAAGACTGCTCTCCCCATCGGCCAGACGGATGAGATCCACAGTGCTGCCCTCTGCCACGACCGCTCCCCCACTCCCGCATCGACTTTCGGCATCATGCACGCGCATCAGCACTCGGCCGAACGCGGGCATTGAGTTAGGAGTTCTGATACCAACGAGCCGCTGCCCTCGCGATGCGTCCCGGTCGGCCTCGTCGCACCCGTCCGTGCCGGACGGAACCGGACGCGCAGGGCCGGCCAGAGGTCTGTTGTCTTGTGATACGCAATGCGCACGGAGCGGCTGGGCTAGCTGGCATTGTGCACGAGAGCGGGTCCTGGATCGCTTTCCGTGACGCGTGTACGGTGGGTGATCTTTGCTGGGAGACCAGTGGGACCGAGGGGGGCCTCAGGTGCAGACGACGGGGCAACCGCGCCGGATTGAGTGCTGTGCAGCGCGCAGGAACAGTGCGACGTAGAAGGCTGTGTCCAGGTCCTTGGTCCACGGTCCTGTTCGAGTAGTGGCCAGTTCCTTTGCTTGGTGCCTGAACCATGTGCTCAGGTCGAGGTTGTCGCATGTTGCCGGGGTTTCGGCTGGAAGATCGATGGCTGCCGCCAGCTTCTCAGCGAGTGGTAGTACCTGAGGAGCGCCGGCCACCATGGACTCGTGGTCGTCGGATTCGATGGGCAACCAGATCTCCTCATCGAGCGAGAAGGGCACGAGCACGGTCCAGCCGCAGAGGATCTCCGATTCCTCCCGTGACAGGTGCGTCTGACACAAGGTGAGAAACCCGGTCATATCGGGGGTCAGCTTTTCCTCGAAGGCTTGTCCTGAGCCAGGTGCGAAGGCTGTCTCGGCGGGGACGTCCTCGTAGGGCGGCAGACCCCGCCGCTTGAGTTCAGCATCGAGTGCCGAAGCAACTTCACCCCATCCGTCCTCCTCGTCACCGAACCATTCCTCCGCGCCGACGCTCACCAGATACACACCCATGTCGGGAAGCTATCGCGCGCATCTGACATCGATCAGTGAGCCAGCAGGACTCGCTTGCGGAGCAGTGCGAAGCCGGCACGTCCGAACATCTGGCGCTTGAGCATCTTGATCCGGTTGACGTGTCCTTCGACGACGCCGGAGCTCCAGGGCAGGGTGAGTCCGGCGATCACGGCATCGCGGTCCCGGTCGATGCCGGCCGCGAGAGTGTGGAGGCTGGGCAGGTCGTCCTGGCGGACGGCGTCGAGCCACTGCGGGAGCCGTTCGCCCTGGCGCTCGGTGAGCATCTGGGCGAAGGACCGGACGTGACCGGTCAGGGCATCGAGTTCGGGGCAGCTGGCCAGGACGGCCTGTAGCCGGAGCTGTTCGGTCTCGGTCAGCGTCTCGGGTCGGCTGAGAATCCATCTCGTCACCATGCGGGGTGCCGGCGGCTGCGTGGTGACCGGCCGTGGCGAGGTCCGCTTCGCCCGCAGGTAGGCGCTGACCCGGCCGTAGCTGCCTCGATAGCCCAAGGGAACGATCTCCTCCCAGAGCTTCCAAGCGTTGGTGCAGCCCTCGTCCCAGCGTTCGTCTAGGTAGGGCTTGTACTCATCGAGGACGGAGGTCCTGTTGTGCTGCCACTGACCACGAAAGAGGTCTTCCGGCTTCGCAGCGTCGGCGAGGCTCTTGACGGTGCGGTGGGTCATGTTCAGTCGGCGCCCGATGGAACGGCGGCTGTGACCGGCTTCCAGCAGCGCGTGGACCGTGGCGTGCCTGGCTCGGACACGGTTGGCGAACCGCTCGCTCCGCCATGGAGATTCCGCCTTCTCCTCGGGCGGCGCCGGTTCGTCGGCCTTCCCCTCGCGGTCGGGGACCAGGACGCGAAGGCACTGGCGGTGGCGGGCGACAGCCCGCTCAGCAGCCTCCCCGAGGTTGTGCCACAAATGCCAGCGGTCGGCGACCTGCGTCGCCTGGGGCGCCCCGGCTGTGGCGCCTTCCGCGAAGAACGGCGCGCGGTCCCGGCAGACGATCTCGATCCCAGGTCGCTTCGCCAGCCATGCGGCCAGGCTGGACGCCTCCCGGTCAGGCAGCAGATCCACCGGCCGACGCGTCTCGACGTCGACGAGCACCGTGCCGTAGACCCGTCCTTTGCGTGTGGCGTACTCATCAACACCAACCACCCGCGGGGCCGGGACCTCGGGCTCGGGCAAGGCACCGAGCAGCCGCAACACCGCGCTGCGGCTGATGGACACCCCGAAGGCCCTCGCCAAGCGGGCACCGGCCCGGCCGGCGAGGGCGAGACCCACCGCGGCGAGAGTCGACCGCAACCGCTCCGTCCACCTGCTGTGCCGCCGAGTCAGCCCCGGCAACTGCTCAACGAACGTCCGCCGAGCACACGAAGACTCCGGACAGAAGAACCGCCGAACTCGCAGTTGCAAGACCACCAGACGTCCCCCACTCGGCACATCCGCAGGAAACCGCAGGTAAGAGCTGTGCACCCGGGTCGACTCACTCCCACAGCCCGGGCATGCCGCCCCGGCCGCCGTACTGCAGACGTCGATGCGTATCGCCTCGTGGCTCACCTCCAGCGACAGCACCGACACGTCCGCGATGGACGGTAACAGCAGGCCCTCCAGGCGGGGCGAGGTCTCTTCCACGACGCCGCACTGTCGACCACACCAAGATCGGCCCCGGTTATTTTCAGGCAACTTCCCGAAGCCTGATCCGAGCGGCAGCCGTCACTCAGCGTGCGCGCGTCACGGAAAGAGAGCCAGAACCCGTTCTCGTAGGCAAAGCCACATGCCCGATCCGCTCATCCCCGCCGCCGGCCAGGCCCTCAAGGCTGCCCCTCCGCCACCCCCTATGTCATAGTTCGCCACGGACGCACCAAAGACCGGGCGGCCGCCTACGACCGGTTCATCCGGGCCGACTCCGTCGCTTTCCACGACGGCAGCCTGGAGCACGAGGACATCACCGAACGCCTGTCGCGGCCGCAGACCCACCCTGGGACACAGACTCGCTGCGCTACGTCCACCAGGAGCACGCCCTGCTGGTACTCGACGACAAGGAGCGGCCGCGTGTCTGACGACACGCGCCATGGGACGGCCGGCCCGCAGGACAGCGCACACGGGGGTCGCGCAGACAGCCGTGACAACGGCCCCGCCGGCGCGGATTACGGCCTCATGCGCTCCACTGCGGGGACGGTGTAGGTCCTGACGGTGCGGTGATCGGTTTGCCTCCGGCCCAGCCGCTGTAGGTCACGGTGAACGGGTCGTAGAGCTCCTTGCTGACCGTGGGGGTGGCAGGCACCTGCAGGACGAGTTTCTTGGGTAGGCCACGGGCGTCTACGGTCAGAGTGAAACGGACGAGGCCGCTGGACTTTTTGGCTGCGTAGGGGCGGTAGAAGCGGCCGACAGCGGTGTCGGAGGCCAGGGCGCGCAGAGGTGTGCTGCCGGTGAGCGTGCGGGCGGTGCCGGATTGTTTGGTGCCGAAGGCGGTCGCGTCGTTGAGGAGCGCGTGGAGATCTGCGGGTTCGGCCAGCCATCGGGCCTCCAGTGCGTTTTTCACAGCGAGGTTCTCGGATCCTGCGGTGGCGGCGGATGCTGCGGTGATGGCGTCAGAGACGGTTCTCTGCGCGCCCTCCTGTGTGGGCATCGCCTTGTCGGGTGTGACCACGGCGCGGTTCCCGATGAGCACGATCTCCGGCGGCCACCAGGGGTGACCTTCTCCGTAGTCGTACAGGACGTGGGTGGCGGCGTTGACCGCGGTCCGGCTGCGCATGTCGAGACGGGCACTGCCGACGAAGAAATCCGTGTCACCGCCCCGGCGGGCCTCGAGGCCGGCGCTGAGACGTCCCTGTGCGAGCATCGCGTCGCGGATGTCGGCCGCCACCCGGACGTTCTCTGGCTCGGCTGTCTGCGGCTCGTCCGACCAGACGGCTCGTACGGTGGCCACACCCGCGATCAGTGCGCTGGCGGTGAGCGCCGACACCGCCAGACGCCTCCTCCGTGATCCTCGGCCGGCCCGCGCCGGGACGTGCTGCGTGGCGGGCGCGGACTGCGGCAGTGCCGTAGAGGATGGGCCACCGGGCGCGGAGCCGCTGTAGCAGACCTCCCTGATGCGGTGAGCGATCTCGCGGCGCAGGGCGAGAGCGAGCAGCAGCGGGAAGACGACCGGGGCTGCTTGGCTGAGCAGGACCCGCTTCTCGGCTCGGCAGACGGCGCAGTCGCCGCAGCTCGGGCAGGTGTCGAGGTGCCGTTGTACGGCCTTGGCCAGTTCGGCGGTGAATTTCAGGCCGTGTTCTTCTTCGTGTGTCTCCAGGATGGCGCGCAGGCCTGGGCAGTTCGCGCGGTCGCCGCGCGCCAGGAGGAGCAGGCCGCAGTAGCGTCCGACCTTCCCAGTGAGTTCGCTGCAGCGGTTGCCGGTGGTGGAGGGGTTCGTGCCGAGCCGTTCGGCGATCTCGGCGGGCCGCAGTCCCTCGGTGAACCGTAGGCGGAAGAGCTGCTGGTCGTCCTCGCTCAGTGCCGCCTCGACCTCAGCGATCAGGCGTCGCGCCTCCGCTGTTCTTTCCGGGCTGTCGCCAATCGCCGCGTCCCGGGCCCGTTCTTGGTCGCTCAGCTCCCCCACCGCGTTCTCGTCCGCCGCTGGGCGTTCACGGTGCTTGCGCCAGTAGGCCTTTATCCGGTTCCGTGCCACGCCGCGCAGCCACGGGCCCAGCAGCCGGGGCGGCGGCAAGGTCGTACGGCGCTCCAGGTAGACGACGGCGTCGGTGAAGGTCTCCTGGACCACGTCCTGGGTTGCGGCCAGGTCGTCGCCCATGTCCCGGGCGACCAGGCGGACGATCGCGTCCTGGTGGCGGCGGACGATCTGGTCGTAGATACCGATACGGGTTTCGGCAGCGGGCCGGGGAAGTTCCTCCAGCACATCCAGCAGAGCCGCGTCATCCGCGTCTTCTCTCTCCGCCGGGTTCATCGTCTCGGGCACAGGCCGGTCCCCTTCTCGCGGTGCGGCCAGCCGGTCGCACCCGGTGTGCGCAGCCGAAGAGCGGGCCACGGCCCGCCTATGGCATGCGGCCCGGAAAGAATCTTGGAAAAAGTCCGGCCGGCTCCCGGGAAAAACGTGAACTCCCCGACCTGCCCCTCCGTACGGCCCCGAGCCTGAGGAGAAGACGATGATCCACACAGCAGGTCAGGACCCGCAGTTGCGCCGCTGTGGCGCGCGGCGCAGCGGGGAGTGGACGGTATGAGGACCTCGGTGACGACGTTGCTGGCGAGCGGTGCGGCCGGGGGTCCGACAGCCGCTGTCGCTGCCGGGCACGGCTGGGGCGGAGTGGTCGTGACGGCGGTGGTCACTCTCATCGCGGCGCTGATCACCCGGCACGGCAAGGAAGTGGTGAACGGCGTGTTCCGCTGGCTCAGCCCACCGCACATGCGCCAGCTCCGCTGGCTGGTCCGTAAGGGCAAGCTCGCAGCGCCGCTGACGGCCCAACAGCTCATCGAACTCACCGTTGCCCTTCACCCCCAGGATCCCGCCACCGCGGACACAGCGGCGGGAAGGCCGGTGCAGGAACCGCCCTCGACGCGCCGCGGCAGTTCCCCTCCGCGACGCCGTCGCCGTCCCGGAAACAGAGCTACACCGTAGGACAAATCCCCCTCGGGGCTTCGGAGTTCGCCGAAACCCGGAGCCGCGGGGGCACGGATATGCGGGTGGGGTCCACGGATCAGGGTGCGTTGCATCCCGCCCAGCGCTGCAGCCGCTTCCCGCGACCCGGCCGCCAGGCCGCCGCATCGTCAGCGGGGAGGGCGCCGGTGGCGCGGCCTGGCGTGCGGCGATGGCGGTGGACGACGCCGGAAGCACGGCAGTCGGGGCGGCAGTGTCCTCACCCGAGTTCCCGGGAGCGATCGGCCGGGGCGGGTGGCATTCGTCGGCGGCCCGGGTAGGGACGGCGGTGCGCGCAGGTCGTCCGGCTCACAGGCCGCTGCGCACGGCTCTCCCTCCCCTGGCACTCCCCCAGGATTCTCGGCCCGCCGCCGGGGTGCGCACGTCCGACGGCGGGGACAGCCGCAGGTCGGGTTCCGGTGCGAGTGCACTCATTTCTCTTGTCGGCACGGGCCTCATGGGTGGTCGGGATACCACGGGGCGAGGCGCAGGAGGAGGTGGAGGGTGCGGCGTGCGGCGGTGCGGTGGGCGGAGGCCGGGGCGTAGGCAGCGCCGAGAGCGAGGACGGCGGCGAGGGCGAGGAGCAGCAGAAGGCCCGCGCCTGCGTACGCGAGGGCGGTGCGGCCGGCCGGGGCGCTGAGAAGCACGGTAGCTGCGGCGATGGCTGTGCGGACAGGCCGGCTCCGGGCACGACGGGGTCGGGTGGGGCGGAGATGTCGGCGGTGCTCGGGCATGGGTGAGCTGCTCCTTCTGGGGGTGTACGGCGGTGTTCCGGGCCCCTGCCGGGGACTGGTGGTTTTCCCAGTTCAGCGGGTACGCGGCCGGCCATTCCCTGGTACCTCGCGGGGTTCTAAAATGGGGGTGTGGCAAGAGGAGAGCCGAGTAGGGCGGACCAGGAGCTGCTCAGGGCCTGGCGGCGATCGGCCTGCACGTTTCGGCGGCGCAGCTGGAGCGGTGGCGCGGATCGGGACTGCTGCCCGGGCACACGCGGGCGTGGCTGGGGCGCGGGCGCGGTTCAGTGTCCGTGCTCGCCGAGGAGACCGTCGCGATCGCCGCGGCGCTCGGCCGGCACGCACGCGCGGGACGGAATCTGCGCTGGACGGTGATCGCCTGGTACGCCGAGGCCGGACGCCCTGTCCTGCCCGGGCAGTTGGCAGTGCCGGAGCCTCCCTGGCCCGCCGCGCGAGAGGCCCTGGTGTGGGCGATGCGTCGCTCGACGGCGCATCGTCTGGTCGTCGCCGCCCGGACGGCGGCCGCTGCTGGCGAGGCCGAGCAGGACGCCTTTTACACCGAGGCCGGGAGGATGATGGGCCGCGGACACACCGGCCCCGTGCACCCCGACGCGTTGCGGCGGGTCCTGGAGGACCCGGCCGCCGAGCTGGACGACCAGGGCGAGGACCGCCGTCGGCGGCGCGGGGCGGTGAGCCTGGCCGCGGCCGCCGTCATGGGCGCCGGCGAGGTCGGCGGCGAGGCCCTCGTCGACGCGCTCGCCACCCTCACGCCCGGTGTTGACTGGAACGACGTCGCCGCCAACGCCCGGACGGCCGAGGAGGCCGGTGAGCTCGACGGGTGAATCCGGGCCGGGTCCGTCGACCCGCTCGGTCTGCTGGAGGCAGCCAGCGCCCGGGAGATGGCCGCCGCGCGCCACGCCGCCCGCGTGCTCGCCGGGATCGGCGGCCTGTACCTGATGCACGGTCTCGGCATGCCCGGAAACCCCGCCCTCGTCCGCCTGCGGTCCCTCCTGGAGGAGTCCGGGTTCGCCCTGATCGCTGCCCAGATGGTGCCCCTGATGATCAACCCGTCAGGCGTCGTGCACGCCCTGACCATGTGTCTCGCCCCCGAAATCGCCGCGCTTGCCGCGTGGCTGGAGTCGGTCCTCGCCGAACAGGCCGGCACCGGGGAGGGATTGCTGCGGCTGCCCGGAGCCGAGCAGGACGGGCCGGAAGCCTTCATGCAGGCCTGGATCGACCACCTCCATCAGCTCACCGACCGGGCACCTGCGCGCCGCACCGGCGCCGTCGAGGACTGCGGCGCCGAGGACGTCGACGGTGCTCGGCCGTCCACAGGAGCGCGGGCGGACACGGGGACGCCCGGGAGCAGCACCGGTGAGGGCTGCCCGGCCAGGGCACACGGCGCCGACCCGAGGACGGCCGGGGTACCGGCCGAGCGGAAGGAGCAGCACCAGTGACCAGGCATGACGAGACAGACAGTGAACTCGGCGTCGCGGTGCGGCTCGAAGCGGACCGCTGTGGACCGTGTGGAGTGACGGTGGCAGGCCGCGCTCGTTGAACGGGCCTGCGGAGCAAGGGTGAGGCCTCCGGGGCCGGGCCCTGGAAGCTTCGGGGCGGGCCGGGCCTGCGTTCCCGCGCGAACGGTCATGCTGGTCAAGGGGGTGGCAGGCAAGAGGTTTCGTGCGGTCGGACGGCGGATGCTGTGGAACGGGAGGATGAGTTCCGCCCGACGGCGTGTCCGGGCACGCCGACTCCCTGTGCGATCGCCCGGACCCTTCCCCGGCTGAGAACGGCATCTCCCTGCCGCCGTGTGTCGACGGTCACGTATTTCCCCATCGGGGGCGTCAGCTTCCCTGCCCAGACGTTCGACCCGTCGTCACCCCATCGTAGAGCCGAGACTCAATCTGAACCGCTGGGACGACACATCGGACCCGGCCCCGGAGCGGCGGGGCGCCGCCAGAGGACGTGCCTTGCTTCAGTCAGTCCAGGCCGCATCCGCGAGCCCGAGTCGGATTCGTCGAGCTTCTCGCGCAGCTGCTCTATCGCGCCAGGACCACGGTCTCGTCCACTGTGCACACGCTGAGCTGACACGCGGATCACTGTGGGAACGGCGGTCGCAGCTTGTAGTTGCCGAACAATGCGCGCGTGCTCACCGTGCTGCGGGTCAGCTTCCGGCACCTCGTCGATCAGCTCCAGCAGGTGACGCCAGCCCGGAGCCGAGGTGTCCTGGGCGGCCTCCGTATCTTGGCGCCATGACGGACGAGGCAGAGCGAAGTCGAGGCGCTCGGAAGCCTCCTCGGGTGCCGCGAGCGTGCCTCCACCATCCGCCTGTGCGTCAGCGCCTCGATCGGCACCGTCCTCAGCGTGATATTCCTGGCCTGGTTGTGGGGCACCATCGCTCCACAACCCTCTGGCGCCCTCGAAAACGTCGCCCGCGAACCCGCCACAGCAGCCCAGCACGCAATCGAAGAACAAGCACAAAGATTCTCCGGCACGTGAGGCACCATCACCCCATGCACGAGCACTCCGGGTCCTGGCCCCGGGCCGAACCTGGCACGGGCGGCTCTCTCGCCCCACTGGTCGGCGAATGAGGACAGGTACAGCAGGTCAGATGCTGAGCTGGGTCACGAGCTGCGGGAGGGTACGGATGGTTGAGACTGGGAATATGGACGGTCTGCGGGAGCGCGGGTTCGTCCGCTACGGCGCCGAACGCCTCGGAATCCCGGCCGGCTCCGCCGAGGATGACCTGGCCCGGATCCGGAAGGTCTTCGCGGCTCTGCCGCCCGACCCGTACGCCCCGGGAACGCATCGGTTTCGCCGCTACTCCCATGCCGTGTACCTGCCGTGGAAGGACGAACTGTCCTGGATTCCCGGAACCCCCGACCCCGTTCACGGCACGGTCACCGACTTCTTCCAGGGCGAGGAGGACCCTGCGCACCCGCGGACCCGGCGGGTGCTCCCCGGCATCCCCGAGGTGCTGCGTGGCAACGCCCTGCTGCTGCGGCTCCTGCGCTGGGACATCGAGCAGGTCCTGTCGCTGAGGAATCTGGGAAGCCGCCCGCTGTGGGCCGGTGTCCACCTGATCAGGCTCGGCGTCGACGGTCCCGGCCAGAACGCCGTGTCCACCCCCGACTGCTTGCACCAGGACGGGGGTTCGGCCGGCACGTTCACCTTCGCCCACCTGATCAGCCGTACCAACGTCACCGGTGGGCAGAACGTCATCGCCACCCCCGGCAGCGCAGGCCTGCAGCCCGACGATCCGTGGGTGGACATCCACGCCGAGTTCACCCTCACCGACCCGCTGGACGGCTACGCCGTCCACGACCACAGGGTCAGCCATTACGTCGGCCCGGTCCGGGCGGGCTCCGGGCCCGGACCGGGCGAACGGTCCATCCTCATCGTCGGCCTCGCCCCGTACGTCCCCCAACTCTGACGCCGGCACCGCCCGAGCCCGGTGGGGGTGGTCAGCGGGCGCTGCCGAGGTTGCGGTCGGCGTCGGTTCCCTTGAGCATCAAGGTGGTCTCCTCGATGCGCTGGAAGCGGCCGTCGGGGGCTATGGCGGCGAACACGTAGACCTCCATGCTCACGGTCGTGCCGTCTTTCTTGGTGAGGTGGCAGGTGTGCCGGTCGGCGTACTTGTCTCCGTCGTAGAGCTCTTCATGGACCTCGATCTCTCCTGCGGCGAGGTGCGTGCGCAGGTGGGCGATGTGGTCGAGGAACTGGGAGCGGTCGGCCCATTCGCCGTCGGTGCGCTGGCGGTAGTCGGGGGTGAAGTGCCGTTCGGCAGCCTCGGTCAGGGTGATGTCCTCGTTGAGGAGCAGGTCGGTGAGGGCGGCCTTGATGCCGGTGCGGGTCATGTGGGGTCCTTCGGGCTGGTTCGGACAGCGGGATCGTTGGCGGTGCCTGGCAGTGCTTGGCGGTGTGGGCGTCAGGGGCGGGTGGCGGCGAGGGTGTCGTCGAGCCAGTTGTAGATGCGGGCGATGGACAGGCGCATCGCGCCGGGGTGGCAGTGGGCGCCGGCGCCTTCCTCCGTGGTGAACTCCATGAGGGTCTTGGGGCAGGTCAGGTGGTCGTAGAGCTGCTCGGGCTGGCCCTTGAAGAAGATGTCCTCTTCGGCGTCGCAGACGAGGGTGGGGCACTGGATCTTTTCGGCGATGCCGCCGGTGAGGATGTAGTCGAGGTAGGAGGCGTTGAAGGCGCGGGGAGTGTCGACTCCCATGACGTACATGCCGTGGTTGACAGCCCAGCGCGCGATCGGGTCGTGGGCCATGGCCTGTTCGAAGGCGGCGTCGAGTTCCGGGGCGGACGCGGCGCGCAGGAGCCGTTCGGCCTCCTCGCGGGTGCCGGGGATGTTGCGTACGGAGAGCTCGCCGAGGTCGTAGAGGCCGTCGACGGCTATCAGCGCGGCCAGCCGGTGCTCGAACGCGGCCGCCCGGGGGGCGAGTACGCCGCCCATGCTGAGACCGAGCAGTGCGATGCGGCTGTTGTCGACCTCCGGGATCGTCTCGGCGAAGTCGATCACTGGGGTGATGACGTTCTCCCAGTCGGGGCGGAAGACCAGGCCCTGGTGGTGGCGCGGCCCGGGCATGCCGGGGCCGTCGAAGACGAGCACGGTGTAGCCCCGCTCGATGGCGGCCGACGCGCCGAAGAAGTGCATCTCCTCCGCGGTGCCGTCGAAGCCGTTGTGCATGATCACCGTCGGACGGGGTGTGCCCGAGTCGTCGGCCCGGTAGAGGTAGCCGGGCAGCGTGGTGCCCTCGTAGGGGATCTGGACCGGCTCGATGCGCGGGGTGGTGTAGAGGGCGGCGGCGGCCCTGAAGCACTCGACGGAGCGGTCGTAGGCGTGGTCGTGCCGCGGGTCGCACTCCTTGCTGTGCAGGAAGAACTCCGCCGACCGGTAGTAGTTCGAGGCACGCAGGAACCCGTCGCGGGCGCTGATCGGGTGGCCGGCCGCCAGAGCCTTCTCGGCTTCCGAGGACACCCGGCCGGCGGTGGCGAACCATTCGGTGTACCAGCTGTCGTAGTCGCCCTCGGTGATCCGCGCGGCGGTGGAGACGACCTCGCCGAAGTCGGCGCCGCCGTAGGCGATGTGGCTCATCGAGCGCAGGGTCTCGTACCAGAACTGGGCGTTGTTCGGGAACAGCAGCTGCTTCATGACGGTCTCCTCCGACCCGGATCACAAGCACAGATTTGTGCTTGCTGGGTCGACTGTAGGCCCTGGCCCGACCAGAAGCAAATATCTGTGCTTATGATGGAGGCGTGACTCAGAAACAACCGGCCGCGCGCATCAGAAGAAGCCCCGAACAGGTCCGCGCAGCCGTCCACCAAGCGGTCATCGACCTCCTCTCGGAACCGGAGGGCGAGGACCTCACCATCCCCGCGATCGCACAGCGCTCCGGCGTCAACCACACCAGCCTCTACCGGCGCTGGGGCAGCCTCGACGCACTGCTGGCCGACACGGTCACCACCCGCCTCGAGCGCGACTCGCCACTGAACGACACCGGCAGCCTGCGCGGTGACCTCACCGCCTGGGCCGAAGCCAGCGCCCGGAGCATGCACACACCCGAAGGACGCGCCCTCGTACGCGCCGTCATCCTGTCCATGCCGAGCAGCACCCAGGACCAGACCGAGCGCTCCCAGCACTTCCTGCGCCGCATGCACTCCATCGAGCAGATCCGCGAACGGGCCACAGCCCGGGGCGAGGACCCGCCACCGCTGGAGCAGATCCTCGACCAGCTGATCGCGCCCTTCTACATCCGGGCGATCTTCGGCATCGGCCTACCGGCCACCGGCTACCCGCAACTCCTGGTCGACAGACTCCTTGGCACCGCCGACCGACGGGCCCGGGCCTGACGCACAGGGCGCCGCAATTCCCGCCCCCCGTCCGCCACAGCGCCGGGCCCGGGCCCGGTGTGCTTCGGCGCGGGCAGCGGCGCGCCCATGCCTCATTGCGAGGCTTGCCCGTCTCGTGCGAGATCGACAACGGTGAGCACCGATGTCGTGACGGCCTCAGGCTGGCTGTCGTGTATGTAATGGGCTGCGTCGGACACCACGACGTGCTCGCCTCGAACGGTCGTGGCGGCGATCTGGGCTTGCAACGAGGTCCACCGAGTCCGCAGGCCCTTCGGTAAACCCCGGGTCGCACTCAGGACGACCACCGGCACGTCGGGCAGCTGCGAGCAGGCACGTAGCCGCCGGACAGCCGGGACATGGGTGCGGAGCAGCCGGCTCTCCGCAGTGCTGGTGCGCGTTTGATACTCGTGCGCGTTGCAGGCCATCTCTGCCTCGACGAGCAGGCCCTGGACGCGCGGATCGCCGCTCCGTTTGCCCGCTTCCTGCGCGGCCTGCTCGCGAAGAGAACGATCAGCTGACCCCAAGGCCCTCCTTAGGACGGACGGCCAGGTAAGCACTGCTTCAGCTGCGCGGATGGTCCAGGGCTGGAAGTCCTCGTGCGCAGGGTCCACGAGGACCAGCCCCGCAATCAGCTTCGGGTGGGCCCAGGCGACGAGTTGGGCCAGCATGCCGCCCCAGCTGTGGCCGACCAGGACGCATGCCCCGTTTCCCGTATGGGATAAGAGCGCGCTCAGGTCGTCGACCGCAGAGTCGATCGTGACCGGCATCGCGGGACCACTCGCGCCGAGCCCGGCTCGGTCATAAGCGACGACACGGGTGTGCTCGGCAAGCGCGGATAGAACCGGCGTCCAGGTCAGCGCGGGTGTGCCACTAGCCGCGTCCAGGACCACTGTCGGGCCACCGGTACCCGCCTCGACCCAGCGCAACACGCGCCCTCTGCGAACCAGTTCACCGCGCTTCACCCCACCGGGGATCATGGCGGACATTGCCTGCGCGATGACGTCCATCCGCCGAGCCTTTCACGGCTCGGCCGATCGCGTCAGGACCCCTCTCACCATGAGGCCCCGCACCCGGCCTCCGCCCATCGCCCACCGAGTGGAGCCAGATCAACTTCTTACTGATGGTTTCAGAATGAGGTTCGTAGTCGTCTCAAGCAGATGATGCTGCAGGCGAGTTGGAGCAGTGCGAGGTGGAGGTCGGCGCGTATCTCGTAGCGGGTCCGGAGTCGTTTGAACTGGTGGAGCCAGGCGAAAGTCCGCTCGACGACCCACCGTGTCTTGCCCAGTCCGGATCCATGTGGGGCGCCGCGGCGGGCGATCTTCGGTGTGATGCCGCGGGCTCGAAGCAACCGGCGGTACTTGTCGTAGTCGTAGCCACGGTCGGCGAACAGGCGGCCGGGCCGGTGACTTGGCCGTCCACGGACCCCTCGGATGTGAGGTATAGCGTCCAGCAGAGGCATGAGCTGGGTGACATCGTGCCGATTTCCGCTGGCCAGTGACACGACCAACGGAGTGCCGTGCCGATCGACGATCACATGGTGTTTGCTGCCGGACCGGGCCCGGTCGACCGGCGAAGGTCCGGCGTGATCCCCCCTTTCAAGGCCCGGACGTGCGAGCCGTCGATCGCAGCGTCGTCCATGTCGAGCAAGCCCGCGGCCCGCAGCTCAGCCAGCAGCACCTCGTGCAACTGCGGCCAGACGCCGGCCTCGGTCCAGTCCCGCAGACGCCGCCAGGCCGTCACACCGCTACATCCGACCCGTTCGGCAGGCACGTCCCGCCAGCTCACGCTCTTGCACAGCACATAGACGATGCCCCGCAGCGCAGCACGGGGGTCAGCAGACACCCAACAGATCCTGCCGACACGACACCCAACTGCCAAGCCTCACAACGAACTTCATTCTGAAACCATCAGTTAATGAGGAAGAGGGAGGAATCGTCGGGCCGCAGTGGTTCGACGAGGGACGCGTGCTGTCCGGTGAGCGCCTTGTCGAGCAGTTCTCCGTGGTGGGAGCGCCATCCTCCGAAGTTGTCGTTGACGTAGATGACGGGCGCATCGGATCGGCGCGCTCGTTGCAGGAGAGCAGCCGCGTGCGGCACCGCCTCGTGGACCGAGGGCAGCAGGAGGTCGACATCGGGATGGTCGTAGGTGTTGATCATGTCGATGACGATCAGGGCGGTCTTACCCATAGCTGTCCCCAGAGGCTCACTCGGCCGCGGAAAGGGCCCGCCTGGTGGCCCGGTGCTCGCTCTGGATGGCTTCCTCCAGGGCGATGCGGATTCCGAGGTTGAGTTCCCCGCACGATGCCCAGGCGGTGAGAAGGCTGGCGATCTGGGCCAGCTGACCGCCGGGCAGAACATGAACCGGTGGTCTCACAACGGGCAGCCGACCGACGATCGAGGCGCGGGCGCGGTGATGGACCAGGCCACAAGCATTGTGATGGCCCTCGGACGCCTGCCCGCCGACAAGGCAGCGGCCGTCCTGGCAGAAGTTTCCCAGCGCAACCACATCGAACCGGGTCGCGCGCAGCGGCGCTCCGCCCGGGGTGGGACGAGCCATACTAGGGACATGACTGTGTCGTCCTCCCGTTTCCCGGTGCCCAACGCTGGCGAGGTCTTGCGTGCCCGGTACATGCGGCGGCTGCCCGACCGGCTAGAGGATCTGCGCGGTCCCGCGCATGGCACAGTCGATCTTCCGCTGCACGTGGCGTGGTCGGGACAACGGTCCTACGACGTGAATTCCCCACGCCCACGGATGGGCCTTTACCGAACGGTCCTGGCCGAGGGACAGCAGCAAGACGTGGTGGACTTCCTCAACCGCGACCTGCTCATCGCCCAGTGGCCGGTCCTTCGCACCCTGATCAGTCGCCTCATCCGCGACGTCTGGGAAGGCGCGTTCCCCGAGCTGACCGCTGCCCCCGCAACGACCGCCGCATGAACCTGAGTGACCTGCACCGCCGGCTCCTGGCCGACGTACTCACCATTGGCACGCCGTACCCGCTTGTGATCACGGGCGGCTACGCCGTCCAGGCCCACGGTCTGGTCCAGCGCCTGAGTCAGGATCTCGATGTCGCCACCGAGAATCCCGCTCCCATGGACGAGATCATTCGAACAGTAAGCGCAGGCCTCACCGACCGCGGCTGGGCCGTGCGGCAGATCGAGACGGACCCGCTGTCAGGGCGCCTCATCGTCAGCGACCCCACCACCGGCGAGGAGTGCGAGGTCGACATCCTCAAAGAGGCGTTCTGGGCGCCGCCCGCCGACACCAAGTTCGGCTTGGCTCTCTCCCTCGACGACGTCATCGGAACCAAGGTCCGAGCCCTCGCCGACCGCAGCGCGGTCCGCGACCTCATCGACGTACACGCCGCTGCTCAGCACCGGACCACCGCCGACCTGGAATCACTCGGCCGCCGCCACGCCCGCACCGACTTCAGCCTCCACGAGCTGCGCGACCATCTCGTCGGCGCCGAATGGTGGGACGACCAGGATTTCTACGCCTACGGCATCACTTCCGAACACCTGGCCGACCTACGCGCGTGGGCCCTCGCCTGGGCGGCAGACCTTGACACCCGGCTGCACGTGGCGGACGACCCCGACGAGTACTGACCAGAATGTTCTCCGCATAGCCGGAGTATTCCGGACGGCCATCGGATCGCCAAGCCTTCGGGTCGACGTGCCAGGGTGTCGAACAGGTTGCCGATCGCCGCGGTCAGGGTGCTGTAGCCGCCTTGGGATATCACACGGGCCGTGTGCCTCGCGTAGGCCTCGTACTCGGGGGCCGCCTCTGCGGTCGGGCGCGGCCGTGCCCCAGCAGTCTGGGCCGGCCGGTGGTGGTGAACCAGGAGGCGACCAGGTCGCTGAGCTGCTGGTGGGCGAGGCGGCCGGGCTCGATCAGGTCGGGGTCCAGGCCGCCGTCCATGCTCCGCATGATCGTGTCGGACACCTGCGCCCACTCCTCGACGGGCGGCGGCGTGACACCGAGAAGATCGGCGATCGCGGCCAGCGCGATGGGCTGCGCGAGCTCGTGCATCACCTCACGACGGCTCCCCGGTGAGAGCCCAGGCGGGAGGCGGCGAGCTGGCGGGCGTGGTGCTGGAGGGCGGGCAGGTCTTGCTGGCGCAAGGCGGCCACGAACAGCGAGCGCGCCGGCGCCTGTTGGGGCGGGTCGAGGACCTGCACACTCAACGACGCGTCAGGAACGGCCCGGCCGAGACGCCGCGGGTCCCGGGCGAACAGCGTGTGGTCACGGAGCACGCGGACGCAGTCGGCGTAGCGGGCGATGAGCCAGCACTCCATCCCGTCGTGCCAGACCAGGGACTGCGCGCGCAGTTCCGCGAGCACCGGATACGAGCCGGCGAGCGTGCCAGCGTCCAGCGGGTCGTAGCGCACCGGACCGGCAGGCAGCGTGTCCACGAAGTTCTCCTTCGCGTGGAGAGAGGCGGAGGACCGGTCCCGGCCGGCGAGGGCGTAGCCGATCTGCACGGGCAGATGGAGGTCCCCGATGTTGAGGGCGTCCGGCGCGCCGAGGACGCGCTGCAGAGCCTCCGCCACGGTCCACGGGCCGACCCGGGAATCAGCGGGAGACGGGCTGGGGCGTCGGGCACCGTCATGGCCGCGGCTTCCTCCAGACGCGGGGCGTGGTGGCAGGCGCGCAGGATCGCCTCAGCTCGGGCGCCGTCGACGCCAGCGCGGTGCCATTCCCAGGACGGGACCATCCGCCACACCTGCGGCGGGGGCATGACCCGCATCCCGTGTAGTGCGGGCCCGGGCGGCTGTTCCCCGTAGCGGGCGAGGAGACGGCGCCAGGCGTAGTGGGCGCTGCCGGTGGTGATCCGCTGCTCCAGCACGTTCGGCCCGAGCGAGTCCATGACCAGACCGGTACGCGGCAGGCGAAGGCCAGCGTGCTTGCGGAGCGCCCGGGCGACGACCTGGTGCCGGGGGACGAACGCGACGGGGTCGTCGTCGGCACCCAGCAGGGCGGGGAGGGCATCCAGCGTCCGATCGGCTCCCGGTCCCCAGGCGTCCCCGGCGATCACGGCTCCGTCAGCCGGGCTGACGTGCTCGGTGATCTTCAGGTGGCGGGGCCATGCGGTGTGCGGCACGTGCGCCACCACGTGCCGTCCGTCTCCCGCCTGCAGGTCGGGTCACCGGCGCCGCGCCGCAGCACCCGCAGCGTGCGGGCCAGGTCGTACGGCTCGGGCGGCACCCATAGACGTCGACGGACGACGACCGGCGTACCCCAACCCTGGGCGCAATGCCGTTGCGTTACGGGTCTGGGTCGGGTGGGTCCGCTGGTTGTTGGGTCTTCGCAGGGCTGGCGGAGCAGGAATCGCGTGGTCACGCGCTCATGGGGTACCGGATCTGTCAGGAGATCCCGGAAGGGCCGTTGACTGGAAGGACCGTCACGTGGAACGCGCCGACTGGCTGCTCACCTCCGCTCAGCGGGGGAATCCGGCGTCGCGGGTGGACCGCCGTCATGCCGACGGTGCGGCGTGGTCCACGGGCAACGACGTCCGCCCCCTGGTACACGGGGCGGTGTACTTCGCCGAGCTGCTCGCGGCCGTGCGGGCGCAGCGGGCCGGCGACGTGTTGATGTTCACGGACTGGCGGGGTGACCCTGACGAGCTATTGGACGGTCCGGAGAGCGCTATCGGAGATGTGTTGTGCGACGCCGCACGCCGCGGTGTCGTCGTCAAGGGGCTGGTGTGGCGCTCGCACCTGGATCGGTTCCAGTTCAGCGAACAGGAGAACTACCACCTGGGGGAGGAGATCGAGGAGGCGGGAGGCGAGTGCCTGCTCGACATGCGGGTACGGCCGGGCGGCTCGCACCATCAAAAGTTCGTGGTGCTGCGCCACCCCGGTCGGC
This sequence comes from Streptomyces sp. NBC_01571, assembly GCF_026339875.1. Classification (NCBI taxonomy): domain Bacteria; kingdom Bacillati; phylum Actinomycetota; class Actinomycetes; order Kitasatosporales; family Streptomycetaceae; genus Streptomyces; species Streptomyces sp. NBC_01571. Next base: position 56,122 of record NZ_JAPEPZ010000003.1, read on the forward strand.
CCGAGCGGGACGTCGCCTTCGTCGGCGGCATCGATCTGTGCCACAGCCGTCGGGACGACGCCGCTCATCAGGGTGACCCGCTGGCGCAACCCATGGCCGACGCCTACGGTTCCCGTCCGCCCTGGCACGACATCCAGCTGGCGGTGCGCGGGCCCGCCGTCGGCGATGTCGAGGCCACGTTCCGTGAGCGGTGGACGGACCCGGCTCCGCTCAGTCGCAGCCCGCGCAGCCGGTTGTGGGCGGCACTCCGGGACGAGGACACGCGGGCGGATCCGCTCCCGGTGCAGCAACCCGACCCGGGTCCGCGCGGTTCCCAGACCGTCCAGATCCTGCGCACCTACCCGAACCGACTCAAGGGCTATCCGTTCGCTCCCGACGGTGAACGCAGCATCGCCCGCGCCTACACGAAGTCCCTGCGGCGGGCACGCCGGCTGATCTACCTCGAGGACCAGTACTTGTGGTCGGAGAGTGCCGTCCAGCCGTTCGCCAAGGCTCTCGCGGATCATCCGGGACTGCGCATGATCGCCGTCCTGCCGCCACTGCCGGACCAGGAGGGGCGGATCAGCACACCGATGAACCTGCTGGGCCGGATCCGCGCCCTGGAAGTCCTGCGACGGGCCGGCGGCGACCGGGTGGCCGTCTACAGCCTGGAGAATCACGCCGGGACACCCGTTTACGTCCATGCCAAGGTCTGCATCATCGACGACGTCTGGGCCTCGGTCGGGTCCGACAACGTCAACCGGCGCTCCTGGACGCACGATTCGGAACTCAGCTGCGCAGTCCTCGACGAAACCCGTGACTCCCGTGAACCGATGGACCCCGGCGGCCTGGGTGACGGCGCCCGCGTCTTCGCGCGCGAGCTGCGGTTGTCGTTGAATCTCGAACACCTTGACCGCAACGGGTACGGGGAAGCGGCTGCACTCTGCGACCCGGGCCGCGCCTTTGCGGCCTACGCCGACTCGGCCGCCGCTCTGGACGCGTGGCACGACGACGGCCGCCACGGTCCGCGACCGTCGGGACGGCTGCGCACCTACCACCCGCCGCGCTTGTCCCGCATCACGCGGACCCTGGCCAACCCGCTCTACCGGGTCATCGCCGATCCCGACGGCCGCCCCCGCTCCCTGCGTCGGCACGGTGCCTACTGACGGTGTCCCGGACGGGTGAGGTGACCCCGTTCCCCGACCGGCCGGAGATGCGCGTGGTCCACGAGACTGTCTATCAGGCCATTTACGTTCAGGGTCGCGGTCAACTGCGGCGCGAACTCGCCAGTGCTCTGCGCTCAGGCCGAGCCAGCCGAAGACCCCAGCGGCAGGCCAGCTACCGACGCTCGCGGTTCATCGAGCCGATGGTCATGATCAGCGAATGTCCGGCCGAGGCGGAGGACCGGGCTGTCCCCGGCCACTGGGAGGGCGATCTGATCATCGGCAAGGAGCGGCTATGAGCTGCCCCAAGCAGCTGCCTTCCCCGACCCGTTCGGACTGAACACCAACCGCCGCTCGGCCACCGGGCCGCGTCAGCGCGCGGATTTCCAGCAGAAGGCAGCAAGGGTTCTTGACGAGCTCTTGCCGGACAGCGTCGGCCTGGTCCGGCCGTCCTACGCCAATGCGGGCAGCTATCGGGGCGAGACGGCAGACGGCAGACGGCAGACGGCAGACGGCAGACGGCAGACGGCAAAGTCTTCCCGCTCGTCTTCAGCGCGTACTACTCACGAAGCGGTCCCGGCCCGGGTCCCTGCCTGAAGTACATCAACAACACGCGAGGCGGCTGCGAGCACGTCACGCTGTCCAATGGCATTAAGGCAATGGTGGTCCGCCTGACCGACCATCCGGTCCCGCTCGTGCACACCCAGATCGAGTTCTCCTGCCGACACCATCACGTCACATTCCGTGTCGAGTCGGACCCGAAAGCCGAGGTCGATTCCCCGGTATCCGGCAGGGAACTCCAGACCATTGTCAGCGACCCACGCTTCCTCGACCTGGTGCGGGACGCCATCAAGCTCCCGCTGGAAACAAAGAAACCCACCAACAAGGGCAGCTGAGAAGCCGTCCGACCGCGAGGAGCCGTCCGACGGGTCGTGCCGTGGTGAACACGGCGACCGGATGACGGCTTGGGCGGGCCGTGACTCGAAGTCCGATCGCCGGGTTGTACACGCCAGCGCCGGACCACCTCCCGCCGGACGGCGCGCGAGCCGGGCCCCGGATCCGACCGCCCCGGGGCTCGGCTTACCAAGCTTTGTCGCTCCGGGGCTACTTGTCGGGGCGGCCGAAGAGGGCTTTGAACAGTCCGGTGGGCTGCCCCGCAGCACGGATGGCGCGGCAGGCCTCGCAGGCGCGTCCGTCCGGCGGCGCGGACGGATCGTTCCGCCCCATTCCGCTGAGCGGTTCGCCGCAGGTGTCGCAGGCGGGAGGCGGCGGGGGTACGGGTTCCTGCGCGGGCGCGGACCAGTCGGCGGCGGCCGTCCGTTCCGCTCTCTCCTTCGCTATCTGGGCTTCCAGAGCTATGCGGCGTTCCTCGCCACGGCGGCGCCAGGCTCCGTGGTCCCTGGGGTTGTCCAGGGCGTCGATGAGGGTTTCCCAGCGGCGGTGGCCGCAGCGCCACCACACCTCAGCGAGCGGGCCCGACCGCTGGATGCGCTCGAGAGTGGTGAACAGGATCGGGATGGCGTCGTCGTACTCGTAGTAGCCGTCCGGCTGTTCGCTGCCGTAGGTGGCAAACCCTTTGTACGTGCCTGTCCAGTGGTCCCGGGTGAGGTCCAGGACGCGGTTCATGCGGTTCTTCAGCGCCTGCTCCCCCAGCCGGGTGCCGGGGTCGAACACCACGAGAATCGGCGGATATCCCGGCCGGCCGGTCGGCGAATAGTGGGTATGCCACAGCGGACGCCATGCACCTGGTGGTGGCCCGCGATCGGCGTCCAGGACGTCCCCGACGGCCCCTTCGTCCTGCAGTGCAAGCACGCAGGTCCTGGAATGCGCGCCAGCCCAAGGCGTGCAGGGCGAAGTCGGGGGAGCCAGGTGCTGCGACGGTGCCTTTGCGGGGGTGGTCGGTCACTGTGGCTGGTCCTCGGCGGGGCCGTTGTGAGGTCCGGTGGTTGTTGCCAGGTGCCGTAGAAGGCGCCGTCGCACCAGGAAAGCCGACACCACTCTCACGCCCTCGGAACTCAGCGACGAGTTCGTTTGCGTGTCAAGTTCAGGAAGAACGGCGTCGTAGTCCTCGCCCCAGCCGACGGCTCCCGTCCGCAGGCCTCCACGAGTGCCAGCAGCAGATCGCGACTCGGTCGGGATTGACCACGCAGCACGCGCGACACGGTGGCGTACGGCAACCTGTTCCCACCGGCGCGGTTCCCGCCGCCAGGTGCTGCAGCTCCTCCACAGGAGCGCTGTCGGCGTCGCCGTCGAAGACGTAGATCCTGTCGCCGGTCGGATAGAAGCAGATCCCGGCCTCCACGATCGAACCCGCGCAGCCGCCAACGATGTTCGTCTCCGGCAGACGCGTCCGGCCGCGCCCAGTGATCGGGGCGCGGCCGGACGCGTCTGCCGGAGACGGATCAGATCAGCTGGTGCTGAAGGACTCGTAGCCGTAGGAGCCGGTCCACTGGCCGGCGCTGCGGTCGTAGGTGCGGGCCCTCATGAGGAGCAGGCCGTCCTCGTAGAAGTCCTTGTTGCACACCACCCAGGTGCCGGCGCCCTCCGAGTTCACACACTGGCCGGTCCGGTAGACGCTGGTGTCGTTCCAGTGCTTGTAGTTCTCCCAGTCGGCGACCGCGGAGGCGCTGTCGGCGTCACCGTCGTAGACGTAGATCTTGTCGCCGGTCGGATTGAAGCAGACCCTGGCCTTGTCGGGCGAACCCACGCAGAGGGCAGCGCTGCCCGGGTTGCTTGTCCTGGTCCCCTGCTGCCAGGAGTCGTCGGCGGCGGCGGCCGGACTGGCGGCGGACAGCGCAAGCGCGAGCGCGCCGACGAAGGCGGCACCAGCGGTCATGGTGGTGCGGATGCGGATCACGTATTTCCTCCCCGAGCACAGTGCATGCGACAGCCGCCCGCGCGCCGCGGGGCGGGCACGAGGGGCGATCGTTCCCCCCGGAGCGGGGCCGTTCGTTCAGCCCGGCGTTTGAGGGATTGCTTGATCACGGTACGGAAATCCCACTCGCAACACAAGGTACAACAATCCCATGAGGCAACTCAGTTGACCCCCAGGCGCTGTTTCTCGGACACGTGCGGAGCCAGATGATGAGTGCTGCGAGAGTGACGGTGCCGAGATAGATATAGGCCCGCTTTTCGTAGCGTGTGGCAACGGCGCGGAAGCCTTTCAGAGGGTTGATGGCCCGTTCGACGGTGTTGCGTTTGGTTATGGTCCCCGCTTCCCATCATGACCCTGACGTCCGCACCAGGCGTCACCCGCATCTGGCATACGCTCCGCTGACCCCAGTGCGTGCGGGTGCGTCGCACCCGAGTGGCCCGCGCTCTGCGGTATGCCGCCCATCTCCTCCCGCCGCCGTCCGGCGGACCGGCTGCTTCACCGTGCTCGCCGATGACGCGGCATCATTTGTCGATCGGCTCAAGGAGCTCGGTCTCGGCGAGGTCACCGTGGTGCACGGCTGACCCGGTCCCGACCAGGGCCGGCGATCGGCGTGGCCGACGGCGCGAGCAGCGTCCGCCCGCCGCTGCCGCGAGTACGCCGGACCCGGCCGCCGCAGTTGCGGCGGTGAAAGCAGCCCCGGAGCCGTGGCTGTCCAGCAGGGCGCCGGCGAGTGCTGAGCCCAGGGAGGAGCCCAGGTTGTAGGCGGTGTTCACCCAGGCCCCGGCTTCCATCCGGGTGCCGGCCGGGAAGAGCTGGTCCACCAGCAGGTACGCGGTGATCAGCAGCATGTCCAGGCAGGCTCCGAGTGCGAACAGGGCCGCTGCGGCGACCGGGAGCAGCGGCGCGGCGGCGAGGAGTGCGAGGGCGGTGGTCCCGGTCGCGCCCAGGACCAGCAGCCGCTGTCCCGGGGCGGCCCGCCAGACCCGGCGCCCGTACAGTAGTCCGCCGGCGACCCCGCCGGCCGAGCACAGCGTCAGCAGCGCTCCGGTCGTTGCGGCACCCCAGCGCGGCACCGCGGCGATCTCCTCGACGGCCAGGGCGCAGGCCGAGCCCAGAACCAGCAGCAGCAGACCGAGGAAACCGGTCCTGCGCAACGGGCGTTGTCCCGTTGCCCCGTTGTTCCGGTCGGGGTCGGTGGCTGACCGCGGTCGAGAGTGCGGTCGGGAGGACGTGCGGCGCAGCGCTCGCGCCAGCGCGCAGAAGCCGACGAGCACCAGGCCCGCGCATACGGCGAGTGCCGTCGGGGCGGACCAGACGCCGATCAGCACCGCGCCCAGGGTGGGTCCGACCGCGAAGACTGTGGACTCAGAGACGGTGTCCAGGCTGAGCGCGCACTGCTGCTGCTGCGGGTCGGCGGCAAGGTCGCTCCAGAGGGATCGCATCAGCGGTCCGACCGGAGGCGGGAACAGACCGGCCACCGCGGCAAGCGCGAAGACGAGCCAGGGTGCGGCGCCGAGTTCGCCGGTCAGGGCGATGACCGCGAGCATCCCGGCGTAGCCGGCTGCCAGCAGCATCAGCGCCCGGGGCCGGCGCTCGACCAGCCGGGCCCGGGCCGGTCCGAGCAGGGCGGAGATCAGGCCGAACAGTCCGGCCGCCGACCCGGCCACGGCGTAGGAGCCGGTGGCGTCGCGCAGGGTCAGCAGCAGTGGGAGGCTCAGCAGGCCGTAGCAGAGCCGGGCGAGGATGGCGGCGGTGAACAGGCCGCGGGCATGGGGGAGGGAGAGGGCGGCGCGATAGGACGCGCCGCCCCCGGCAGGGCGTGGCATGGGGATTCTCCGAGTTCAACGCACGAGGTCAGAAGGAATCGCGGTACCGCCCGGCCGAGTGGCGCGGTGCGGTCGGCATACCTTCTAGTGCGATACAGGGAGAGACATGTCGGTCATTAAACAGCTCGATCGGCCGCGCAGCAATCCAGCATCAGTCGCGACTCGCCTCGGATGAGGTCCACCACCCGTCCCGCGTGTCGGCAAACGAACGTGGACAACACGCGTGGGGCGCCGCGCGGTCCGGCCCCGGCCGTGCCTTGGACAGGGCGTTGCTCTCTTCAACGGGGGCTGTCGGTGGCGGTTCGTAGGCTGCGCGCGTGAACATCGACGATCTCTACTGGCAGGCGCGCCATCACGGCGGCGTATCCCCGCGGATGGTGCGAACCCTCCTCGACCTGGGGCAGTTGGAGCTGTTGATCCAGGCGGCGCAGGAGCGCGGGGACTGGAACTGCGCGCAGGCGGCGGCGCGTGAGTTGTGCGCGGCCGCGGAGTTCGAGCGGGCGCTGGCGCTGTTGGTCCCTTTCACCGATGTCGGCTGGCGGGCCGCCGAGTGGACCACCGCCGAGATCATGATCCGGCGGGGCGAGGGCGATGAGGCGCTCGCGATGGTCCGCCCGGACGCGGCCGAGAGGGCCAACGGCCACGCGTGCGCGCGATACGCCGAGCTTGCGGTGATGGCCGGGCGGTGCGACGAGGCCATCGGGGTGCTCACGCCCCATCTCGGGGAGGCGTGGCTGCTGTCGCACCTCATCAAGGTGACCGAGGGCCAGGGACGGGACGACGAGGTCCTGGACCTCCTCACCAGGGCGGCGGAGCGCGCAGAGGGCGAGTCGACGGGCCGGCTGGACGGGTGGCAGGTGCTGCTTGGGATCGCCCAGGTCCTGGAACGCGCCGGGCGTGCGGACGAGGCCGTCGACGTTCTGCGCACCGAAATGGCCTCCGGCCGGCGTCATCCGCTCAACTTCCCGGAGTATTACGCGAAACTCCTGGCCCGGCAGGGGTTGATCGAGGAGCTGGGAGCCCTCGCCGCCGACGAGCACTACGCCACCTTCGACGTGTATGCGAAAGCGCTGGAAGACGCCGGGCGGGCGCCCGAGGCCGAGGCCCTGCTGCGCGAACGTATCGGAGCCCACGATCACCCGAAGGACCGTGTGGCGCTGATACACCTCCTTGTCCGCCAGGACAGGATCGACGAGGCCGTCGAGACCGGCCGGCCCACGTATGGCTACTACGACTGCTGGAACCTGCTCCATTGGGCGCTGGAACTGCTCGTCGACGACGGCCGCCCCGGCCGAGCCCTCGAACTCCTGGAAGAGTTCGCCGGCGCATACGCCGAGGGACACCCGGATGGCGTCCTGCACCTGAGGCTCTGGCTGCTCGGCGAAGCGGGCCGCTGCCCGGAGGGCATCGCTCAGGCCATCGCCCTCAACGAGGAGGAGCCCGGCGAGTGGGACACCGCGTTGGCGCGACTGCTGGAGCGCGACGGCCAACTGGAAGCTGCCCTGGCGCTTCTGCGCTCATCCACCCACCATCTGGCCGACCTCGACTTGGCCGACATGCTGATCCAGCACGGCCGTCCGGCCGAGGCCCTCGCCGCCATCCCCACGATCGCAGAAGGTCGGGCGGCCGCCGAACGGCGGGAACGGGAAAGGGCGCAGCGGCAGGAGCAGGACGACCCCTGGGGCGGCGTGGGCGAGTTTGCCCAGGAGCCCCCGCTGTAGGTGTCGTGCGCCGCGGACGTTCGTCTCGCTCCGGCCCTCCCTGTGGGCCGATCGGGTGAACTGTCGCGGGCGGGAGAACCCTCTGCCTGCGGCCGTGCGTCGTGCCGGGTGTGGAAGCGATCAACGAAGTACACGTATCGGAGTCCGGTCTGGTCGTGGTCGACGTGGCAGCCGCCGACGACCAGACCGCCTTCGCCTTCCAGGCGGCCCTGACCGGAATGTGGGCAGCCACCTCGGTGGAACGCACGACCCGGGACCCCGGACAGCCCGGCGTACGACTGCGCTGCTACCTCGACATGCGCCAACGCCTCAGCCCCTGACTCGGGGTGCCAGGCCACGCCCGCCTCGCCGTGCCGCCGTACGGCTGCATGACGCCGTCCGGACCGGAGCCTGCGGCCGGCGAGGTCCGCGGCGCCTGCAGGCGACCCGCAGGGAACTTTCCCATAACGTCCAAAAGGTTGCATAAACCGCTCTACACTCATCGCGCAACTCGCACCATTTCAAGGGGGATTCCTTGTACGCACGTCTTGCCGCCTCGGCCGTCGTGGTCGCTGTCGCCGGCCTCGTCTTCAGCGCACCGGCCGCCTCGGCAGCGGCCGCGCTGCCGTCCACCAACACCTCACACCACTGCGTCCATCACACGACCGGCCTGTGCGGCTGGACCCACCATCAGAAGCCCAAGAACAAGACCGAGACGGCGAAGTGCAAGGACGCTTCCCTGTCCTACTCGCGGCACTCACAGGGGACCTGCTCCCACCACCACGGCGTCAAGTACTGGTTCAAGTAGGCCCCAGAGGCCAGGTAGGTCGCCTGCTCCACACCCAGAGCAGGCGACCTGCCCGCATCCACTGACCCGCTGGCCAGGTGGTCGGCCCCCCGGTGGCCGACGGAACCTGGGCTGATCGCGGAAGTCGGCTCCGAGGTCGCCCGCGACGCCGTATTCACGTGACCACCGCGTCCGCTCCCGACTCCTGAAGCTCCTGGCCGACGTCTGCTCCCAGCCCAGGCGCTGGTCCGGGCACTTCCACGGCCGTACCAGGACACCCCGCGTGCAACGCGGCATCCCTATTTGGGGTGGACTGGCCCAGTTCAGCGTGACCGTTCCCCCGCTCAAGATCGTTGATCAAGCCATGCGAAAAATGATCAAGGACCTGACGGTCGGTGCCGTGCTCGCGGGCGTGTTCGCCCTGCCCGGAGCCTCGCCGGCATCCGCCACGGCCTCATCCTTGACGCCGCTGACCGCAGGCACCATCGCCACCGCCACGACTCCCAGCTCGCCCGCCAGTCACGCCCGCTTGACGCCAGGCACTCGCCCGGCTCGCCGCCGCCGGCATCCAGCGCCCCGTCGGCCGTACCTCCCTCGAAGGCGTACGTGCCCGCACCATCCAGGGGGTCATCGCACTCAAGAGGGCCAGCCGCTGCACGATCACCATCACCGGCGGCACCGAGTCCGGCCACAGTGCCGGCCCCCGCTCCCACGCCCGCGGATACAAGCTCGATCTGCGCACCCACCACGAGGGGGCCTGCCTCACCCGCTGGATCAAGACCACCCAGCACAAGGGCAACCCGCGCGGCAACGACCCCCGCTGGTACGGCAACCTCAACGGCATCACCCTCGACTACGTCTACGAAACCCCCAGGCGCGGCGGCGTCCACTGGGACATCACCTTCGTCTGAGACATCGCGCGAACGGATCCCGGGGAGCCGGCAAGCCTTCGAGTATCCGAGCGAGGGCCGGCGCGACATTGTGTCGCCCGGCCCCCGCCCTGCCCGAGCGGCTCCGAAGGTCCGACCTCACCAAAGATGCCGGCCTTGCGCCGCAGCGCGTTCTCCAGGTCTCCCGTCCTCGCGGGTGTCTCATCGGCTCAAGTGGACACCGCGACGGCTCCTGTACGGCAACCGGCTCACCTACCCCCCCTCGTCGTTGAGCGCGCGTAGCGCGCGGGGATGCGCTTCTTCGGCCCTCTCTGTGACGCGGGGCTGTTGTGTCCTGCTTGGTGCCTGGAGGACTCTGACATCATGCGGCCGTGATCACTGCGGACGACGACCTGCTGACCGGCCTCGACGAAGTGGAGTGGTCGAACCTGAACCATGCCTACGGGACGGCCGCCGATGTCCCCGGCCAACTGCGCGCCCTGTGCGGAGACGACGAGCTGGCACGACAGCAGGCCGTCAGCAGCCTGTTCGATCATCTCGCGCACCAGGGCAGTCGCTGTCAGGCATCTCCGTACGCGGTGCCGTTCCTTGCCCGGATAGCTCTCGCCGGCCCGGACCGGGCGCGTGAGGACGCGTTGGAGCTCCTGACCGGCCTTGCGGTCAACTGGGACGAGGAGCGCGAGATCATCGACGGGGCCGACATCGCCGCTTGGCGCGCGGAGGCCGCCGAGAACTCCTCCGACAAGCTTCTCCCCCTGTACGAGGAGGCTCTGGCCACCGAGCAGGACGAGCAGCGGCGCCGGAACCTACAAGACATCCGGGACTGGGTGGCGGCCGGGAATCCGGTCGATGCCCGTGACTCTTCGATGCGTTCGTACAACGCCGTCCTTGCCGAACTTCCCGCCCTGCTCGATCTCTTGGATGACGAGAATCCCCGGGTCCGCACCAGGACCGCCTACCTGCTGGCCTGGTTTCCCGAACTGGCGGACACTTCCCTACCTCGCCTGCTTGGCCGTGCTGCGCACGAGGCGAATGTCGTCGCGAAGGCCACCTCGCTTGTAGCTGTAGGCATCCTCGGTACGACGGCTCTCCCGGGGACCCTCGCCGACGATCTGGATGCCGAGGACGGCCTCGTACGCTGGGCGGCCGCCATCGCCATCGCCCAAACCGCCCGTGGCGCAGCCGCGGAACTCGACGGTCCGCTCCTCGACCGGGCCGTAGCCGAACTCGCTGCCGCGGCCGCGGCCCCTGCGCCTGTCCCCGCAACCGACTACAGCCAGGGCGACTTCCACGGCCACACCGCTGACGTCCTGCTGGCCCTTCCACCCTCCCCCACCTCACGCGCCGCGGTCGCCGCCTGCCTGCCGTCCGTCAGCACGTCACAAAGAGCATTTACCGGTAGTTCGTTAAATCCGGAGGTAGAGGTCAATGCCCTGTCCGGTGGTGACCGCGTCGATCAGGGCCTGGAGTTCATGGGGTGGGTCCGTGTCCGTCCATGCTTGCCACCAGCGGGTGAGGGTGATGGCTGGGGTGAGCCAGGACCGGATGGCGCGTAAGGCCCTGGGCCAACAGGGCTGTTGGGCCTGGAGGGGTATGTCTGGTCCCCCTCTCTGGTCCCTCCCCGGGACAGGGGTCCGGCGCGGTGGCATCCAGCGGTCCGGGTGGGGCGAACCATTGATCCCAGCAGAAGGAGAAGGCGCAGTTGACCAGGGTCTGGTGGCGGCGGATGGCGCGGTCGGAGCGGACTTGGAAGTCGGCCCAGCCGAGTTCGTCCTTGATCTGTTTGTAGCTCTGCTCGATCCACGGCCGTAGGCCGTAGAGGCGGACGATCTCGGCGAGGTCGGCCGGCTGGTGCGGGCCGGTGGAGGCGTGGGGTGCGTCGGGGTGGGGCAGGTTGGTGGCCAAATACCAGGTGGCCTTCTCGGGCAGCCGGGCCGGGTCGGTGGTGGCCACGACCAGCCGGCACGGTGAGTCGGGGCCGTAGCCGCCCAGCCGGGCATCGGCGGCCCACCAGGTCTCGGTGTGCCCGTCGCGGAAGTGACGCTCCACGGGTGTCCAGTCGCCGGGACGCTTGGCATCGCGCCAGGTCAGGGCCTGTGCCGCTTCGATGGGGGTATGCGGCTGGTCGGCCCGGGCCCAGGTGCCGCGGTGTGGTTTGAGCGCCACCACGTAGGCCAGGCCGGCCTCGCGCAGTGCGAGATACCAGTCGTCGCTGACGGAGTAGGCGCAGTCGGCGATCACCGCCCGGCAGCCGAAGCCCGCCTCCTTCCCCCGGGCCGCGAGGGCGGCTGACAGTTGCGGTTTTGTGCGGAAGGCCGGGTCGCAGCGGCCGCGGGTGAAGTGGTGGGCAGGGGTGTAGGGCCTCGCGTGCAGCGGGTAGTAGACGCGGCCGTCGGTCCACAGCGTGGTCACCGTGACGATGCCGTTGTCCGTCTTGCCCAGCCGGCCCAGCCACTGCCTGCCCACGTGCGCGGTCGCCGTGCCGTCCTTGCGGTCTCCGGAATCGTCGATCACGATGACCCCGCCGTCGTGCGGAGCCGTCGCCGCATCCTCACGCAGCAGCTCAAGCCGCCGGTCGTTGACCAGTTCGGCTTCCCAGGGCGACTCGGACAGGAAGAACTGCAGCCGCTGCACCCCCGGCATCCCCGCACCGGCCACCGGCTCCGCCCCGGCCAGGCAGGTGATCGTCTTGTTTCGCTCCCGCGGCGCCAGCAGCCCGGTGAGATACTCCCGAAAACCCCGCCGCTGGGCCAGGCTGAAGAAGAGGTCGTCGAACCGGGCCGCGTACTCCTCCAACGGACCGGGCGCGGGCGGACACGGACGGCGAGCAGTCATCCTCAGCCCCCAACAGAGCAGTTGACTCCTACCACCGGCCTACGACCAACCCGACCAGTCGTCAACCCACACCGCCACCGGATTTAACGAACTACCGGTAAGGCGAAGGCGGTCCTGCCGGACCTGTTCCCCAGCCCCCTGCCCGATCCCCGTCCCCCGTACGCGAGCCTCCCCAGATCCCAGCAGCAGCTTCTGTACGCCCTCGCCGACCTCAGCGAAGGTTGGTGGAACACCGCGGGTGACATCGGCGAGAAACTCACCACCTACGGGCTTCCGGCCACTCACGCTGGGCTGCGCGCGTACCTCGGGCTTCCCTTGGTCGACCGCGACTGCTGGCCGCCTGAAAACTGAGCACGCGGACGGCGAGCACACCTGGGAACTGCCCCTGCCGATCATGAGACTGCTCGGTACCACCCGAGTCGTTGACGCGGTGGGGGTCGCGGTGGTCTGAGGCGATCCCGGGTGGGGAACAGCTGCGGCCGTTCCCCACCGGTCAGCAACCGGCGTTGTGGACGGGTGCGGGATCACCGGCAGGTGATCTGCGGGATCATGCACCGGGTGCGAATCGGTGTGTAGTGGCGGCCCGCCAGAACGATTCGGCCCCTGGAAGGTAGTCGGATCTGGTGAGTAGGCGTGTAACGATGATCGGCCTCGCGACCTCCATCGCTTCGAAAGACTAGGCTGACTTCTGTGCGGGCCGGTTACAGGGAGCGGGGAGGCTGGGGCCATGGGTGAAGGGCTATCGGGGGTATCGGTCTCTTCTCGCTGGGCTCCTGCCGAGGGTCAGCTGCCTGGTGATCTTGCTGTACTCACCGGTCCTACCCGCGGCGTCGTGGAACTTCCGCTGCATCTGGCGTGGTCCGGGCTGCGCGCGTTCGATCTTGGCGACGAGAAGCTGCTTCTGGGCATGTACCGGATCGTTTTGCTCAACGGCAGGTACGAGGACTACACCCGTTACTTGGACGCCGCGCTGCTGGTAGCCCACTGGCCCATCCTGCGCAAGATGCTGGGCCGTGGCGTACGCACCGCCTGGGAGGACCGCTTCACGCAGCTGCGGCCGGCGGCCGCAGCGTGACCCTGTCCGGCCTGCCCGACCATCATCGCCGCCTGCTCTCCGACGCGCTTGCCGCCGGACACCCCTACGGGCTCGCCCTGATGGGCGGCTACGCGGTCCAGGCGCACGGCATCGTGCACCGGCCCAGCCAGGACCTCGACTTCGCCACCGAGCACCCGGCATCCATGCACGAGATCATCGACCAGATCACCCAGTCCCTCAGCAGCCGGGGCTGGCGCATCACCGTCATCGACGTGGCCCCGCTCAAGGCACGATTCCTCGCCACCGACCCAGACACGGAAGCCACCTGCGAAGTGGATCTCCTCAAAGAAGTCCTCTGGCGCCCTCCCGTCATGCTGGACGTCGGACCCGTGCTGGACGACCTCATCGGGACGAAAGTACGCGCTCTGGGAGACCGCGGTCTCGCCCGCGACGCCATCGACGTCCACGCCGCCCGCCACCACTACACCATCCCCCAGCTGGAAAACCTCGCAGCCAGACGCCCAGAAGAATTCGACCTCCAGGAGCTCCACGACCGGCTGGAAAGCCTGGAATGGATCAGTGATGCCGAGTTCGAGGCGTATGGATTGGACTCCGCCGGGATCGCCGAACTACGTCACTGGGCCCAGAAGTGGCTGGAGGATCTCGCACAGCGGCTCGCCGAGCCCTACCAAGAGCCTTTCGACGAGTAGCAATCGCCTCAGCAGCCCGGACCCGCAGCCCGCTCAAAGGCCAGCTGGGGGCGCAATCGCCTGAAAAATTTGCAGTGCGCCGGGGTCATGCGCCGCTGACTTCGCTCTGCGAAATGCCCGCGCTCCCGGCCGGGGACGGCCGGGAGCGTCTCGGTGAGGGAATTATGTGCAGTCAGTGGGCTTTGCGGTAAGCCTCATGGATGCTGGCCGGGACACGACCGCGGTCGTTGACCTCGTAATTGTTGGCTCTGGCCCAGGTCCGGAGCTCCTCAGAGCTCGGCCCGTCGACCGGCGCCTTACGTGCTCTACCGGCTCCGCTCGCCCGACCGGTCTTACGGCCCTTCTCGATGAAGGGGGCAAGTGCCTCGAACAGCTTGTCATAGTTGTCCGAGACCAAGTCGATCTCATAACTCACGCCGTCGAGGGAAAAGGTGTGCGTACGCACCTCGTCAGTTTCTGCGCCCGTGAGGTCATCCGTGTAAACGGTAACAATTTTCTGAGCCATACGGGGATGGTACCGACTTTCCTCCCGGCGTCCAACCCGAACCTTCTGAAGCTGACGGATCCAGACCGGATGCCCTGCAGATGAATCGTAACGAACAGCGTGGAAAGGCCTGAGAGCCGTGGATATGTCGATGGCTAGCTTCGCTGAAGCTCCAGACGCAAAGTACTACCCAGAGCTAGTGGCGTATGGTGGTCTGTCTCAGGCGCTTCGGCGCCTTGAGGAAGACCGTGGTCTCGACCTTGGAGACGTACGACCTGCCTCGGATCGAGGGCTCAGCGTGTATCGCACTGCCGAGGCTGCTTCGAGTCGTGGACTCATCAGAATTAGCACGGTCCTGAACCGGAGAGCCTTTTCAATCTCCATGGACAGTGCCGAGGGTGATTTCGTCTGGGCAAACGGGAGCACGACCACTCTGGGAGACGTTGCAGAAGTTATCGACGCATGGCGGAGCGGTGTACTTCTTGCGCCTCTGCGTGAGTGCTTTCCATTCATCGAGTTTTCCAAAATGGCTGAAGGTTACGAGTGCGGCGCACCTGCGGAAACCGCTTGGGGTATCCTTTTGGCGGATGATAACCGCATCTCTCAAGAGATGCTGGCCGCACTGCGGTCAAACTCTCGCTTGAGTGGCATGTTTCCGTTCTTCTCTCACGACGTCTTGCGGTTGGCTATTGATCCCTTTAAGAGGGATGCTGGTGAGATACGCATCGAACCGCAGGGTAACGGTCGCTTTTCTGTGCAATCATCGTCTGATGGTGAGATTTTGGCTGATGTCGAATTGGCTGATCTCGCCGACACGGCTTCATCGTTTTTCGATTCCCGTGGTGAGCTGCGATCGTAAACCTGCACAGCGCAATTGGTCGCTCGGGAAAACAGTACGGTTGTGGCTGTGCAGTCGCGTCGCCGTCAGAGGGTCCTGATACGTAGAGGTTGCTTGTAGGTCTCCTGCCACACTCCTCGGCTGGGGAAGCGGTGCTGTCGTTGGTCGGGCAGGCTGTGCCCGTCGAAGGGTTCTCGCCGGGGGCAATGCGCGGGTTTGAGGGTGAGATCGACCGCAGGATCGTCGAAGGGCCCAGCGCGACTATCACGGTGCTTGACAGCAACTGAGTGAGGGTCGTCAGCGAGGCGTCCTCCCGTGCAACGCACAGGAGGACGCCTCGCTGTGAGGGTGACACCGAACGGCTGCTGGTGGACGTGACATCCGCGGACGAATTCTGCGTACCCCGTGGCTGCCTGTCTCATGGGCCCGCATTGGATCAGTCCACGTCATTCCGCGTCCACGGAGGAGCGGCGCTCCCATCAGGCTCACGTCCGAATCGGAATTCCTCCCGGTTTCCTCCGAGCGTGAGGGACAGACTGAAGTGTCCAGCGCCAGGGAGCCGCCGGGCCAGGACAGCGATCTAACCTTCGACGGCAAACTGGATTCCGACGGCCGTGTGCCTGGCCGGGTCGCGGGCCAGCAGAACAGTGACCTGCTCGCGCGCCTGAGCCTCCCGTAGCGCGCAGCAGCCCGGCGACTTCGCTTGGATTGTCGAGCATGGCGTGCGCGGCGGGATCAGAGGGCCAGCAGGACGGTGACCTGCTCGTCCGCCCCAGCCCCCGCAGCGCGCTCAGCACATCGCCGACGAGGTACGGATCCCCTTCGTGGGGGCAGGCTCTTTCTTATTTCACGAGTCCTGGATCGCGTCCTTCAATTGCGCTTCTGCCGCTTCGGCTCTCGCCTGACGAGCCTTGTACGCCTCTCGGGCACGGGTCGCCGCGATGACAGCTGTACCGACGACCAACCCACCGCCTACAGCCCCCGCAGTGGCACCCTTCGTGAATGCGGCCTTTTTAATGGTGCCGAGGAGTGCTTCAACACCGCCCGCTTTCTTTGCCGCAGCCGAAAAGACCTCATACGCGCCAAGATTCCCCATAGTTCAGCCTTTCCCTCTCTTCTTGAAGATCGGCACCTCAACGATGGTGGCGTTGGCCTCGGCCGTCATCTCGTCTCGACGCTTCTCCGCAACCCGCTTGCTGTAGGACACCACAGACTGAACCCGTGTGCCGTCCGCGCCGTCCCACTCAACCTTGAAGTTCTCCACCTATCTCCCACTCCTTCAATAGTTGCATGGTGTATTCCAAACTGCTCTCAGGGCTTTCGGCAACCCAGCCGCCTTCCTTAGCCCTTCCGATCCTCAGACCGTAGATCCTCCGCCACTAAAAAACCTCTTGCGTACCAGCCGGGTAGCTCGAAATCGTAGACTCACGGAACCACAAGCGGCGCCGTTCGTCAGCGATCTCAGCCAAGACCTCTTCAATCTTGTCTAGCCAGCCCAACGCCTCTTCATGTCGGTTCATGTACAGCTCGCGCAGTCCCCAACTGCTGTTCCAAGAAACACCGCTGTGGACCGTGCCGCTACCGTCCCAATTGTCAGTCATGAGCCGACCGAGGTACCACATAATCGGGGTCTTGTCACACTTGCTGTTATTGCAGGCCTTGCAGGCAGGGACCAGGTTTGTCAGTTCGTCAGCGCCGCCTTGCGACCAGGGTATGACGTGGTCCATTACTTCGGCCGGGTTGCCGCAATACACACAGTTGCCGCCGTTGGCCTCCAAGACACACAGGTGCTCCCACACGCGGAAGCGCTTGCGCCTTCTCCCGTGCACCCCCTTACTCCTTACCGACGTTGCGATCGTCGCCGTCGATTTCGACGTTGCGCGCGCACCCCACCGGGTCCTCTGAATGGCTCGACGCGCACCACTTCTCAACGGCTTCCATGCAATTCACTATCGCGTTACGGCCTCCGACGGTGGTGTCCGGCATAGCGTCAAAGTGCCTCGCGCAGTCAGGAGACCCGTCATCCCCGTTGATCTTGATGAAGCCGAGCACGCCGATGATGGCGAAGCAGCAGACGAAGAAAATCGTCGAGCGCTTCTTGCCGTAGCGCTCGGTGATCGTTTGCATGTAGCTGTACCCCCCACAGGTTCGCACGTGGCGCGATCATATGTGGCTGAAAGGTGAAAGCGCGGTGGGGCGGCCCGTCGCCGCGGAACCAGCCGGCGTACCGTCGCGGGCCGCGTGCGCGACGTCCTGGCCGGCGTGCGGGCGTAGCGTGCGGGCATGCGCTTTCGCTGGGACTGGGTAGAGCCGGTGATGCCCGTGCCGTACGTACCGACCCTCGGCCCTGTCCACCCCGGCAACCCGCTCCCCGACCTGTTCAACGCTGTGGTGGAGGCCGCCGGGACAGATCGCTTCCTTCCTCACGACAAGGACCGCCGGTGGTCCGACCGGAAGACCGAGCAGGTCCTGGTCGACGCGATCCGCCACGGCCGTCGGCGTACCCTCGTGCCGACACTTGTGGACCGCAGTGCCCGTACGGTCCGCGTCCACGTGTATACGTCCGACCCGGAGGGCATCGCCGCCGCCTCAGACCTCGCCCTGCAGCCGCCCGCGTACACAGCGCGGTCCGGGCCCAGGTCGTATCGTTCCTGGCCCCCGGCCGGCCCGAAGAGCTCGCCAAAGGTGGAATCCGCGTGCAGCTCAGGAACTTCACCGCCGGGCCTGGACCGGCACCCGGACTCCCGGTCCAAGAGTCCCACCGGCTGCCGCCGGGAGCCGGGTTCGGGGAGTTCGCCGACGCGATGGCCGCGGACGGGTTCGAATTCCTGCACGAGCAGATGCAATCCGGGAAGGCCGGCCCGGTCCTCACCGTGGTGCACGAGGGCCGGGTGGCCGGCGCCATCGGTCCGATGGAGACCATGCCCGACGCCACCGGGACCGTTCGCCTCCTACCGCAGTACTTCGGCGTCCTCCCGCAACACCGCGGCCGCGGATACGGGAGGGCCCTGTGGCGCGCAGCGATGAACTGGGGACACGAACACGATGCGGCCTACCAGATCCTCCAGACCACGGTCGGCAGTCCCTCGGACTGGCTCTGCGCGGGAGAAGGCCTGGCGTCGCTCGGAGTCATCCTCCAGACGGAAGCCCGCATCGGGGAACCGTGAGTCCTGCAGAGGCCGCGCTTCGGAAGAGCGCGGCCCCGGGTCCTTCATGCAGCCGGGCATGCACTCTCGCGACGAAGAAATGCAGCAGGCGCGCTGCAGGGCTGGCGGGCCCCCGCACAGGCTGTCGATGCCCTTGACGTAGGACGCGGACCCAGCAGTGCAGATGTCCTTGAACCGTTCCGGGTTCGGTAGAGACTCTAGATTATGGCTGTGACCTGCGGTTTTTGTGTGTTCTGGTAATGGGTGGTTTCGTATTCGGCGGGTGGGACGTGGCCTATCTCACCGTGGAGTCGACGGTGGTTGTACCAGTCGACATACTCAGCGGTGGCCAACTCGACTTCGCTCAGGGCTTTCCAGGGCCGCTGCGGCTTGATGAGCTCGGTTTTGTAGAGCCCGATGGTCGATTCCATCAGGGCGTTGTCGAGGGCGTCCCCGACGGTGCCGATGGACGCGGCGATCTGTTCGGCGGCCAGGTGGGCAGCGAGACGGAAGCTGGTGTACTGGGATCCGGCATCGGAATGGTGGATCAACTCCCGTGCGGTAACAGGGTTTCCGGCCCGGTCGCGCTGCCACAGGCCCACCTCCAGTGCGGACAGCACCAGCGGGGTCTGCTTGTTCGTCGCCGCGGACCAGCCGACGATCCGGCGGGAGAAGGTGTCGACGACGAAGGCGACGTAGACGGTGCCGGACCAGGTGGCCACGTAGGTGAAGTCCGCGACCCATACCCGGTTGGGAGCACTGGCCACGAACTGCCGGCTGAGCCGGTCCGGGGCTCGCTCGGCCTCCCTGTCCGTCACCGTGGTGACGACTTTCTTCCCGCGCACCGCCCCGACCAGGCCCTCGGCCTTCATCAGTCGCTCGACGGTGCACCGGGCTACCTGATGGCCCTGGCGTCTGAGTTCGGCCCAGATCTTGCGGGCTCCGTAGACGCTGTAGTTGTCCTGGTAGATGCTGACGATCAGCGGTGCCAGTTCCGCGTCCCGCAGTGAGCGGGCCGATGGCAGGCGCTTTTTGTGGGCGTAATAGGTGGACGGGTGGATGCTGCAGTCGTGCTCGGTGAGCGTCCTGCAGATCGGCTCGACTCCGCCGAAGCGGTCCCGGTGCTCGTCGATGAACGCTACGAGCGTGTGTGTGGCCGGTCGAGCTCGACCGCGAAGAAACTTGCTGCGGCCTTCAGGATCTCGTTCGCCCGCTTCAGCTCGGCGACCTCTTTCTTGAGGGCCTTGAGCTGGGCGGATTCCTCAGTCGTAGTCCCGGTCCGGGCACCGGCGTCGACCTCAGCCTGACGCACCCAGTTCCGAAGGGACTCCGGCCCGATGTCGAGCTTCGCCCCGATCGAGCGGATCGCCGCAGACTCGGTCTTGTACTGATCACGAGTCTCCAGGACCAGACGCACGGCCCGCTCCTTGAGCTCCTTGGGGTATTGCTTCGCCATAACGGACTCGATCCTTCCAAAAGATCGAGTCTCGATCAAACGCGGAACGGTTCACTCTGGTCTTCACGGACAGTTCTGGCCAGGCGTGGGAGCGGAGCAGCACCGGCAGTCTGTCGCACGTGAAAACAGATGCGCCGTTCGTGGCTCCAGGCAAACCCTCCTCCAAGCGCTGGAAGACCGCTCCTCTCGAGAACTGCGGCACGAGCTGATCTTCAGGCGTCCGCCCGAACTGAACGGCTCCCACCAGCTCGAGACGCCCGGCACCCGCGACGTCTCCCGGCAGGCCAGCACCCTTCTTGCCAGGCTGAGCGCCCAGACCCTCGACGATCTGCGTGACGGTGACCGCGAGTTGCTGGAACGTACAGAGAAGCGGGCACGCGAGCTGGCCTGATACGGCAGGCAGCCCCACCCCCGCTTCGGGCGGGCTGCTCTGTTCGTTGAAGGTTCACATTTCGTCACGGTTTCATCACTGCGCCTCCACAGCTCTTACAAACTTCTCACCTGCACCGTTACGTTCATCCCTCACGGATCTTCCCTGGGGGGACACATGTCGCAGAATCAGCCGCCGCCGTCCGGGCCCGCCTGGGGCCAGGTACCGCCGCCGCCTCCGATGCCGCCGCAGCCGGCCAGCGGCCCGAAGTGGGCGCGGAAGCGGATCGTCATCCCGGCCGCCCTGGTCATCCTGTTCATCGGGGTCGGTATCGGCTCCTCCGGCAACGACCAGAAGAACACCGCGTCTTCGAAGCCGGCACCGCGCGTCACCGTCACCGCGACCGCCGCAGGCGGCAAGGCCACCAGCACCCCGGCGTCAGGCGTCACCACGTCAGCGTCAAAGGACGACAAGCCCCCTGCGGCCGGGCGTAAGGCGGTGCCCACCTTCGTTGGCATGGGACTGCAGTCCGCGCAGGATGCGGCGCAGGAGCAGGGCTTC
The DNA here is from genome assembly GCF_026339875.1 of Streptomyces sp. NBC_01571. Taxonomy (NCBI): domain Bacteria; kingdom Bacillati; phylum Actinomycetota; class Actinomycetes; order Kitasatosporales; family Streptomycetaceae; genus Streptomyces; species Streptomyces sp. NBC_01571. The sequence goes on from NZ_JAPEPZ010000003.1 coordinate 76,778, forward strand.
TACTCGCTGAAGTCGCACGACTCGCTCGGCCGGGACCGTATGCAGATCCTCGACCGCGACTGGAAGGTCTGCTCGCAGAACGTGCAGGCCGGCACGGCGGCCGGCACCGACACGACACTGGACTTCGGTTCGGTGAAGCTCACCGAGACATGCCCGTCGAGAGACGTGAAGGCGCCGTCCACGGCGGGCGGGAAGATTCCGGACTTCACGGGAAGGTCCGTGAAGGCGGCGCGGGCCGCGCTCGACCCGGGCACGTCCTTCACGGTCAAGGACGCTTCCGACGCGAGGCGTTGGATCCTGGTCGAGAGCAACTGGAAGGTGTGCACGCAGTCGCCGGCCACCGGTACTGCTCTCAAGGGGCAGCCTGTGACGCTCGGCGCTGTCAAGTTCGAGGAGACCTGCCCGTAACGGCGAGCCACATCTGTCCGAAGGCCGGGCGGCCGCCGAACGGCGGGAACGGGAAAGGGCGCAGTGGCAGGAGCAGGACGACCCCTGGGACGGCGTGGGCGAGTTCGCCCAGCCGCGAGAACCCGAACCCACCAGACCCCAGGCATCGCGAGCACGGGTGGTACCTGCCGAACGACGACTCGGCGGGCGTCTTCAGGCTGCGAGTAGGCGCCTAGGCACCTTCGAGACTGTGTTCTCCGACCAGCGTGCGCCGGTAGCCGTGGTAAGGCCTTCGACATTGAACCGCGTGGCGGGGGCCAGGCCACGGGCGCGGGCGATGCCGAGAATCAAGGCCATCTCCTCACCGGTACAGCGCGGTTCGACGCTGCCGCCAGACGAGCTGTCGGCGGCAGCGTCGTCAAGAGCCCGCGCCATCCAAGAGTTCGCCGCCATGGTTGCCGAGAGGTTCGCGTTCCTGCGCGCGCAGATGCAGTCCGGGAAGACCGGCCCTCTCCTCACCGTGCTGCACGAGGGCCGGCTGGCCGGCGCCGCCGGACCGATGGAGACCATGCCCGACGCCACCGGGATCGTTTGCCTCCTACCGCAGTACTTCGGCGTGCTCCCTCAGTACCGCGGCGGCGGCAACAGGCGGTCTGTGGCGCGCAGCGATGCACTGGGGAACACGAACATGGTGCGGCCTTCCAGATTCTCCAGACCGCGGTCGACGGTGCGTCGGACTGGCTGTGCGCGGCCGAGAGTCTGGCGTCGCTCGGAGTCATCCGCCAAACAGAAGTCCTCACCGTCGAACCGTGAGACCGCGAGCCTCGTGGCCGTTCGGGCTGTCTTCCGACACTCCGCGACGGCTCGGCTGGACAGATTCGGCGTCTGTAAGCACGAACAAACGTGTCCCGTGACCTCCTATGTCGTCTTGAGGTACTGAACTTGAACTCGTGATGTCGGTCGCATGGAACGGACAGGCTCAACGCTTGCGGTTGGGGCTCCACTCGTAAGCGCTTGGGGTCCTCTCGATGACTTCTCGAGGCCAGGCCAGCCGCACCTGCTCCAGACGCTCGTGGTGCTCGTTGACCCAGTCCCCCTCGGGTCGGATTCCCAACAGTGCCGTGAGACGGTCCGGATCGTCGACCGTGATCGACAGCCAACCATCCTCGTGCATGCGGAGCACGAGGCTCAGACCACGGTCTCCACCGATGCTGGCTTCCCGACCCGGGACCAAATCGCACAGCTTCCGCTGCCAGGCGTCCAGGTCCTGCTGGAAGAGGTAGAGGTTTAGCCGGGCGTCGACGAAGCTCGCGGAGGCGAGCACATCTGCGCGCAGGATGTCGTGGCCGGTCAGCACACCTGGCGTAAAGCGTCCGGTCACGCGCACGATGCACCGGTTCCCCTCCGCATCGGCGAGGTGGATCAGGTCCACCGGGGCAGGCTCCGCCATCTCGTCGCTCGCTTTCGTGCGCTGGTGTGGGCTGCATCCTTGACCTTCCCCTCGTAGCGTAGAGACCGTGACTGCAGGGGAAGTTGAGGGTCATGGCGGGCAAGAGGCGGAAGTTCGACGCGGAGTTCCGTGAGGGGGCTGTGCGGATCGTCGCGGAGACCAGCAAGCCGATCCCACAGGTCGCGAAGGACCTCGGGATCAACGAGACGACGCTGGCCACCTGGGTGTCGAGGGCACGGGCGGCCGGCAAGGCCGGTCCGACGGGTGAGAGCGAGGAACTTGCGCGGTTGCGACGGGAGAATGCCCAGCTCAAGCGGGACAACAAGGAGCTGGTCATGGAGCGTGATGTCCTCAAACGCTGCATGGTCCTGTGGGTGAAGTAGCTGTTGCGGACCCGGCGGCGCTCGTCGGGGTGATCAGCGACCAGAGGACCGATTTCAAGATTCCGCATCGCACCTCCTGTCGAGCCCTGGGGGTGTCGGAGGCGTGGTTCTACAAGTGGCGACGCAGACCGTCCGAGCCGACGAAACGCGAGGTCAGACGGGCACTGCTGGCCGAGCGGATCTCGTACTTCTTCGACCGGTCGGGCCGCACCTACGGCTCGCCGAGGATCACGCTGGACTTGTGGGAGGAGGGCTGGCAGGTATCGCAGAACACCGTCGCCGACATCATGGCCGAGCTCGGCCTGCAGGGCCGCAAGCCACCACGCCGCCGGCGTTCGCTGACCCGTCCCGGGAAGCGGAAGACGGCACGTGACCTGGTGCTGCGCAGGTTCGACGCGATCGCGCCGAACATCTTGTGGTGGGGCGACATGACCGAGATCGACACCGACGAGGGCAAGCTCTACCTCGCGAGCGTGCACGACGCGTTCTCCCGCCGGGCCCTGGGCTATGCGATGGGCGACCGGCACGACACGACGCTGGTCAGCGCCGCCCTGCAGATGGCGATCGCGACCAGAGGCGGCCAAGTGGACGGCGTCATTTTCCACACCGACCGCGGATCGGAGGGTGGATTCAACTGGTCGTCGCAACACTTTGATCTCGGAGGTGTGACGTGGCCACGGCGGACTGGAGTTTGAAGACCAGCGATGTTCCGGAGGGTCGGCGTCGGCAGTGGCGCGCTGATCGTGCATTGCGGCCGGCGAGGCGTTCGCCGGGGCGGCCTGATCCGTCTCGAGTCGTGCAGCGCCAGTTCTGGCGGCTGATCGCGACGGGAGTCACGACGGTGGAGGCGTCGTTGGCCGTCGGCGTGTCGTGGCCGGTGGGTGCGAGGTGGTTTCGTCACGCTGGCGGCATGCCTCCGATCTCGTTGGCCGAGCCCACGGGCCGGTACCTCGCGTTCGAGGAGCGCGAGGAGATCGCGATCCTCAGGGCGATGAACAAGGGCGTGCGCGAGATCGCCCGCGCCCTGGGGCGAGACCCCGGAACGATCTCTCGCGAACTACGCCGCAACGCCGCCACGCGCAGCGGCAAGCACGAGTACCGCGCGACGGTCGCCCAGTGGAAAGCACAGCAGGCCGCCAAGCGCCCGAAGACCGCGAAACTCACAGGCAACGACAGGTTGCGTGAGTACGTGCAGGACCGGCTCGCCGGCAGCGTCCGCCGCCCCGACAACACGATCGTCCCCGGACCCAGGACGCCCGCATGGAAAGGGCTGAACAAGCCGCACCGGCAGGACCGACGATGGGCGACGGCATGGAGCCCGGAGCAGATCTCACACCGTCTCCATGCCGACTTCCCCGATGATGAGTCCATGCGCATCAGCCACGAAGCCATCTACCAGGCACTGTTCATCGAGGGCCGTGGCGCGCTCAAGCGGGAACTGGTCACGTGCCTGCGCACCGGCCGGGCGCTGCGGACTCCCCGTGCACGGTCACAGAACAAACCGCAGGGGCATGTCACCGCGGACGTCATCCTCAGCGAACGGCCCGCCGAGGCCGGGGACCGCGCCGTCCCCGGCCACTGGGAAGGCGATTTGATCATCGGGACGGGTCGCTCCGCGATCGGCACGCTCGTCGAGCGCAGCAGCCGCTCCACGCTCCTCGTGCACCTGCCTCGGCTCGAGGGCTGGGGCGAGAAGCCGCCAGTGAAGAACGGCACCTCACTCGGGGGCTATGGCGCGATCGCGATGAACGCGGCGCTCACGACGTCGATGACGCAGCTGCCCGAGCAACTACGCAAAACCCTCACCTGGGACCGCGGAAAGGAACTCTCCGGCCACGCCCAGTTCGCCATCGATACCGGGACGAAGGTGTTCTTCGCCGATCCCCACTCGCCCTGGCAACGACCGACGAACGAGAACACGAACGGGCTGCTGCGTCAGTACTTCCCGAAGGGCACCGATCTGTCCCGGTGGTCGTCCACGGACCTCGAAGCCGTCGCCATGGCGATCAACAACCGGCCCCGCAAGACCCTCGGCTGGCGGACACCCGCCGAGGTCTTCGAAGAGCAACTACGCTTACTACAACAGCCCGGTGTTGCAACGACCAATTGAACTCGCCGAGTACAACTCCGAGGCATTCAGGCAGCTTTGTGGCAGGTGGGGCGTGGTGCAGTCGATGGGCCGTGTCGGCTCCGCCCTGGACAACGCTGCCGCGGAGTCGTTCCACTCGGTCCTCAAGGTCGAATACGTCCACCGACACCGTTTCGCCACCCGCGCCGAGGCGCGACTGAAGACCGCCACCTGGATCGCGGACTTCTACAACACCAAACGACGCCACAGCGCGGCCAGCGGGCAACCACCCGTCGAGTTCGAACGGATCATCCAACAAGCGCGAGCTCGGCCCGATCAACAAGACCGGGCCGCATAACCAACGTCTCTACGAAATCTGGGGATTGACATCCTCCCCGATCGCCGGACGAGCCACGCGTTCGTTGAGAGAATCACGTGCTCAGGGTCAAGCTGGTGCCGGCAAGGCAGCCGTCGATCACGTCCGGCCGGTACTGGAGCCCCTTGAGCCGATGCTTGACCGCACGGGTGACCTCGCCGAGGTTGGCAGCGGCGAGGTTCCCGATGTCCCGCTTGACCAGAGACCAGACGCCTTCGGTCGGGTTGAGGTCGGGTGCGTAAGTGGGCAACTGGACGACGGTCAACCACTCGGCATTCGCGTCGATGAACTCGCGAAGTGGCTTCGTCAGGTGCATCCGGACGTTGTCCCAGACCAGCACGATCGGGCCGCCGAGCTGGATGCGGGCCCGCACGATCAGGTCGCGGAAGTCGCGCCAGCCGAAGCCCTTCGGCTGGTCCTTGCGCCCGGTATATTCCCGGACCGCGTAGAACAACCGGGACCGTTCACCAGGCTTGTAGCAGGTCATGCCCACCATCGACACCCGTCCGGAGCCCCGGCCGCGCACCCGCACCACCGGTGTGCAGCCCCGACGCCCCCAAGTCCTGGCGCGCGGCGGAGTCAGTGACTGGCTCTGTCAAGATTTCCGTGACGGGGTGACAGAGTGTGGTTTGGGTCAGGTCAGGAGGACCCGTTTGCGTAGTAGTGGGAAACCGGCTCGTCCATACATCTGTCGTTTCAGCATCTTGATCCGGTTGACGTGGCCTTCGACAGGGCCGGAACTCCAGGGCAGCGTGAGGCCCGCAGTGACAGCATGGTGATCACGTCGGAGGCCGTCGGCGAAGGCGTGCAGCGCGGGAAGATCATCGGCGTGAACGGCGTCTGTCCATGCCGGCAGTCTGTGGCCCCCGAGGTCGCAGACCATCCGCGCGAAGGCATGCACGTGGTTGCGGACAGCAGTGAGCTCCGGGCATCGGCTGAGTACTTCGCCCAGCTAACGTTCCTCGTCGTCGCGCAGGTGCTGGGGGTTCCACATGATCCAGTTAGTGACCTGCTGCGGCTTGAGTACGGGGGGTGTGTCAACTTAACGGCTGATCTTGGTTTTTGAATTATCGCTGGTCGGTGGGGGTCAGGCGGCCGTCGAAGGCGATCTGGAAGGCGTTCAGGGGTGCCTTCCAGCGCATCGTCCAGCGGCGCCGGCCCTTGCCGGTCGGGTCCAGGCTCATCAGTGCCATGTAGACGCACTTCAATGCGGCGGCCTCCGAGGGGAAGTGGCCGCGGGCTCGAACCGCCTTGCGGATCCGGGCGTTCACACTCTCAATCGCGTTCGTGCTGCAGATGACCTTGCGGATCTCGACATCGAAGGACAAGAAGGGCACCATCTCGGCCCAGGCGTCGGACCACAGCTTGATCACGGCCGGATACTTGGTGCCCCACCTCTCGGAGAACTCCAAGAACCGTTCGGTCGCGGCCGCCTCGCTGGGAGCGGTGTAGACGGGTTTGAGGTCCTTGGCGACCTTGCCCCAGTCCTGGCGGGCGCAGTACCGGATGCTGTTGCGAATCAAGTGAACAATGCACGTTTGGACGACCGTGCGGGGCCAGACCGTCTCGACTGCGTCCGGCAGGCCCTACGGCCCGTCGCAGACGAGCATCAAGACATCTTCAACTCCGCGATTCTTCAGCTCGGTGAAGACCTGGAGCCAGTGCTTGGCGCCCTCGCCGCCGTCACCGGCCCAGATCCCGAGAATGTCCCGGGTGCCCTCGACCGTGACGGCCATCGCAACGTAGATGGGCCGGTTGGCGACCTTGCCATCGCGGATCTTGGTTCTGTCGACGATCTTGTGATCCGGACGGTTGAGCGAGTTACGCCGACTGTTCGCGATCATGAATTGCATGGTCTCGTGATGTGCTCTCGGAGCTGTTCCCGCATCTGTCCGCGCTGCTGATCGAGGAGGTCGAGCGACGGCCGGACAAGGTGGTACTGAGGACGCGAGTGCGGTCGACGACGGTTGCCTGCCGGTGCGGTCATAGCTCGTCGCGGGTGCACGGCCGATACATACGCAAGCTGCGGGACGTCGCCGTGTGCGGTCTCGGTGTCGTGATCGAGTTATGTGTACGCCGCTTCCGGTGCGAGAACACCGCCTGCACGGCGGTGACGTTCGCCGAACAGATCGCAGGACTGACCACCCCGCACAGCCGCTGCACCCCTCTGCTGCGCCAGCTGTTGACGCAGATCGGGCTGGCCCTGGCCGGCCGGGCAGGAGCCCGCCTGGCGGCCGCGGCCGGCATCGCCGTCGGCAAGGACATTCTCCTGCGGCTGGTTAGGGCCCTGCCCGAACCGGAGATCGGCGACGTGGAGGTACTCGGTGTCGACGACTTCGCCTTCCGCAAGGGCCGCCACTACGGCACGGTATTGATCGACATGGCCACCCATCGACCGCTGCACCTCTATGACGGCCGCGACGGCGAGGATCTGGCTGCCTGGCTCCAAGACCACCCCGAGGTGAAGGTGATCTGCCGCGACCGCTCGAGCGGTTACGCAGAGGGCGCACGGGCCGGGGCACCGCAGGCCGAGCAGGTCGCCGACCGCTACCACCTGTGGGCCAACCTCGGCCAGGCAGTCGAGAAGACGGTCAACGCCTATCACTCCCGCCTTGCCGAACCGCCTCCTGGGCAGGAAGACGCACCCGACTACCCGGAAACGGAGCCCGAGGTGGTCCAGCCACCGAAAGAGCTGAAGATCGTGACCCGGCTGCGGGAGCAGCATGCCGCCGCTCACGAGCTCTGGGAACAGGGGATGTCGAAGGCGGCGATCGGCCGGAAACTCGGGCTGCACCAGGCCACCGTCCGCAAGCTGGTGGGCGCCCGCTCCGCTGACGATGTCGTGGCCAAGAGCCTGCAGCGGGCGCACATCATCGACCCGTACATCGACTACCTGCACCGGCGCTGGAACGAAGGCGTCAGAAACGCCACACAGCTCTACCGCGAGATCCGACAACTTGGCTATTCCGGAGGCGAGTTGGCAGTCCAACGTCACCTGCGGCGCTACCGAACCGGGCGCGGACACGCGCCTGCCACGGGCCCCAAGCCTCCATCGGTCCGTGAGGTCACCTCCTGGATCATGACCCACCCCGAGCACCTGCGGGACAAGGACGCCGACAACCTGCACCGTCTGCGCGAGCGCGACCCCGAGCTGGACCAGCTCACCGGTCATGTCAGGAAGTTCGCCGCGATGATGACCGGACGCCACGGCGACCGCCTCGAGGACTGGATCGCCGCTGTCGAACAGGACAGCCTGGCTCCGCTCACAGGCTTCGCTCGCAACCTCCGCCGCGACTTCGACGCCGTCCGCAACGGGCTGTCCCTGCCCCACAGCTCCGGCGCAGTTGAGGGCAACATCAACCGGCTGAAGATGCTCAAGCGCCAGATGTTCGGCCGGGCCAGCCTCGATCTCCTTCGCAAACGCGTCCTGCTCGCACGATGAGCAGAACCGTCCGGATCACAAGATCGTCGACAGAACCCGAATCTTCACGTTGATGGCGTCCACGAAGACGACCGGGTAGACGCGATCCAGCGGGCGGGCCTGCCATTCCGCCATGCCCTCCATCACCTTGTCCGTGATCGTGGTGATGGTCTGCTTGGACACCTCTGCCCCGTACACCTCGGCCAGATGAGCCGATATCTCCCCGTGCGTGAGGCCCTTCGCGGACAGGGAAAGCACCATCTCGTCCACGCCCGTCAGACGGCGCTGCCGCTTGCGGACGATCTGCGGTTCGAAGGTGCCGGCGGTGTCGCGGGGCACCTTCACCTCGACCAGGCCGACGTCGGTCAGCACCGTCTTGAAGCGGGTGCCGTTCCGGCTGTTGCCGCTGTTCCTGCCTGCCGCGTCGTGCTTGTCGTAGCCGACGTGATCGGTGATCTCACCCTCCAGGGCGGACTCGAGTACCCGCTTGGTCAGCTGCTGCAGTAGCCCGCCCTCCCCGGTCAGCTGGAGCCCGTCGGAGCGGGCTCGGTCGACCAGCATCGCGATCAACTGCTCGTCCGAGACCGCCTCCGCGGCCGACTCGACGACCGGCTCCTCCGCGGCCTCGTGCTCCGTGATGGTCTCGCTCATCAGGCGTCTCCTTGATCATCGGATCCGCCGTCTATTGGACACTCCCGTACCGCCGACGGCCGCGCGGCCCCATTTCCTTCTTCGGCTCCCCGAACCATCGGCGGCGAACGCGTCTCGTCCCCGGCGGTGCCGCCGGTACGGCCGAGAGATCTGAAACCAATACCGGGAATCAGGCGGCGACGGGCTCCTGCTCGCGGTCCGGCGTTTTGACCTTGGACTTCTTGTTCGGCAGTGAGAGCCGGAAGACCTTCTGCCACGCGGAGGCCACCTGCTTGGGCAGCGGGCCGGTGACGTACTCCAGCTCGTACTTTTCGAACAGCGCGCGCACCTTCACTGCGACCTCGGCGTACCGGTTGCTCGGCAGGTCCGGGAACAGGTGGTGCTCGATCTGGTGCGACAGGTTGCCGGTCATGAAGTGCATGGCCCTGCTGCCGCTGATGTTCGCCGAGCCCATCATCTGGCGCAGGTACCACTGGCCGCGCGTCTCGCCCTTGATCGACCGGCGCTCGAAGACCTGCACGCCCTCGGGGAAGTGCCCGCACATGATCACCGAGTGGGACCAGATGTTGCGGACCAGGTTCGCGGTGAACGTGGCGGCGAGCGTGGTGAGGAACGACGGGCCCGACAGCAGCGGGTGGATCACGTAGTCCTTGAGCACCTGCTTGCGGATCTTGCGGCCCACGGCCTTGGCCCGCGCGCGGAACTCCGGGTGTTTGCGGCGGCGCTTGTGCAGGTTCTTGCCGAGCTCCAGGTCGTACGCTGCGATGCCGTACTCGAAGAAGCAGGCGTTGATGAAGTTCCACAGCGGCTGGCCGAGGTGGAACGGGTGCCACTTCTGGTCCTCGTCGACGCGCATGATGCCGTAGCCGAGGTCGTTGTCCTTGCCGATCACGTTGGTGTACGTGTGGTGCAGCTCGTTGTGCGAGTGCTTCCACTGCTCGGACGGCGAGACGTGATCCCACTCCCAGGTGGTGGAGTGAATCTTCGGGTCTCGCATCCAGTCCCACTGGCCGTGCAGGACGTTGTGGCCGATCTCCATGTTGTCCATGATCTTCGCCACGGACAGACCGGCGGTGCCGAGCAGCCACGCGGGCGGGAAGATCGAGAACAGCAGAACGCCTCTGCTGACCAGCTCGAGCTTGCGCTGCGCCGAGATGACCTTACGGATGTAGGCGGCGTCTTTCTCGCCGCGGCTGGCGATCACCTCGTCGCGGATCGCGTCCAGCTCGCGGCCAAGCTCCTCGATATGCTCCGCGGTCAGGTGGGCGGTGGGGTCGATGGCGGTCAAGGTGCTCCTACCGTTCGATGTCGCAGGGGCCCGCCGCGGCGGACACGCAGGTCTGGATGAGGACGCCCGGCTCGGCCCCGGTGATCTCGCCGGTGCGCAGGTCGCGGACGGCGCCCGCCTTCAGCGGCGTGATGCAGCCGAAGCAGATGCCCATGCGGCACCCGGAGGGCATGAGCACGCCGGCCTCCTCACCGATGTCCAGCAACGGCGTGGCGCCGTCCGCGTCGACGCTCTTGCCGGTGACGCTGAACGTGACCTCGCCGCCGTCACCGGCGACGACGATGCTGGGGCGGAAGCGTTCGGTGTGCAGGCGCTCTTGTACGCCGTGCTCGGTCCAGTGCTCTTCGGCGGCGTCGAGCAGGCCCGCGGGCCCGCAAGCCCAGGTCTCGCGCTCTGCCCAGTCGGGCACGAGTTCGTCGAGATGGGCGATGTCGAGCATGCCGTCTGTGTCGGTGTGCACCTCGGTGAGCCGCAGCTTCTTGTCCGCAACCAGGTCGTGCAGTTCGTTGCGGAAGATCACGTCTTGCGGCTGTGGCGCGCAGTGGACCATGACGACGTCGGCGAACTCGATGTCGCGCAGCATGCCCATCACGGGCGTGATGCCGCTGCCGGCCGTCAGGTAGAGCACCTTGGCGGGCTTGGCCTGCGGCAGCACGAAGTCACCGGTCGGCTGGTCGAGCTGGATCAGCGTGCCCGGATTCGCCCTGCGGACAAGGTGGTTGCTGACCTTGCCGCCCGGGATCGCCTTCACGGTGATCGTGACGCGGCCGTCTTGGCGGCTTGTCGGCGAGGTGATGGAGTAGGCACGCCACAGGCGCACCCCGTCGACGTCGACCCCGATCCGCACGTACTGACCGGCCGTGTGGCCGCGCCAGCCCCGTCCCGGCCTGATCACGACAGTCGCGGCGTCACGCGTCTCGGGGTGCACGGCCTCGATACGCCCACGCAGGTCAGCGCCCGCACGCAACGGGCTGACCAGGTCGAGGTAGTCCGACGGCAGCAGCGGCGTCGTGACCATCTCCAGCAGTTTCCACGCCCTGCTGCGGAGGGCTGCACTCGTCATGACTCCAGCTTGCTGCGCCTCAAGGCGTAAAGTCCTGACCGCAGGACGTAAATCTGGTCGACTGAATTGTTCGCAGGGAACAAAACGTGAGCCATGCAATCCGGAAGGCCAGCGAACTGGCCCTGGATGAGACGACGGTCACCGCACTTCGGGCCGCGCTGAAGACCACCGCCGACGAGGTCGTCCAGGCGATCATCGACGAGGTCCCTTCCTACGCCAACGCCCTTTCGGGCCACATGGGCGTCACCATCCGCCGAGCCGTCCGTACCGCCCTGGGGCACTACCTGGACCTCGCGAGCGGGAACGCCACAGGCGGTGACGCCGGTGACGCAGCCTACGAGTTGGGCCGCGGCGAGGTGCGCGACGGCCGTTCGATGGACGCCCTGCTCAGCGCCTACCGCGTCGGCGCCCGCGTGGCCTGGCGATGCCTGGCAGCGGGTGCCGTACCCGCAGGTCTGCCCGCCGCCGAGGTCGCCAAGTTCGCCGAGCTGACCTTCGCCTACATCGACGAGCTCTCCGCCGCGAGCGCCGCGGGCCACGCCGACGAACTGGCCGCCCGGGGAAGGGCCCACGAGCGCCGCCTGGAACACCTGGCCCGCGACCTCCTCGCCGGCGCGAGCCCGGACGTGCTGCTGGCCTCTGTTCAACGGGCCGGGTGGCAGCCTCCGGTTTCGCTGACCGCGGTCCTGCTGCCCGCCGCCCAGGCCCGGCCGGCCTACCGCGCGCTCGACCCGAGCACCCTCGTCCTCGACGATCTGCCGGATGCCACCGGTCTGTTGCTCGTCCCCGATGCCGACCGATCACATCTCTTGCGGCAGCTGACCGACCGCACCGCCGTGGTCGGCCCGGCCCGGCCATGGACTCGTGCGTCCGCCTCGTACGCACGAGCCGTACGAGCGCGCTCCCTCTCCTCTGATATTCGCGACACCGAGGACCACCTGCCTGAGCTGGTGCTGAGCGCCGATGCGGACGCGTTCGCAGACCTGCGTGCCCGAGCCCTCGCACCGTTGCGGACCTTGCCTGTCGCGACCGCACGGCGGCTGGAGGAAACGTTGCGGGCGTGGCTGCTGCACCGGGGCAGGCGGGACGAGGTGGCGGCGGCGTTGTTCGTCCATCCCCAGACAGTCCGGTACCGGATGTCGCAGCTGCGGGAGCTGTTTCCGGATCTCGCATCGCCACACCGGGTCCTTGAACTGACGCTGGCGGTCGGTCTTCGGGTCAGCTGACGCGTACTTCGACCGTCCACGACCGCGTCCGCGAGCGGTCCAGGAATCGTGCCTCGTTCTCGGTGAGCGCGCGTGGTGTGGGCTCTGGGGTGGCCCCACCACAGCTCACACCGGGGCGGTCACTCTGCCCCCGTCCGGTCGTTGCGCAGTGTCTCGCCGGACTGGCTGCGCAGGGACTACGCAGTGCTGTGACCACCGCCACCGGTGGCTACACCTCGGCCGCTGCCTTCGGGGACGGCTTCAGAGCGGCAATGGCGGTGGCGGCCGGCCTCGGCGTCGCCGCAACGCTGGAGGGCACCTTGCTCCCGCCGCCGCGGCGACCGGCTCTGCGCGCCCTGACGGGAGCACCGGCGAGGCAGACCGGATGGACATCTCGTAAGCGGCGGCCACAAGGAGGCGGTTCAACAGATGCCGAAGAGGCTCGGTCGAGCCCCATCAAAACTGTCCGAGAATCTGCGGGGCCGGCCGCCGGAAAAGGCGGCGTTGACATCTCCCCCAACTGAAGCAGGGGGAAGCGGCGACGCCGTTGCATCAAGAAGCCGCCGTAGCCGAGACCGCGCGCCGCCATGTCCAACACCAGCAGCTCCAGCGCCTCGTAGTCCCTCGTCGTTTCCATCGCCGCAGACGAGTCGCACGAAAATCCGGCCGGAGCCCGCGCCATGCGTCCCAGCGGTGGTCTGCCGGGGCGTCCCGGCAGGCCTCGTGTTCGGAAGTCTCGCCGACCGTGAAGCTCAAGTCCCAGTGCGCCGAACGCACTCTGCCCGCACCGCGTTTCCACCGAGTTCCGGCTACTTGATGCGGGCCCCGAATTCCGCCTTCGTGTAGGGCGCGCCGAGCGTCTTCCCGCCGAAGACGAATGCCGCGTCGGGGACGATCCCGGTCGGGCGGCCGCGGAGTTCCCAGACCGCGCCGTTGCTCTTGTCCTCGTTCCACGCGGCGCAGGACAGGTCGGCGTAGCCGTTGCCGTTGATGTCGAGCAGTTGGACGGAGCTGCCGAAGCGGTCTGAGGCCTCGGCTGCGCCGGGTATGCCGGGGCTGTCCTGGGTGATGGCCTGGGCGCCGGTGCCCGTCAGGCCGGAGCGGCTGCCGCGCAGGACGGTGACGACACCGGCCTCCTGCCGACCGGTCTCGCCGAGGCTCTCGCCGGGCGCGCCGACGGCGACGTCGTCGAGGCCGTCGCCGGTGATGTCCCCGACGGCCACCGAGGCCCCGAAGGCGTCGCTCTCCTCGTAGGCGCCGGGAACGCCGGGGGTGTCCTGCGTGAACGTCTTCCAGGTCTCCGAGTGGCCGATTCCGGAGGCCGAGCCGTAGGCGACCTCGATCTCGTCCATCGCCTCGCGTCCGGCGACGATGTCGTCGTACCCGTCGCCGTTGACGTCGCCCAGCGCGACGGCGCGCCCGCCGCCGGGAGCGGCGGTGCCGCTGTAGACAAGGCCCTCGGGCGAGCCGAGGAAGAACTTCGATCCGAAGTTGCCGTCGCCGCCGTATCCGTCGACGACGAGGTCGTCGCGGCCGTCGCCGTTGACGTCCCCGCTCGCGCCGCTCGACACCTCGATGCCGCGCAGCTTCTCGGGGTCGAGCGTGGTCGTGCGGGCCGGGGTGCCCGAGCGGCTGAACGGGCCGTGCCAGACGGTGCCGATGGAGTCGCCGGGGTCGTCACCGCCGCCGGCTCCGGTGATCCTGAACGGCGCCAGGTCGAGCCTGCCGTCGCCGTCGAAGTCGCCGGACGCGACAGTCCCGCCGCTCCCGCCGGGCAGCGACGTGCCCCCGGACAGGCCATGGTGCCCGCCCCAGACGATGACCGGGCCGACGACCAGATCCGCGTAGCCGTCTCCGTCGAGGTCACCCTTGGCCGACGGCGTTCCGAAGTACTTGTTCTTGGCAGGGCTGCCCGGGATGCCCGTGGTGGCTCGGCTGATGACGGCCCGTCTGCTCGCGGACAGGCCGTGCGGACCGCCGTACATCACCGCCACATAGCCGGCCCCGCTCTTCCCGTCGACGGTGGCGTGGCTCGCGGCGACGGCAAGGTCCCGGTAGCCGTCGCCATTGAAGTCGTCGCCTACGGGCGCGGCGGGCACGGCCGCCGCGCCCAGCGACCCGACTCCCAGGGCGATCAGGCCCACTGCGAGCGGTCCTGCCAAACGGACGTACGAACGTACGGAAAACATCAGGACACCTTCCCGTTACGGTGGCATGGTCACCGCACGAGACCGCTCGGTGCGCACATTGGTTGTACGCGGTCACAGGCGCATGCATCCGGCGGTGCCAAGACGGCCCTGTGTCAGGGTTCCCCATGCCCTTCGATCACCACGACCACTACCACCTGTCGATCGGCCCTGGCGGTCACGTGTGGCAGGGCCGGCCGGGCTTCGGCCTCACCAGCAATCGACGCCGACGAGGATGAGCTGCCCCGAGTTTCGTAGAGTCCGATCTTGGTGGTTCAGGCGGACTGCGGGATGTGCTTCCTGGCTCCGGCAGAAGGCTTGCTCCTACTCGGCGGGCGGTACGTAGTCGAGTGCGGAGTGGAGGCGTTCTTCGTGGCTTTGTGTGTGATTGTGCTGCTCAACGGCCGTCTGCCGGCGGCCAGTTCAAGGCTCCCTTTACGGCCCGGCTGGGGGCCGGGGTGGGGTGTCCTTGCCGGGGCGGCCGAAGAGGGCTTTGAAAAGTCCTATAGGGGGTTGTGCGGTTGCGTTGACGTCACGGCAGGATGCGCAGTTGCGGCCGTCCGGCGGCGAGGCGGAAGGATCGTCAATGCCCAGCCCCCCGAGCGGGCCGCCGCAGGTCTGACAGGGCGGGAGCGCGGGTTCGGGCTGCGCGGGCACGCGCGGCCGGTCCCAGCCCTCGTCGGCAGCCGGCGCAGTTGCGGCCGTCCGGCGGCGGGGCGGAAGGATGGCCGCGACCGGTTCCTGCGGCTGGCACTCAGGGCGAGCCCGCTGTGTCGACGAATGCCTTGGTGGCGTCGGTGATGAAGTCGCGGCTGTCTGCGGGCTCGAGGGCCCGGGCCTGGAGGTGGGCGTGCATCACGCTGTAGTACTGCACGTCGGAGGGTTTCTCCAGGTAGAGGTCGCTGGTGAACCGTTCCAGGTGCACCACTCCTGTCTGGGCGCTGTCGGCGAACCCCAGGATGGAGAACTGTCCTGGCAGACCCGGGTGGGCGCCTGCCGTGTAGGGGAGGACCTGCACGCTGATATGCGGCTCTGTGCCGAGTGCCTTCAGGTGCTCCAGTTGTTCACGCATGATCTCAGGGCTGCCGACAACGCGGTGCAGTACCGATTCGTCCAGGACGACCCACAGGCGCAACGGGCGGCCCGGGTCGTAGATCCGGTGCTGCCGGCGCATCCGTACCTTGAGACGTGCGGCAGCCTGTTCGACGCTGATCTCGGGGAGGGCTTCCTCGATGACCGCCTGGGCGTACGCCGGGGTCTGCAGCAGGCCGGGGATCACCATGGGCTCGTAGGCGTGGAGGGAGGCGGCGTCTGTCTCCAGGCCGATGTAGACGCTGTTCGGGATGTCGCCGTAGGCATGCCACCAGCCACACTCGCCGAATTCCCTGGCCATCTCCATCAGCGAATCGATGACCTGGGGATCCGTCACTCCGTAGAGCACGCACAGGTCGCGCACATCGCGGGGGCTGATGGCGCGCTCGCCGTTCTCCAGACGGCTGATCTTGGGCTGGGAGACCATGAGCCACTCGGCGACTTCCGTGCTCTTCAGCCCGCTGTCCATGCGCAGCCGCCGCAGCTCAGCCCCAAGACGGCGCCTCCTGATGGTGGGATTGTTCTTTGCCGCCACGCGCGATGCCTCCGGTTCCAAGTCACTGTGATGGAACGCAGGTTGCCATGCGACAACCGTCGTTGATCACGGGCCATGCCGTCGTGATCGTAGGCAGCCGGAACGGACTCTTCCGTTGGCAATTGCCAACGTCCAGCGGTGCGAGAGCCCTCTCCGCACAGTGGAACCGGCACTCGCCACCACACCCGTGAACATGGCGCCACCTCCGGGATTTCCGCCCGAGACGGAAAGGCTGGAGAGCGCCGCAAAGGTCTCGAGCCAGCCGGGTTCGATGTGGTCCAGGAGGCGTGGAAGGCCGCGTCAGCCTGGTCCCAGTCGCCGTCGGCCAGGGGTGCGAGGACCAGGCCGAAGGAGGCGGGACGCTTCTGTCCGGGCCCGGGCCCGGACCTCGGCCATGCCCAGGTCGCGGAAGACGGTGGTGAGAAGGCGTGTCCACTCGCTCAGCACGTCGCGCATGACGGTTCCGTACCGCTCAGGGTGGAGCAGGTCGGCGGTCAGAGTAATTGTCAAATGTTGTGGACCTGGGCGATGTCCCTCCCCTCGTAGCGTGGAGTCCTTGATTGCAGGGGAAGTTGGGGTTCATGGGGTCCAAGCAACGGACGTACACGCCTGAGTTTCGTGAGGGTGCTGTACGCATTGTGATCGAGACGGGCAGGCCGATCCCGGAGGTCGCCGAGGAGCTCGGTGTGCATTCCGGCACGCTGCACAGCTGGGTGTCGCGGTGGCGGCGCAACGGGTCGGCGTCGTCCGACCAGCCTGCCGAGCCCGCACCGGGCGGGCGGCTGCGCGAAGCCGAGCGGGCCGAGCTGGAGCGGCTGCGGCGGGATGCGGCGGAGAAGAACAAGCGGATCCGCGAGCTGGAGATGGAGCGTGATGTCCTCAAGCGATGCATGGTCCTCTGGGTGAAGTGACCGAAACGGACCCGGCCGCCCTGGCCGCGTTCATCGGTAACCAGAGGACCGAGCACCACGTCCCGCACCGCCTGGCCTGCCGGGTTCTGGGAGTGTCGGAGTCCTGGTTCTACAAGTGGCGCGGCAAGCCCACCACCGCTCGTGAAGTGCGGCGAGGACAGCTGGCCGACGCGATCCGGCAGATCTTCGAGAACTCCGGCGGCACCTACGGTTCTCCGAAGGTCTGGCTCCTCCTGATCCGCGCCGGCTGGCGCGTCTCGGTGAACACCGTCGCGCGTCTCATGGCCGAACTCGGCCTGGCCGGACGGAGGATCCGCCGACGGGGCGGGCTGACCCGCCCCGGGAAACGGCCCGCGTTCGCGGACTTTGTCCGCCGCGACTTCACCGCCGACGCTCCAGACCAGGTGTGGTGCGGCGACATGACAGAGATCGCCACCGGTGAGGGCAAGCTGTATCTGGCCACCGTCATCGACCTGTTCTCACACCGCCTGCTCGGTTACGCGATGGGTGCACGTCACGACGCAGAACTCGTCGTTGCGTCCTTGAACATGGCCGCGGCCACCCGTGGCGGCGACGTCAAGGGCGTCATCTTCCACAGCGACAGGGGCAGCGAATATGTGTCCCGGCGCTTCCGCCGGGCCTGCCGCCGTCTGGGCGTGACGCAGTCCATGGGCCGGGTCGGCTCGTGTTTCGACAACGCCGTCAGCGAGGCGTTCAACAGCGTACTCAAGGTCGAGTACGTCCACCGGCACACCTTCGCCACCCGCACCGAGGCCCGCCTGAGAATCGCGACCTGGATCACCGGCTTCTACAACACGCACCGACTACACAGTGTCTGCGGTTACCGGAGTCCGATCGACTACGAACACGACCACCGAGCCAACTCCGCCTCGGAGCTGGCCGCTTAGAAGATCTCCACAGTCCGAGGGGATTGACACCATGCCGGCAGCATGGAGCTGGTAGGAGGCCAGGACTCGAGCGTCCAACGCGCCATTTGCCCTGACCTCGATTCCCGCCTTCCGCGCCCATTGGCGAGCCGCCTGGGTCAGCTCCCGATCCACCCGGCCTCGCGGGAGGGCACGGGATGCATCTTGTCGGCATCCGCAGCTCTTGGTGTTCCCGCGAGTGACGTCGGCCTGTGGGAACCCGGTGACGACCGTCTTGCACCTGCACTGGTAGTCCCGCAATGCAGATCAGGGTGTCGTGCCAGATCAGGCGCAGCTGTATGGGGCCGGCGCCGTAGCGGATGGCGTTGGTAACCAGCTCGCTGACTACGAGTTCCGCGAGGAATGTCGCTTCCGGCAGCCCCCAGCGAGCCAGTTGCAGCGAGGCCAGATCGCGCGCGGGCGACCTCGGAGAGGTCCTCCAATAGCTCCCAGGCGACGGTGTGCCTGTGGTCCAGGGCCCGGGTGCGAGCGATGACGAGGGCTATGTCGTCGCGGGTGCGGTCGTCGACCAGTAGGTCCAGTACGTGGTCGCAGGCTTCCTGCAGCGTGGGCTTCGGCTCGGAGAGGACTTCGAGCAGGCGCTCGAGGCCTTCGTCCAAGCCGTGGCGGGGAGATTCAACGAGGCCGTCGGTGTACAGAGCGAGCAGACTGCCCTCCGGCAGGTGGATCTCGGCGGTCTCGAAGGGCAGGCCGCCCACGCCCAGCGGGGGGCCTGCCGGGATGTCGAGGAAGCGGGCGTCCTCCGGTATCGCCGATCTGGCCCCTGGGGAGCCTTCCGGAGGAACCGGTCGATACGGGGAGGCCGCCAAGGGACACGATGGGGCGGGCCGTCACCTTGGAGCCGGCCGGCACACCGCGGGCCACGTGCACGACCTCCCGGCGTACTCGCGCGCGTAGCGTGCGGGCATGCGCCGGGACTGGGTAGAGCCCGTGATGCCCGTGCCGTACGTACCGACCCTTGGCCCCGCACATCCGGGCGCCCCGCTCGCCGACCTGTTCGACGCCGTGGTGGAGGCCGCCGGGACAGACCGCTTCCTTCCCCACGACAAGGACCGCAGGTGGTCCGATCGGAAAGCCGAGCAGGTCCGGGTCGGCGCTATCCAGTACCACCGGCGGCAGACCCTCGTGCCGACGCTTGTGGACCGCGGTGCCCGTACGGTCCGAGTCCACGCCTACACGTCCGCCCCGGAGAGCCTCGCTGCCGCCTCAGACCTCGCCCGGCAGCTGTCGAGGGGGTGCGGTGCGGGCGTGACCGGAGCGTTCGTTTTCCCCGAGCTCACTGAATGCTTGGTGTACTTCCTGCGGAAGGACACGCCGAACGAGGGGCTTCGGAGGGACTTGGTGGCAGCAAGGCCGGATCGAAAAATCTGCCTGCGCGGTCGGCGTGCGCGTCCTGTTCGGCTGTCCTCGTGGCTCAGGTTGATCTTGATGCCGTACCCGGTATGAAACACCCCATTGGCCACGCATCCGACGGCATGTGGCACTGGAAGAGGGCCTATGAGACACAGCAGCAATGTGGCCCGAACTCTGCGCTGGAACAGTGTGGTTGTGTCGCGGGTCTCCTTGCGTGGCTCGGATGGACAGGCCGCTGCCCCCCCACCTCACGCGCCGCGGTCGCCGCCTGCCTGCCGTGCGGGAGCTGGCCTCGGCGGGCGGGGATCGGGTGCGAATGATCCTTCGCGACATCTCCGAGTTTCCGCCTCTGGATGCCGATGACGAGACCTGGGGCACTGTCAAGATGATCGCGTGATCCACTCAGCCCAGGTAAAGGGCACCAATTCCGACCATCAGAAGAAAGAGACCGCAAATGATGGCGACCCCTGCGAGCCCAGCGAGCACTCCGGGCCGGAAGAGTGCCGAAGAGGCCGGAGCGACATCTGGTTCGAGGCGCCGTCGGCGCAGTACGAGCGTTCTGCGGCCAGCAAGCAGACTCATGAGTCCAATTATTATGTATGGCAAGTTCTCCGAACCTTCTTCTCTATCTCGCGGAATTTCCGAGCCACGACACCGGCTTCGACATCAAACTAGAATGCAGCCGGCAGATTACTCATGGATACGTTGCTCACTCACGTCCCGGAAACGTTCACAGTAAATTGAGCGCCCAACGGAATTCATTCGAACCGATATGCGTCGAGTCGCGGCTCGGCCCATGCCGCATAGTTGAGCACCGGACGCCAGGACGGCGGTACGGTCCTGTCGTCCAATCCACTTCCTCGAACGCGGAGTGCATAGCGAATGGTGTAAGTGATCCCTTCGATCCGGACCTCCCCACAGACGGAGTCTTCGCCGCCTGAGGATGAATCGGAGACCGCGTCAACCTCCCACCCTGCTTTGCTGGCGAGATGGACCCACACTTCGAACGCCCGTCGAGGTGAACCAGGCCGCACATCTCCTACTCGCGCAAGAATCTCGACAGGATCCACACGTCGCTCATCCGGTACCATAGCGGCCCTCACTTTGGAAAATTATTTTCGCCAGGACAGGGGAAGGTCCGTCTGCCACCATCCTTCGACAACATCGGGGGCAGACTCCCAGTAGTACGCGATGACTGCGCCCGTGTCTTCAGCGCCTCGGGTCATGGCGCCACGACAGCTGCTGCAGGGAGGCCTCGTGCCACGGATGACCACGAACCCTCCCTCAGGTACAGGCGTGTCATTGTAGAACTCGTCGTCGCCTACAACCTTTCGTCCGTACATCGGAACGCCACCGATCATCCTGGCGATTCGATTTTCCGTATGACTGAGAGTTTCCCCACCGCGCCCCATGGACTTTTCGGAAGGCGTCTGATTACCACTCCGTATAGCGAATTGGTGGACTATATCTCCGGTCGCGTCATGAATCGTTGCGTAGGCCCAGTGAGTTGTATTGCTGGTTTCGCCTGCATTCAGATCGCAGAGGTCGACATTGTGGACCAGAATCGGCGTTCCGCCCGCCACGACATAGTACGTGTGGAGTTCCTGGACCGTGAGGTTCCAGCGGTTCGCCGTCCCCGGCGTGACGCGGGTCGTGACCACGTAGGCGTGGCCGTTGTCCGCCGTGTTGAGGGCGTCTCCGTAGGGGAGGTTGCCGGCCTGCTTCCAGCTGTGGGTGGTGTCGTCCCAGAACGGGTGGTTGGCGGTGGTGTGGAGGGTGGCGGTGTGGCCGTGCTTGTCGCGGACGGTGACGTCGAGCAGGTCCTTGTCGTGGTTGATCCAGATGTGCTGAACGGTGCGAGCGCCGTGGTGCTTGCCTGTCTTGGGGTCGGCTGCCTCGACCTTGTCTCCGGCCTTGATCTTGCCGATTGCCTTGGTCTTGCCGCCTGCCATGAGGACAGGCGTCTCGGGCGAGAAGCTGCAGCGCGTACCACCACTACTCGAACCCTTGTCCGTGGTTCCCGAGTTACCCGTGCTGGGTTCGTCCGGGGCGGCTGCTGCCTTACTTGATGCCGCGGCCTCGTCCTGGGAGCTGGCCTTCTTGGGTGCCGCCGCATTCGTGCCTGCGGAGTCCTTGCTGGATTCCTTGCCCGCGCCCGAGGCGGCAGCCGCGTCACCCGAGCCGCTGCCCGCGTCGTGCGGTGCTGCGTCGGCGGAAGCCTTCGGAGCCTCACCGGCCTCACCGGCACCGCCCGCTGAAGGTGGTGAGTCGGCTTCCTCTCCGCCTATCGGTTCGCCTCCACCGCAGCCCATGGCCATGCAGTCCGCGCCGCCGGCCAAACCGCCGACCGCTCCGACTGCTTCGCCTGCCGCCATGACGCATGCAGGGGCTGCCACCACGGTCTCAGTGCACGCGGCGACCGCTACGACCACCACCACGACCACGGCGACGACTGCGACCACGGTCGCAACTTTCTCGGCAACCGGGAGGGCCTTGTGGAAGTAGTGCCCGGCGCATCCCCAGAAACCCGAGCAGCCTCCGCTGCTGTGGTGGTGCTTCTGCTTACCACTGGACGTGGTGGTGACGCCTGCGGCCTTGTCGTTGGCTGCGGCACAATCCGATTTACACCCTCCTCCGACGCCGTCCATCATCAGCATCAGGCCGCTCGGGTCGGCGCTGCTGGCGGGGTTGTCACCGGCGTAGGTGTAGCCGCCCATCTGGTTGGGATCGCCGGGTTCGAAGACGGGGTCGGGGGTGAGGAAGCGTCCGGTGACGGGGTCGTAATTGCGGGCGCCAAGCAGGTTGAGACCAGTGGTGGGGTCTGCGGGCTGGCCGAGGAAGCCGTGGTTTTCGTCCGGAGTGAGCCAGGATGTGGGTTTGGTGCCGCGTGGGTTGCCCCATGGGTCGTAGGCGCGGCGGGTGACAGCCAGGGTGGAGGCGTCAACGGCGGTGATGGCGGTGCCTTGGCCGTTGGCGACCTGGTATGTAACGGTGCCCGTGCTGGAGCGAGTGACGGTGGTGCCGTCGGGGCCGGTGATGTTGCGCAGGCCGGTCCAGGTCTTGGCGGAGACGTTGAGGGTGATCTGCTCGGCGCCACCGAAAAGGTAGAGGATGCGGGTCTTGTCGACGCCGTCGACAGCGGCGGTCTGCTCGAGCAGGTCGCCTTGGGCGTCGTAGAGGTACTTACTGGTGTTGGTGTGGCTGCCGGAGGTGGTGGCGACGGTGGCGGTGCGGCCCTCGGCATCGTAGGTGAAGGTCTGACCCTGGCCTGCGGGGATGGCGCCGGTGGCGGCGTTGGTCCAGGTCTGGCCGGTGCCGCTGCAGGTGGCGAGGGTCAGCTGGGTGCCGGTGGTGGCGGAGGCGGCCGGGTCGGTCAGGCACATCGCGGTGTTGGCGTTGCTGACCAGGGTGCCGGTGGTGGTTACCTTCCACTTCTGGGTGGCGTCGGTCTTGCAGGTGTCGATCACCACGAGGGTGCCGCTGGTGGTGGCGTTGCCGGTGGTGTCCAGGCACATGCCGAGGACCTTCACGGTGCCGTCGGTGCCGATCGTCCATTTCTCGCTGGTGGCCCCGTTACAGGTGTTGACCTGTACCTTCGTGCCGGCCGTGGTGGAGCCGCCCGCGTCGTCGATGCACCGCTTACCGCCGCCGGAGATGGTGAAGGAGCTGGTCAGCGGGCCAGTGGTGGTCACCTTGCGGCTGATGGTGTCGCCGGCGTTGACGTTGCCGTATGCGGGGTCGGTGTAGGTCGAGGCGATGGAGGCCGTACCGGCCGGGTTGGTGAGGGTGGCCGTTCCCGCCTGGTCGGGCAGGGTGGCGGGCACTGTGCCGTTCGCGCCGGGGTAAGTGATGGCCTGCGTGGTGTCGTTGAGGGCGTTGCCGGTGGAGTCGTGGTTGACGGTGCCGGTGCGGTCGCCGAGCTGGTCGTAGGTGTAGGTCTGCCAGTAGGGGGCCGGGCCGCCGACGGTGGTGGTCTTGATGGGGGACGTGGTGGTGGTCTGCACCCGTGCGGTGGTGCAGCCGCCGATCGCTCCGGGCGTGGTGGCGCCGGGGTCGGTGATGCCGGCCGTGTCCGTCCAGGCGTCGGTCAGCCGCTGGAAGGAGTCGTAGGTGAAGCATTGGGTGTCGTGGGTGGTGTTGTCCTGCAGGTCGTCGATCGCGGTGAGTTCGCCGGCCTGGTTGTAGCGCAGGTTGGTGACGTCCAGAGCGGTCGTGGAGGTCTGCAGCATGCTGCTGGTCTGCGTGACGCGTCCGGTGGTGGCGTCGTACTGGGCGAAGGTCGCCAGTTCTTTGCCGGTGTGGCCGTAGTTTGCCTGCAGTACGCGTCCGAACGCGTCGTGGACTGCGGTGTCGAGGTAGGCGGGGGTGTTGGCGGAGTTGATGAACCCGCCGATGCCGTCGAGGTTGCCCTGCTGGGTGTAGCCGTAGTCGATGTCCTCGGCCGGCAGGTTGCCGTCGGCCTGGAAGTGTGTGGTGGACAGGAGTCCGGCGGTGTCGGTGTAGCGGTTGGTGGTGGTGTAGGTGACGCTGCCGGAGGTGGGTGCGCTGGTCTGCCCTGCGGCGGCGAAGCCGTCGGACGACGGGATGGTCAGTGTGGTGCCCAGCGGCTGGTAGGCCGTGTTGTAGTCGGTGACGGCCTGGGTGTAGGCGGTTCCTGAGGCGCCGCCGACGTAGCGGGTGGCGGAGGTCGGGTAGCCCTTCTCCAGCGTGTCGTACACGTGGGAGACCAGCAGCTTGGACTGGTCAGGGGTGGAGGACCACGGAGCGGCGTACTCAGCGGTGGGGCGGTTGTCCCAGTCGTAGGTGAAGGACATCGCCTGGCCGCGGGAGTCGGTGGTCTGCAGCAGGTTGCCGGCGACGTCGTACTTGTCGAACGTGGTCTTGCCGGTGTTCGGGTCGGTCTGGGTCAGCTTCTGGCCGAGCAGGTTGTAGGTGTAGGACCAGGTGTTGCCCGCGTTGTCCTTGATCGTGTCGACCTGGCCGGCGGAGGTGTAGGTGTACTTCGTCGTGGCGTCTGCTGCCGCGGCGGCGCCTGCCGTGCCTTGCTTCCACAGCAGGGTGGTGCCGTTGGAGGCGACGACGGCTGCGGTGGAGTCGTTGCGTACCTGGAAGGTGGCGCCGGTGGTCGCGGTCAGGCCGGTGGTCCACACCTGGGCCGCGGCCGTGGTGTAGACGACCAGGTTCCCGTCGGTGCCGAATTTCGCCCAGGCGCCGGCGTGGCCGGAGGTGCCGGAGGACCAGATGGTGGCGCCGGTCGCCAGGGCGGACAGTACGAGGTTGCCGTCGGACTGCATCGTCAGGCGCACGCTGTCGGAGGTCAGCGACGTGCCCGAGGGGATGACCGAGCCGCCCGTCAGGGTGACGGTGGAGCCGGTGTTCTTCACGACCGTGCTGGTGGTCTGGCCGATGGCGTTGGTGAAGGAGGCGGTGGAGCGGCCTCCGGCCGGTGCTGTGGTGTCGACCTCGTCGGCGCCTGGGTAGCCGCTGGAGGTGTGCCACTGCTCGACGGCCTGGTGCCAGAGGGTCTCCTTCAGTGGCCGGCCCTCACCGTCATAGGTGGTGGTGGTCTCCGAGGGGATCTGGTTCTCGTTCGCCGCGTACAGCGTGGTCGAGGGGAAGGTGGTCGGCTCCGAGTACGGCGCGTAGGAGGCGACCTGCCAACCGTGTGAGTCGTAGAAGGTGTCGGAGATGACCCGGCCTGAGTTGGAGTCGCCCATGGCGGTGGCCTGGGTCTGCCGGGGCTGGAGCATGCCGTCGTAGATCGAGACCGACGTCGCGTACGTGCCGTCGTCCCGCAGGGACTTCGTGGTGACCGACGTCGGTGCGCCCGGCTGAGTGATCGTGTCTCCCGGTGCGGGGATGGCGCCGGGGTTGATGGAGTAGGTGAAGGTGCGGTCCGCGCTCTGCCCGGATGCCTTGTCCCGGCCGGGCAGCCACACCGCGGTGCGCCGGCCGAGCGCGTCGTAGGTCGTGTCGGTCTTGCGGCCGTTGGCGTCGACGCTCTCCAGCGTGGCGCCGCGCAGGGCGTCGAGCGTGGAGGTGACCTTCCAGCCCTTGCTGTTTGTGGAGGTCTCGCTGAGGGCGTTGGTGTTTCCGCCCGCGTTGCTCCAGGCAGGGCTGAAGTCGGTGTGTGTTTTCTGTCCGGTGGCGTCGTAGGAGTCGGTGACCCGGCCGGCGCCGTCGTAGTCCATGGCGGAGGTGGTCAGCCAGTTCTCCGTCGCGCCGGTGAAGGTGGTAGCCGTCTGCGTGGCGGTCGACTCGCCGGAGGCGGAGACCGTTCCGAAGGTGCCCAGCCCGCTGGGGGTACCGTCGCCGAGGTAGTAGATCTTCTTGTCCGTCAGCAGGCTGCTCGCGCTCGCCGCGGTGGAGCAGTCACCCGCGACCGAGGTGACCCGGTCGGGGTAGGACAGCATCATCGTGTTCGACGATGGCGGGTCGGCGTAGGTCGTGGTGGCGCACTTCTCCTGTTTGGGGTCGACGCCGTCGCCGTGCGCATTGACGGTGGACAGCCGTCCCTGGCTGTCGTAGGTGGTGTCGTTCTTGGTGTGCCGCCAGGTGCCGTTGGCGAGGAGCTCGTACTGCAGGGAGCTGCTGGCCTTGATGCGGTGTGCGGTGAGGTCGGGCAGGGTAGAGGCGTCGGGCTTGGTCCCGCCGGGGTTGTCGTCCTGGGTCCATGCCGTCCAGGGTGTCTGGGCGGAGGAGGCAGTGGTGGTGAAGGTGAACGGGCCGTTGATGCTGACCGCGTCGGCCTTGCCGCCGGCCTGCGTGTAGCTGGTGTCCTGGAAGTCGGTGCCGGCGAGTTGGTCGGCGTCGGTGACGCTCAGGACGGTGTTGCCATCGACCTTGGCGTCGACGGTGACGGAGCGGCGGGTGCCGTCGGCCTGGTAGTCGCCGTCCATGCCCTGTAGATAGGTGGTGGTCTGCTGGGTGACGGGTTCCGGGGCCTGCCCGGTCTGGACGGTGACGGTGCGGAAGCCGCGGAACTGGTCCCAGGTGCGGTACTGGTCGTCGGTGAGTGCGTCGTCGTCGCGGTGCCAGGCCGGACCTGCGTAGCTGTAGTGGGATATTTGGGCTTCGGAGCCGGCCGGATTGTTCTGGGCGTCCGGCTTGTACTGGCCGGCGATCGTCAGGTCGGACGTGACGACGCTGTCGACTGTGACCTTGTTGAACCAGTCGGCGATCGGTTTCGAGGCGCCGGGCACGTTCCAGTAGGCGGGGTAGCAGGACTCGGTGTTGCTGTCGGCGTGAGCGATCGACAGTGTCTTGCCAGCGCAGGGGGCCGAGTTGTACTCGACCGCGATCGATTCGCCGGTCTCCGTCTGGATGCTGGAGATCCTCGGCCGGTATAGCGGGGGTGCGGACGGGGAGTCGTCGTTGACGCGGTTGTCGATCTCGGTGCCGGTGAACGACACCTGGTTCAGCGCGATATCGCTGTTGCCGTTGTCGTAGGTGCCCTTGCCGGTGTGGCGGAGGGACTGCAGCCACATCACGGCCTGCAGCATTCCGGCGTCCTTGGGGTCTACCGTGGTGCCGGTGACCGGGTCGACGGTGCCGCCCGCGTCCGAGTAGACCTGGCCCAGTTTGTAGTTGTCGACCACGGTGAGCTGGTCGGTGGCCTTCACATGGATCTTGGTGGTGATGGAGTCCAGGCGGGTCGTGGTCCAGAAACTGGGTCCGGCGGTGATGCACACGTCGTCGGGGACGGTGGTCGCGCCGTCGGGCAGTTTGGTCTTGTCGGTGGAGTCGCAGTGCAGGTCCCACGGCACGTCCGGCCAGTGGGTGGCGGTGCTGTCCTTGAGGTTGTCGGCCGAGCAGTCGGTGAACGTGCTGGTCGTCTGGCAGCGTTGGGCCAGCCCGAAGTCCACCTCGGCGGCCGGGGTGCGGCCGGCCTGTTCGTCGTCCAGCGTGTAGCCGTACGAGATCAACGTCAGCGCGCCGCCGCGGGTGTAGGAGGTGAGGGTGCCGGTGTCGTCCGGGTCGTCGGTCGCAGACGCCTGGCCGCCGCCGAGGTCGTAGTAGTTGGACTCGGTGGTGTAGTCGTAGCGCTGCACGAACCCGTCCGGCGCCACGACGAAGTCGAGGTTCCAGCGCCACCCTTCGGGCTTGTCGCACTGCGACGCCTTGCCCTTGGCGTCGTCGTGGCAGGGATCTGTGGAGCGCGGGTGCAGGACAGGGACACCCCAGGCGGAGTGAGTGGAGGCATCGGCTGGATCGGCAGGCACGGTGGTGCTGGTGCCGGGGTCCTTCGGCGAGTGGTCGGCACCGAAGTACGCGGCCGTGCCGTCCGTGGTCAGCACCCGGTAGTAGACGCCGTCGTGCAGCCCGTTGGCCGCACCGGACAGTTCCTGCACGACCGTGCCGTCGTCACCCTGGATGCGCCACTGGCGGATCTCACCGGCCACGCTCGAGTCGACGCCGTCGGGCACCAGGACACCGGAGTGGGAGCCGAAGGAGAGCGTGGCGTTGTCCCCGCCCCAGCATTCGTCCGCCGAGCCCTTGACGAGCTTCTTGCCGTCGGAGTCGAGCAGCGAGCTGCAGCTACGGTAGCGCCGCTCGACATAACCGACCTGGTAGCTCCAGCCGTCGCCGACCCAAGAGGCCTGGGAGTTGCGGGCCGTGGTCTCCCCGTCGACGGACTGGGAGTCGTAACCCAGGCCCACGGAAGGCGCGTTGCCGCCGATCGCAGCGGGCACGGAGATCGGGTAGGAGTACGTGAAGGAGCCGGTGGCCGACGCCTGCCAGGTACCGGCGGCCGACAGCTGCGTCGCCCCGTAGTCACCTTGTGAGCCGGAAGTGCCGGAAGTCACGGCAAGCGCCGTGGTGCCGGCGGCGCCGACGGCGCTCAGCGGTGCGGTGCGCTCCGACATCGCCTGCGGCCCGTTCGCGCTCTCGGACGGCTCAGCAGGTGCGGTGCTCTGGTCAGGCTTCGGGGATACCGTACCGGTGGTCGGCTTGGCGGTGTCGGTGGTGGCGTTCGGCGGCTGCGAGGGGCTGGCGCTCGCGGTCGGCGTCGAACTGGCCGTGTTGCCGGTCGGCTCGGGATCAGCCGTTGCGTCGTCGCCGGACGCGGAGGCCATGGTGACGGTCGCCGTCAGCTGCTCGGCGGAGGCCCGGTTGGTGAACTTCAGCGGGGTGGCCTTCCGGCACCCCGCCTTCTGCGGGGTGGTCAGCGCGCAGCCGGGCAGCTGCACCAGCTGCAGCCGGGAGCCGTAACCGCCGCCATACTGGCGGGCGATCGCCGAGTAGTCGATGACCACCTTGACCTGGCCGCGTGCGGACGTCGTGCTGGAGGGGGTGATGGCCAGGAGCATGCCGTTGGCGCCGGTGCGCAGTGTCTGGGTGTGTGATGCGGTCTGCACGCGGACGGAGTCGACCTCGTGCTTCGTGTCGGCGGGCGCCACCCAGACGGGCAGTGAACCGGCCTTGACCGGCTTGGACTTGGTCTGGGGGCTGAGGTCGACGACGGCGGTGCCGGCCTTGGGCCAGTGGGCTGCTTGCGCCTGGTACGTGCCCAGCGCCTTGTAGCCCTTAGGGTGTTTGGACGTCTTGGGCTGCAGGAGGTGCGCTCCTACGGCTTTGGTGGCGGGAAGCGTCTTGGGCCGCCACACCTTGCCGTCGAAGGAAAAGCCGCCGTGGTGGCCGAAGCCGTCGTCGGAATGGCCGGCGAGGAAGCCCGGCATACCGAATCCCGAGGCGATCGCCACCGGTAGCAGCAGTGAGAACAGAGCCACCGGAATGGTCCACAGTCCCAGCCCGCCGAGGAATCTCCGGTGCCACGTGCCCGCGAACCAGCGCCGTCTGCCACTCACGTGTAAACCCCCAACAGGACGCCCCTCTTGGGGGGTCGTCATTTACAGCTAGACCACAGGTGAGTGATCGTGTGGAGGCTAGGTACGGCCATGATCGCCACTCAAGACCCTTTGCCATTTCCATGGAAAGGCCATGCATGTTCATGACGGATCCTGTGTAGGTTCTGTGTCGAAATTGATCACTTCACAGACCTCTGTGGCAATCGGGCTTCCCCCCACCCCGCTGCCCGCGAACCGAAGGAAGCCCGCCCGGTGTTGAGACCTCCGATACGCAACCGCCACAGACGCGCAGTTGCGGCCGGCAGACTGGCCCTGATCGCCACCGCACTAAGCCTGGTTGTAGCCCTCCCCCAATTCCCCGCCGTCGCCGACGACTCCGCCCCCGCTCCGTCGGACCCGCTCCTCGCGGCCCGGGCCGAGGCCCTCTCGACCGGAAAGAACGTCCCCGTCGATGCACTGACCACCGAGGTCTCCACCACCGAAGCACTTCCGGACGGCACCTTCACCAACACCACCAGCGCACTGCCCACCCGGGTCTTCCAAGACGGCGTATGGGCTCCGGTGGACTCCACACTGGTCGCCGACGGCCACGGCGGTTACGCACCCAGGGCCACGCCGAACGCCGTGACCCTCTCGGGCGGCGGTAACGGCCCGCTGGTCACCCTCACCCACGCTGACGGACCCAGCATGGCTCTGACCCTGCCCTTCAGGCTGCCCGCACCGACCATCGACGACGACACCGCGTTCTACCCCTCGGTACTGCCCGGCGTCGACCTGTCGGTATCCGTCACCGACCAAGGCGGATTCAGCGACGTCCTGGTCGTCCATGACGCGGATGCCGCGGCCAATCCCCAGCTGCAGCAACTCAAGCTGGCGGTCGACGCCCACGACCTGACGCTGGCCACCACCGACTCCGACACCATGAAGGCGACCACCGCTGACGGGGACCTGGCCTACACCAGCCCGCAGCCGCTGATGTGGGACTCCTCCACCACCCCGGCCAAGGCCGACGAACCGGTCGCCGGCGTGAAGTCCTCAGTGGACGGCCCAGGTCCGCAAGCCGACACCGAGCCGGTCTCCATGACCGCCACCAGCAAAGCCGTGACGCTAACCCCGGACGCGGACATGCTCACCGATCCCGACACCACCTACCCGGTGTACATCGACCCCTACACCAACCCGGTCACCTCCACCGCCGGCCACTACACAGAGGTCTACTCCAGCTCGACCTGCGACAACTCCCCGCAGTACGACAAGGCGCAGACCAATGGTCAGGGCGCGGGCTACCAGCGATGGGGCGGAGCCTGCGGTGTCGGCTTGGAGCGTTCGTACTGGGCGGTCAACACCAGTGGGCTGCACTCCTCGTTCGTCGTCTACGACGCCTACGTGAAAATCTCCACCACCTACGCGGCAAGCTACAACTGCAGCCAGGACCAGCCGCTCACGCTCCACACCACCAACGCGATCAGCTCCAGCACCGACTGGCTGTCCCGTCCCGGCGTCCACGACACTGCCTTCCCGCCGGTGACCGACACGGTGCCAAGCGGTGCCAACTCCGGCAGTTCCTGCAGTAACAGCACCGCCACCTTCCACGTCACCGACCAGGCTCAGAAGATCGCCGACCAGGACGGCAACGGCTACGACGCCGACGGCACCTTCGGCGATGGCACCAACTACTGGACCATCGGCCTGTACGGCAACGAATCGGAATCGTCGAGCAACGACGACTACCTGCGCCTGTCCACCACGCTGACCCTCACCACCAAGTTCGACATCCCGCCCGGCATCCCCACCAGTCTGCACACCACCCCGGCCGCCACCGACGCATCGGCCGCCTGCACCACCAACGGCGTGGGCTGGATCGGCACCACCACCTACTCCGATGCCGGCAGCAACATCACGCTGCACTCCACCGTCACCAGCCAGATCTCCGGCGAGAAGGTCAAAGCCCACTACTACGTCTGGGACCGCACCATCGACCCGGACGGCGACGGCAACGGCGCCTCCGTCTCGACCCCGGACAGCGGCTGGTTGGCCTCCGGCACGGACGCAGCGATGCCGCTCGGCGCCACGCTGAAGGACGGCCACCAGTACGGCTGGGACGTCTACGCCGAGGACGACTCTCCCGACCAGAACCTGACCTCGGGCAAGTCCGACCACTGCTGGTTCACCACCGACTTCACCGCGCCGCCCACCCCGGACATCACCGGCAACCCCGCCTTCCCGCAGGTCGGAACCGCCCGAGACGGCGACCCCGTCTACGCCGGCCCAGGTAAGACCACCGCCTTCACCGTGGCCGGCACCGACGCCCCCGCCAGCGACGACACCTGCGACCCTGGCACGTGCAAGTCCAGCGGCATGAAGTCCTTCCTGTGGCAGCTCGACTCGCCGCCCACCGACGCCGACGGCCAGACCGCCGCGGTTTCCGGCACCGACAGCCAGGGACGCTCCACCGCCACCATCCCGGTCCCCATCCAGGACTGGGGTGTGCACACCCTGTACGTCGCCGGCGTCGACAAGGCCGGCAACATCTCCACCAGCACCGCCGGCTACACCTTCACGGTGCCGTGGAATCCGGCGACCAAAATCAAACCCGGTGACATCTCCGGCGACGGCGTACCGGACCTGCTCGCCACCACCAAGACCGGCGACCTCGACCTCGTCCCCGGCAACCAGGACCCCGCCCAGGCCACCGCCCCGGTCCACAGCGACCCGGTCACCGACACCCCACCGGCCGTCACCGGCCCGGTCACCGTGTCCACCAAGGAGGACTCACCCGACGGCACCGGCTGGAACAACTACCTCATCACCCACCGCGGCAACCTGCACGGCGCCAACGGCGACGACCTCTGGGCATACAACAAAACCAGTCAGAACCTCTACATCGTCAAGAACGACCTCGACCCGGTCGATGACGCGGCCATTCCGAGAAAGCCCTGGTCCACCTTCGGCGGCTTCGTCGACAAGCGCTTCGACCGCGTCGCCAAGGACGCTTGCGCACCCTCCGACGTCGTCGCGGACGACACACGCTGCCGCACCACCGACTACAACAGCACGAGCTGGAACATCAGCCAACTCATCGCCCCAGGCAACGTCTTCGGCAACACCGACGACTATCCCGCCGTCATCACCGTCGAAAACAAAGAACTCTGGATATACCAGTCCGACGGCGGATACCACTTGAAGAACCCGATCCTGCTCGGCGACGGCGACTGGACCACCCAGACCCTCATCGCAGCCGGCACCTTCAAGGGCAAGCCGGTCCTGTGGTCCCGCGACAACACCACCGGCCAGCTGTACAGCTACCCGGTCACTGTCGACCCGACCACCCTGCTTCCGGCTCTGCTCCATCCGACCGCACGCACCAGCCTCGGGCTCACCCTGTCACCGACCCTCTACCCCGTGGTCGCCTCCCCCGGCGACGTCAACAGCCCCGTCCAGACCGGCGACACCAACCCCGGCGCCCCGGACGGCAACCCCGACCTCTACGCTCTGGGCCCCTTCGGACAGTTGGTCGAGTACAACTATCGCCAGAGCCCGGTCCTGACCTCGCCGCCCACCTACGGCTTCGCCTCACCGGTCATGCTGGGATCGGTCACAGACACCGCCACCCACTGGTGGAAGCTCGCCGAAGGCAGCGGTACCACCACCGCCGACAGCACCGGCACGCTCAACGCCACGTTGTCCGGCGGCTACTCCTGGACCAGCGACACCGGCCGAGGAAACGCAGTCACCCTCAACGGCACCACCGGCTACGGCAATACGACGGGGCCGGCCGTAGACACCTCCAAGAGCTTCACCGTCTCCGCCTGGGTCAAGCTCACCTCACTCGGCACCGCCAACAGCACCTTCCTCTCCCAGAACGGCACCACCAACAACGGCTTCCAGCTCTACTACTCCTCCGGCGCCCAAGCCTGGGCGTTCGGCCGGCACAGCACCGACGCCACCGGCGCCGTCTGGCGAGCAACCTACGGCGGCAAACCGGTGGCTGGCCGTTGGACCCACCTCGTCGGCATCTACGACGCTTCCGCCAAGGAGATCCACCTGTACGTCGACGGGAAACTCGTGTCCACCAACGACTGGACATACACGCCCTGGAACGCCACCGGCCCCGTCCAGATCGGCCGGAAACTCGCATCCGGGACCTACGGCGAATTCAGCAACGGCGCGATCAGCAACGTCCGCATATTTCCCACCGCCCTGCCTCCTGCAGACGCTTCGGCCGATGGTGATCTTCCCAAGGTCGCTCAGCTCGACTGACGAACTCCCTCCCCTGGCGTGCCCGCACCTGGCGTATCCGGGTGCGGGCACACCCGGTAGCGCCTCTGAGGATCAGGGTGACTAGGCCAAAGGACCTGTCCATTGTCGCGTCGACCACCCGAGGCCGTTGCTCGCACGCCAGGCATCCGTTGCGAAAGCGCCGCCCCGAACCGAACACGAGACCGTCGTGCAGTGACCCATCACCTCAGCCCGTTGCGGACAGCTCCCCTGCAGGGAGCGACAACCTCGTCGCTGAGGTCAGGCCGTGACGGCGCTGCCTCCGCTCAGCGGGCGATCCACGTTTTGATCTCGGAGGCGATGCTTCGTACGTCCAAGCCGTCGTGGCTGGCACGGGCCGCGAGGCCGGCGGCCTGCTTGGGCTGGACGTCCAGGATCTCGCCGCTGACCGAGAGGTAGGAGGCAGCGACGACCGCGCTGAACAGTTCGTTGGAGTGGTCAAGGGCCGGGCAGCGGATGAGCTGGTGCATGAGCGCCGCTGCCCGGTGGTGGGACTCGCTGTAGACGGGGGTGTCCATGACCGTGTCGGCGTGCCGTGTGGCCGCGGCCGCGAGTGTGCCGAAGTCGGAGACGTCCGGGTCCCCGGGGATATGCCGGTGCGCAAGGTCGAGGAGCCATGCGCGGTCGATGCGGACGATCACGCGGCGGCCGCCGGCCCACGGTTGGCGGCCGGGCTTCCGAACTCTTCGGTGAAGGCGTCCCCGAAGGCGTCCGCAAAGTGCGCGCCCGCGTGGAGGAAGCGGTGCCGCAGGTCGTTGGACTCGTCAGCAAGCACCTGCTTGGCGTACTCCTGCACAGACAGGCCTGCGGCCTCGGCGCGCTCTGCGATTCCGGCGTGGATCTCGTCGGGCACTCGTACATTGATCTGCTTCATACGGGGAGCGTAGCGCTCTGTACTGGGCGCTACAACCGCTTTGAGGCATGCCGGTCTCCGGGCCGCCCGGGACGGGGTGAGGGGGTGAGGGGGTGAGGTGGCACGGCTGAGGCTGTGAAACCGCGTCACGTCACCCTGTCGGTCACCGGTTCGCGGTGGCGGAGAAGGACGGCGTGGGCCGAGGAGTGCCCTCGGTGGCGTCGGTCTGGCTGTAAATGAAGTCAGCGAGGACGACAATGACAGCCGCACCCACCGAGATGACCGCAACGAGGTCACAGCTCAGTGGGCACTGCGTCGATGGGGCCATCCCTGCGCGTGCGGGGAGCAGCGCCTCCTCTACACCGGCGACGAGCTCCACCCGGGACCATCCCTGCGCGTGCGGGGAGCAGTCCAGTCCGCCCCAGATTCCGTAGTGCTCGTTGGGACCATCCCCGCGCGTGCGGGGAGCAGACTACCGGCCGGTGAACGTTGTCTTGCAGCGCGGGGCCATCCCCGCGCGTGCGGGGAGCAGCTGCGTCTGGGCCCCGACGCTCGCTGGTACCCCTACCTCCAGGACGACGACGGCGAATGGTGGCCCGCGGCACCAGCCGACACCGACCCCGTCGCAGCGCTCACCTCCGTCTGGCAACAGCGCTGAACGGCGCGCAACTGGCGATGCAGGGGGCCCGGTGCCGGGGAACTGCCGGAGAGCCGTACGGAGGCGTTGGACGGGCTCGATCCGGCGTGGTGCCCTGCCTGGGGAATCGACCGGCAGTGGGGCTTCCACCTCCGGCCGGCGGGGCGCTGCCCGTACGTGCGGGCGAGGTGCTCGTGCAGGGCGAGGACCTCGGAGCCTGGACGATGGCGCAGCGGGTCGGCTGGGATGCGCTGACGCCCGCGCAGCAGTGGATGCTCGACAGCGTCCTGGGACTGGAGCCCGCCGGCGAGGCGGAGCAGCCGCCTGCACGCCGCACGCAAGCCGACCGGTGGGCCGGCCATCTCGCTGTGGCTCGTCAGTTCCACGCCCGCGAGGGGCACTTGAACGTGCCGCGCAAGCACGTCGAAGACGTCGGGGGCGTCCCGGTCAAACTGGGTGGGTTCCTCGACAACACCCGCCGTAGGGGCCTCGAAACTCCCCTCGAGCGCCGCGCGGAACTCGACGCTCTCGGCATGCGCTGGTAGGGCCGCCGGGACGGTAGGCGGCCGCCCCGGCGAGGGAACGGCAAGGCGACCGCCCTGGCCTGCCACGGTGACCGCAGCAGGAAGCCACCTCCCGCAAACGCGTCCACGGGGAGGAAGGTGGGTCGCCCATTGTGCACGCCTGATCCACAAGAAGTGATGGACTCTCGCTTGACGCAGAAGATTGGCGTGAGCGTCGGGAACGTGAGGAGAGCCGTACGGGTTGGATGGTTGTGAAGCGATCCTTTGCCCGTACGGCTGTCTCGCATCGTATCTGCACGGGTATTTCCCAGCGCCGACTTGGGTTTCCCAGCGCCGAGTTGGCGTCGCGGTGGATGGCTCAGCAGGACTCCCAGCTGCGTGAACGCCGCGGCCGCTGCGTGCCGAG
Source organism: Streptomyces sp. NBC_01571 (assembly GCF_026339875.1). Classification (NCBI taxonomy): domain Bacteria; kingdom Bacillati; phylum Actinomycetota; class Actinomycetes; order Kitasatosporales; family Streptomycetaceae; genus Streptomyces; species Streptomyces sp. NBC_01571. Next base: position 112,601 of record NZ_JAPEPZ010000003.1, read on the forward strand.
GCTGGCGGGTGACTCTGTTGCGCTATTCCTTAGCCGATCAAAGCGGGTGCCGGAATCCGGCCCGCACGACCGGGCGCCTGGGCCTCAAGGAGCGCCTCCCGTCGCATCACCGGCCACGTCCTGCATTTGCGCAGCAGGGTCCGGGGTAACTCTGCTGCGCGTTTCGCTGGGGCGTGCGGGGTGACCCTGTCGGGGCCGGCAGCTGCGAGGTGACGTGGGGGCGTCAGGTCTCCCGGTGCTCGCTCAGAACAGTGCTGGGCCCTCGCCGCTGGTGTCCACGATGACTGGCCGGAACTGGGCAGGGAGGCCGTCCAGGCGGTCAGGACCGGCCGCGGCGGCCACGGCAGGGGCCGTCTCGGCCAGCCAGGTGCGAAACCGCTCGGCGGCTTCGCGGTAGGGGACTCGCGCCAGGACACGGTGCTCGCCGGAGGGGCAGAAGTCGACGGCGACCGTGAGCAGGCAGGAACGGGGCGCCTGGTGACTGCCCGTCCAGGACACGCGCAGGACACCGCAGGGCTTGCGCCCGCGGGGGGCGCGGTGGGTCGGGCGCAGCGATCGGCAGGCTGTGTGGGCGGTCCATGCGGCGAGGTGCGGCAGGGGCAGGGTGGTGCGTGCGCGGCAGCCGGGGCAGCGGTGCCAGTGGCGGAGCCAGTCGTCGGTGGCGGTGTGGAAGAGGCGTGTGTAACGGTTCGCCACGCGGATGTCGTTGCTGTACAGGTGGTCGGGGCGTTCCAGTGTGTTGCAGGACTGGCAGAGGGGGGCGCGGACGTAGCCGTGTTCGTGGCAGTGGTCGAGGACGGTGGCGGGCGCAGTGCGGCAGACGGCGCATGCCCACCCGGCCACCCTGCGGGAGGTACCGGGTTTCCTGCTGAGCACCGAGTACCGCTGGCCTTCCAGCTCTTTGTTGTACGGGCGCGGTGAGGCGGTGGGGTCCTCGGGGCTCGTCGTCTGCCGACCGCCGGCGTCTCGGGCCTGCCGGGGGTAGGAGGGTGGCTCGGTTGCGGCTGCGCCTGCCTGGCGGGTCCGCGCGGCTTGTACCCACTGCGTTTCGGTGTGCTCGGCCGCATCCAGCAGCCTGACCACAGCGCGCGGCAGCCACCACGTGCGCTGCGTCCCGTCGCGGGTCTGTTCCACGAGTATCTGTCGCCAGTCGATCCCCGCCAGATGGTACGGCCGGCCGACTTCACGTCGTGCTGCCCGCGCGGGGCCGCCCGGCTCCTGCAGTTCCCGCGTGATGCGCCGGCGCCAACGCAGCGGCGTCTCCTCGTTGCACTCCTGCCTCGGCGCCCCACGAAACGGACCGATGCGGACCAGGTCCTGCCGGTCCATTCCCACTGCGTTCAGTTCCGCGGCGGCCCGGCGCACCTCAGCCTCCGGGACACTCCACTGACCGCCGCTCGCCCTCACCGTCGCCACCACATGGCTGCCGAGCAGGACGTAGCCCGCCCGGGCATGGGTAGGAGAGCAGGTGAATGCCCCAGAAACCGTCGGCACAGCACTGTCGGCCGTCAAGTCGACCCACAGAGCGTCCGCTGTACCCAGGGTGATCAGGCCGTCCGTGCGACCGGGCATGACACGCTCTGACATACCGGCAGGCTAACGGCCTGCAACGCGGCAACGGGTCTCCAAGTTCCTCGGTCAGCCGGGCCGCCGCCCGCAACTCCATATTCCTGAGCATCTGGTTCGTCAGCACCTCCCGTGCCCGCAGCCTCACCATCAGAACGTCAAGAACCGGGCAAGTCACCCTCGCGCATCAGCGGTCCCCGAGCCCGGACGAATTGAGCAACGGAGTCGCGGGCCGGGCCAAAGCCGCTGTCATCACCGACGAGAAAGGCCGTGCTTTCGCCACGCGCTCGTACGGCACTTCGGCGAGCAGTACACCGTCTCGGTCTGTTTGCGCACCGAGACGGACACACCGCACACCGGACACCGTCCCTGCGCCGATCTCGCCCTTGATGAGCCCCAGCCCCGGACAGACGGCCCGCTGGTAGTCCTGTGTGAGTATGCGTCCGAGACTCCGCATCCATGCTCATCTGCGGCGCGAGGTGCCAGTAGCAGCCAGCAGGTTCCGAACCTCCATCACGTTCATGTCTGTACGCTCAGCGATGCGGGCAGCCGGCTCCCCGGCTTGGTACGCGCTGACCACCACCGCGGTCAGCTTCCGGCGGGCCAGGTGAACCGCCGCTTGCGCCTCACGCAGTGCGACGGCCGCCGTCTCCAGGTCGTTCTCCTCGCTTGCCATAGCGGTCATCGTGCCAGCGCCCACGCAGGGCCGATACGGTGGCATGTTCCAGCAAGAGGCAAGGGGTGACGGCATGGCAGGCGAGACGCTGGTGACGGTGGTAGGCAACCTGACCGCCGATCCCGAACTGCGGCACACCAACTCCGGCATCCCCGTGGCAGCCTTCACCATCGCCTCCACTCCCCGCGTGTTCGACCGCGAGCGCAGCGAATTCATCGACGGGGACCCGCTGTTCCTGCGCTGCTCGCTCTGGCGCCAGGCCGGCGAGAACGCCGCGCAGTCCCTCACCCGAGGCATGAGGGTCATCGTCACCGGACGGCTCAGGCAGCGCACCTTCGACGACAAAGAGGGCGTCCGCCGCATCACCGTGGAGATCGACGCCGACGAGGTCGCAGCCTCTTTGACCTACGCGACCGCCCAGGTCACCAAGGCCTACGGCCAAGGCATGCCGTCCCAGAGCGGGCCCACGCCGACGGCCAGGTCAGTACCCGATTCCGCTTCCGCGCAGTCGTCCCCGAGTCCGGCACCCGCCGAGCCGCACCCGTTCTGACCAGCAGCCCGGTCAACCCCAGAACGCATGCCGCGGATCATCCAGAACAGTCAGGGCCTCGTCCAGGGACGGGACGGCCGTCAGGTGATCGCACGGATACCAGCGGCCGTTGCGGTCCGCCCCGTCCACCTGCCATCCCTCATCAGTACGCCGCAACCGAGCGACCCGACGTGAGGTCCACTGCCCGACCCCGTCCCACGGCGCACGCTCCTCGGTGATCACAGCGGTACTGCCCCGCACCGCGCACCCCACCGCAACTTCCGCCTTCGCATGCTCAGGGATGCGCTGCCCGGCCCACTTCTTCAGCCGGGCCCGGTCCAGCTCGGAGATCTTCACGTCCCTCACGGTAAAAGCCTCTCCCCGCGCCCGCAGCGGCCGCCCGTCCCGCCGAAAGGGGCCACCACGCCGCCATCGTAGCCAGCGCAGCCAGTCCCCTCCCCTCATCGAAATGCCTTCTGCCTGCAACGCTGCAAGCACCACGAGCACTGCTTCAGACAGCGCCCGTGTGGCAACGGTCCCCCGCAGAGTTCGTAGTACCGTGATGACGGCGTGTGTGCCGATTCGGGTGGCTTCGGCGCCTTGTGCACAGCCGGGTGGAGGAACTGCTGTGACAGCGCCGAGAAGAGCACCGGTCATCGTCGTCACGCCGACGCTGGCCAGCGAGCACCGCGGGCTGGAGGCCCTGAGCCTTCGGGCCATGACTGCCCAGGGCCTCCAGCTGCCCGGCCACAGCCCGGCAGGTTTTATGGCCCTCCATCCGACGCGGAAGACGGACAGGGACCACCGACACCATGCACGCGTGTCACATGACCAACGCTCACGGCACTATGCCGGACACGCCCCCGTCAACAGGAGAAGCCGGGCAGCCACCGGCTCCCTGCGGCCAGCACCAGGACTAGACCGCCGCATCGATGAAGGCATTGGTAACGGTGATGAAGTCGCGGCCACCGCGGGGGGCGAGAGCTGATAATGCAACACGCTGTAACGCCGGATTGTCGGCCGCCGCCTGAGGACTAACACCGCTCTCATCACCCGTCACCAGGACGGCGGCCGAACCCGGCTGGAGGCCCTGAGCCAGGGTCAGGCCATGACTGCCCGGGGCCCCCTGCTGCCGGCCACAGCCCGGCAGCAGGTTCGTGGTCCTGGCCCGACGCCGGAGACGGATCCGGGACCACTGACACACGTGCACGCGTGTCTGGCGGTCAACGTACAGGGCGTTGCCCAGGACACGTCCACGTCAACGTCCGGGCCCGGTGTTCAGCCGTGGGGGGTGACTGCCGTGGGGCACTGCACCACGGCAGTCACCATCTTGCCCGCCGCATGGACCTCGACCCGCACGTCCACCGACAGTTTCTGCACCACACCGGAGACCATGTGGACCAAGCAGACACACCAGCGTGACCGGGCCGCCCGGAACAGCGTGCAGCCTGGTCAGCGCGTGTCGTCTGGTGCTGCGGGGCGGCTTCGGCGGCCACTGAGCACGGTGGCGATGGGGAGGGCTGCTGCCAGGCCGCTGAGCAAGATTGCGGCGAGCGCGCCCAGGACGGCGGGCTGGTCGCCGAAGGCGATGCCGATCGCGGCCAAGGCGGGCCCCGCGTTGCGTACTGCGGCGACGCCGCCCATCGTGGTGCGGCGCACCGACGGACCTGTCGCCAGCAGGGTCCCGACGGCGAAGGCGGCGGCTGCGAGCAAGAAGCCCGCGAGGAGGGCGAGTGAGCCGAGGAGTGCCACCACGTCACTCCAGTTACCGAGCAGCATGCCCGCCAGCACGATCAGGAAGGTCACGTTCGACACCGCGGCCGCCGCGGGGTGCCACGACCGTGCGGTGGGCGCGGCGTAGCGGCGCAGCAGCAGGCCGATGACGAACGGTACGAGTTGCAGGAGGGCCACGGTCCGTACCAGCGTCGCAACATCGAGGGAGATGTCCTTGCCGAGGTCGGCGGCGGTGAGGATGCCGTTGACGGTCGGGGCGAAGGTGAGGCTGCCGACGGTGGCGAGCAGCACCTGCATGGCCGCGCCCGCGACGACGTCGCCGCTCTGCACCATGGCGAGCTTCGCCCCGAAGGGCCCGCCCGGGGACGAGGCGACCAGGACGAGTGCGATGAACGCTGCCGAGGGGAGGCTGAAGAGTGCACCGATGCCCCAGCCCAGCAGCGGGATGACGACCATGTTGGTGAGCAGCGCGAGCACCAGCAGCGGGACGTTGGTGAAGATGCCGCGCAGCGCCGGGATGGTGGCCCCGAGCCCGGCGGCGAACATGGTCGCCGCGATGAAGATCACGGTGACGGCGTTGAACAGCATGTGCAGGGTGTCCATGAGCATTCCCCTCGGCCGGCGGAGCAGCCGCAGTGCCGGCGTGCGCGTCGCCGCCCTGTCAGTCCCGGAGGTCGCCGAGCCAGCGCAGGGCGCTCAGGCTCGGCAGAAAGCAGTACTCGCCGCCGCGGGTGACGACGAACCGCGGCAGGGCCGCAAGGCGTCGTCGCACCGGCCGTCTGGGGATCGTGAAGCCGGTGACGCCGTCGTGGGATCCGGTGACGGGGTCTTTGGCGTCGCCCGAGCCGAAGAAGACGCCGTCGTTCATCCATTGCGACTGGACGAACTCGAACTGCCGCCCGAGGTGGGCTCCGATGAACGCGAACATCAGGCCGCGGTCGGTCCCGTCGTCCTCCAGAACTCCTTCGGGCAACGGCGGACCGTAGACGGCACCGCGTCTGATCATGCGGTGCAAACGCACCTCTCCCGCCACCGAGGCGTCGCGGGGGTTGGCCCGGCGGATGTGGCAGCCGCCGGGCGTGATGAATCCCGCCGGATCGTCGCGCTCGTACAGGAAGGTGTTGCGGCGGTGCGGGTCGGCACCGAGAGCGGGGTCGTCGTGCTGCGGACTGAGAGCGAGGGGGGCTCCGCTGCGCCAGCGTCCCATGATCTTGGCCGCGAGCAGTTCCTCGTCGTCGGGGTCGGTGGCGTTGTCCCGCAGATAGCGTCGGAACGCGGCGACGTCCTGGTGGAGCTTGCGGAAGACCGCGTAGCTGCCGTTGCGCCCGAGCACCTCCGGCTGCGGGGTCTGGATCCCGCCGATCTCGTCCCGATAGCCGAGCACGAACTCTCCGGCCTTCAACGGCACCTCCAGCTGGTTGGACCCGGGGATGCCGCTTCCTTCGACGGCCGGATGGCTGACGCCGTCGCGATAGCCGAAGTGCTCGGTCTCGGTGGGCAGTGCGTAGCAGTCCTGCCGCCAGATCGCGGTCACACCGGCGAGGCGGTCGTACGCGGGCCGGGCCCGATCGACGGCCTCCTCCAACCGCGGGACGTCGGGCGCGACCGCCGCGAGCACCACATGGACATCCGGCGTGCCCAGCGGCGCTTCCCAGTTCGCGGGGCTGCTCTCGCCGACATCGCCGAGCGCTGTGGCCCGGGCGGCCATCCCTTGCCGGAATTCCCAGGCGAACGTGTCCAATGATCCGCGCGGCACGTCCAGCGCCGCCAGGCCGTGACAGGTGACGGCGACACTGACCCACGTGTCCCCCAAAGGGCTGACCGGGTCGGCGGCAGAGGTCACCACCGCGCTCGCGCGTCGCATCAGTTCCCGACCGTCGGCCCGGTCATCGACGCGGAACACAAGATATGTCGCCGCGTAGGGAGTCGGCCGCGGGCTGAGAGCCCCGCGCTGGACGTCGTCGAGTTCCAACGCGACTTGCGTGGGCTCGCTCACGGTCCACCTCCATGTGGCGCTACTTCGAGACGAGGTTCCGCCAGAAGTTCCTGAGACTCTCGTCGCCTCCGAACAGCGAACTGAAGATCGTGGAGTCCGCCAGCAGCACATCGCCAGCCCGCTCACCGCTCGGCGGCATCCACAGAAACATGTTGAACTCGGTGTTGCCGGCATCGGTGAACGGGTGCGGCCTGGAGGTGTCGATCGGCTGCCTTGCCAGGACATGGATCGCATCCGGCTCGTCGGTCGTCACGGCGTAGTGCGGCAGATGCATGTGGAAGTTGAAGTTCGTCACCCCCTCCAGCCACCCTTTGGCGTCCAGGTCCCCGACGGTGGACAGCGGGGCGATCTTGTTCTTCTCCCGCACCGCAGGGCGCAGTCCGTAACGGTTCTCGACCGGCACCCCGAGGCCGCGCATCAAGCCCCGGACGTATGTGGCGAACCGCTGCTGGCGGGGGACCAGGGGATCGCCGTGATGGCGGTACTCCACGTCCCGCGCGGCCAGATCGTCCGATGCCCCGACGTCATGGTGGGGCCCCAGGACCAGACAGGCGTCCTCTCGGCCGAGGAAGGCCCGCAGTGCCTCGACCTCCTCGGGCTGGGCCTCCTGCCCGGTGACCATGTGGTCCAGCCCGAACACGAACAGGGTGTCGGTGTCGGCCAGTACGCGCTCGTCGAGCGGAGTCCGAAAGCCGGCCTGGTCGATGCGCTGATACACCGGGACGGGGTGCCCGGTGACCTCCTCGACGAACTCCTGGAACGGCACCCAGGCCCAGAAGAACAATTCCAGCGAGCCGGCGATGCCCTGCTGGAAATGCATCGGGTCGGACCACTTCGGGTCCTCGTAGGCAGGCCACGCCACCCGCCTGACCTCCGTCAGCGTGGAGAACCTGTTGTCCAGCTCAGCCGGATTCCTGCCCGCCTCGGCCGGATAGCTCCACGCGACGTAGATGCTCACCCGTCGCCGGCCAGGGGTGCGTTCGCGCGGGATGTGGTTCTGGTTGTAGGTGCGTGCCGTCCTGACCTCGCTCATCTCGTCTCCGATCCGCGGTGGGACGAGCACACGGCGGCCCGCTCTCACTGCAGCTGGTCGAGCATCTCCGACAGGGCGTTCTTGATCCGCAGAGCCTTCTTGATCTCATCAGCGGTCACGTACGGGTACTCCCCGTACTCGATGAAGCTGGGACAGTGGTGTTCACGCACGAACCGGACGAACGCATCGGGATTGGTCCGCCAGTCCTCAGGGAATCCTTCGAGGTTCTCGAAGGCCGTATTCACCCCCGCCTTGCCGAAAAGCGCGACGGCGTCCTCGGTGTACTTGTCGAAGTCGGTGTCGAAGATCCCCTGATACATGAAGCGCGTGTCGTCGTCGAAAAGCACCCAGCGCAGATAGTGCAACTTCAATGGTGCGAGAAGGTGGGGGTCTCCATCCAAAGCCTTGGCCAAGGCATAGCCGTACTCACGCATCGCGTCGGCGCGGCCGGGCTTCACCCTGGCGACGATCGTGAACCCGTAGCACGCCGGCGTCTTCGGAAAAACAGGGCCGTACTTCCCCTGCTCGAACTGGGCGGTGTCCTTGGGAATGACCGCCGCCTGCGGCTTGATCTCCATGTCCGCTCCTGCCGCCATCTACTGGCCGGAAACAATTCGTCTCATATTCCCACGGACCACATCCACCCGCCTCGGGAGCAGCGAGGCGGAGGAGAGCCACGGCGGTCCGTCGGCGCGTGGTTCACCGGGCGGTGACCACGATCTCGCACTTGAGGATCTTGCAGCCCGTCAACCTGGCCGAATCCGAGCAGGCCGTCCAGAGCATCGACACCTTCTACCTCGAGACCGCAACCCGACTGCCCCGCACCTGACAGCAGATGCCGCGATCGCCGGACTGCTCGCAGTAAAGCAACCCAGACATCCATGAACACGCTGGTCGTTCTCCACCGTGTGCGGCAGCCCGGACACACGGGACACCGCACTGATGAACCGGGCTCGCGGTGGAAGTCGGCGCCGACGTCGCCAGCCAATGACGCCACCCCGCACGCCGGCACCGCCCGCACCGTCCTCACCCTCGCCGAGACCCCGCACACCGCGGCGCCCGCGTGATCGATACACAAGCAGCCCCGGCCGGTGTCGATCCCGGCCGGGGCTGTCGATGCGCATGGCCGCGAAGGGCGGTCGCCTACGCGGCGAAAGGCTCCATGAGGCTTCAGCCGAACGATCGTCCTCATGGGCTGGAGGTGAGGCCCGGGGACAAAACCTCGCCGCCCTACCGACCGACATCAAGGAGATCGTCTTCCCCGTCTCCATCAACAGGCGTTCGGCCAGCTCTCCAGCGCCTACGTCCGCGTCGTCGACCAGGCCAGCGGTCTGGAGATCGGCCGCTACGACCTCTCCAAAGCGGCAGCCACTGAGACAGCTGTAATCTCGGGCAGGCTGCACCGGACCAGGTCGGGATGGACATACAAGGTCGGAGGGCACGGCTACGCCTCAGGCTTGCGAGGCATCATCAAGGACTTCGGCGTGAACGTATGACCACGATGTAGGTACTGGGCGGGCAGCGTCCCTGACCCGTCATGTCACAAGCAGCCCGCACCTCACCGGGCGAGCGCGTCTTCCGCATCGCCGGCCTCCCCCGGCGGACCCGGCGCGTTCACCGCGGGCCGCGAGCCGGCCGGCGGGCTGTTCGCCTGCGGGCCTCTCGGTGAGACGGAGCCGAGTCCGTCGTCCCCCTCCGAGGGCTCAGGCCGTGGCAGGATGACGACACGGTTCTGATCCGAAAGAGCGATGCCGCGTAAGCTTCCCCCCGGCCGTCCGCGCTGAACAGCAGCGGCCGCCCAGGCACATGCCGGTCCGTCCACACCCGGGTGCATGGGCTCGGACTCGGACGGCGGTACGCCGTATTTGACGCCCAGCACCTCCGGCGGTACGCGGTTGCCAATGCCCTCAGCCGGTTCGAGTGGGCATTCAAGCAGCCGAGACGACAACTGACCGGCCTCGGCGGGAGTCCCGGCATCGAGATCGAGGACAGCCGGGACGACCTGGCCCTGCGGCATCTGCCCGAAGGACCCCAGGCAGACCTGGGCCCCCTAATGGAGACAATCGACAAGGAGTTCGAACGCTGCACCCTTCCGGACCCGGGCCGGACCAGCGGGCGGACGACGGGACGCCCCTGGTGGTGGCGGATTCGGCCCGGCCCCGGAGAAATTCGGGGATTCGAGGCTTTCCCGCGACGCTGCTTCACACCGTCCCGGACTTCTTGCACGTCAGGCCCTACCTGCAGCCCCGACGGCGTGGCGGGGCTGTCAGTTCACGGGCGGGGCAGGACGGCGAGGGCATTATCGGCTATGTCTGTCAGCGTCTTTTCGTTCGCTCCGGCCTTGCCCAGTGCTTCGATGCCGCGTAGTACGGCGAGTACCAGCGCGGCCAGCTTTCCGGGGTCCGTGTCCGCGGCGAGGTCGCCGTTGCGCTGGCAGGCGGCGATGTCGTCCTCCAGCAACGTTTGCAGTGCCTCGATGGCGGTGTGCGCCCGCTTGGCCACCGTCTTGTCGTGTTCAGTCAGCTCGGCAGCGCCCTTGGCCAGGAGGCATCCGCGCTGGGCGGTATCTGCGGCGGTGGCCGCGGCCACCGCGTGGACGTAAGCGGACAGCCGCGCGTACGCGTTCTTGTCGTCGCCGCGCAGCTGCTGGGCGGTGGCGTCGACGATCGCGCGGCAGTACTCGTCGAACACGCGGTGGAACAGCTCTTGCTTGCCGCCGAACGCGCCGTACAGGCTCCCTTTGCCGAGACCCGTCGCCGCGGCGATGTCGTCCATGCGCGTCGCGGCATACCCGCCCGCCCAGAACTGCTCCCGAGCGGTCTCGAGCACCTGCTGCTCATCGAATTTCCGAGGTCGTGCCATGCGGGCAAGACTACGCTTTCTTGACTCATTCGTCCACAACGGTTAGCGTTGTGGACGAATGAGTCAAGAACTAGGGAGTGGCACGTCATGACGGAAGTACTCGCAGGCAAGGTGGCAGTAGTCACCGGCGCCAACAGCGGAATCGGACTGGCCACAGCACGTCGCTTCGCCACTGAAGGCGCCCACGTGATCATCACCGGCCGGCGCCAGGATGCGCTGGACGCGGCCGTGGCCGAGATCGGCGACAACGTCACCGCCGTCCGCGGAGACATAGCCAGCCCGGCCGACCTCGACCGGCTCTTCGCGATCGTCGCCGAGCAGGGCCGCCGCATCGACGTGCTTTTCGCGAACGCGGGCAGCGGGGAATTCGCAGCCCTGGAGGACGTGACGGAGCAGCACTTCGACGACACGTTCAACGTCAACGTCCGGGGGACGCTCTTCACCGTGCAGAAGGCGCTGCCGCTCCTCAACGACGGTGCGTCCGTGATCCTGACCGGTTCTACCGCCGCCACCACCGGCGGAGAAGCGTTCGGCGTCTACGCCGCCTCGAAGGCCGCCGTCCGCTCCTTCTCCCGCACTTGGGCCAACGAGCTGCGCGGCCGTGGCATCCGCGTCAACACTCTGGTGCCCGGACCGATCAAGACCCCGGCAATCACCGGCCTGGCACCCAACGAGGAAGAGGCCAAGTCGCTCCGCGCCTTCTTCGCTCAGCAGGTGCCCCTCGGCCGGATGGGCGACCCTGCCGAGGCGGCTGCGGCAGCACTCTTCCTCGCGTCCGACCAGAGCAGCTTCGTCACAGGAACCGAGCTCTACGTCGACGGTGGACTGAATCAAGTCTGAGTGATTCTCCGGGCAGCCCTGGGACGGCAACGACCTCGACACCTACGCCGACGACCTGGCTTCGCTGATCGAGGGCCTCGACCTGCGCGACGTCATCCTTGTCGGGCACTCCACCGGTGGTGGTGAGGTGGCACGGTACATCGGCCGCCACGGCACCGGACGGATCGCGAAGGCCGTCCTGCTCAGCGCGATCCCGCCGCTGATGCTCAAGACGGAGGCGAAGGTCTTCGGGGAATGGTCGGTGGAGAGGACCACGGTCACGGGCCGCCCCTTCACGCAGACCTACGCCGGACGCCTCGTGGCCGAGAACGGGAAGATCAAGCTCCTTCGCGAGTCGTTGGAACTCGTCCGGGCTGCACGCGCCATGCTGCCGAACGGAGTGCCGGACATCCCCGCCTAACTCCTCCTGCCGCGCCTACGACGCCTGCGAGGCAGGCGTCGCTCAAACCCTTGTTTAAGCGTCACTCAGTTAAAGGTTTTCACCGTCCGGTGATGAGGTATTCCGCTGCACGCCAAAAAGTGCACCGGCGATGCCGCCAGCCAGATCCATAACCCAAAAAAGGGAGCACCACCATGAGCAGCAACATTCACGCAATGGTCGCAAACGTTGAGGTAGAAAACCTTGAGGACGCGATCCCTCTCTACCAGGAATTGACCGGAGAGACGGAGGTACGCCGATTCCCCTACCGTGAACTTGAGCTGGCACTCGTAGGGCCCTTCCTGCTCTACTCCGGGCCGCTTGAGAACTACGTCTCGCAGAACGGGACCGTCATCGTCGGCTCCCTGGCCCCCGTTCTCGAGGCCCTCGGCAAGGCGGGCGCCGAGATCCTCGAAGCGCCCAACGAAGTTCCCAACGGCACCAGGATCGTTGCCCGCCACCCGGACGGCTCCGTCTTCGAGTACATGCAGCTTCGCGCCTGAGCCTTGTGTCCAGCACCACTGCGGTGCTCTGAAGCCGGTGTCGAGCCGGCCCCAGAGCACCGCCACCACCTGAGGTCTGAGGTACCCGGCTTCACCAGGAGATCGTCCGTCCTCGTTGCGCGAGAACTAGGGCCTGTTGCGAAAGTCGATCTTGGTCGTGGAATGCTCATGCGCTGTGGCGCGTGGAGATCTGACGGACAAGCAGTGGGCCAGACTGGAGCCGTTGTTGTCGAAGGGAATGAAGCCTGGCCGGCCGCCGATATGGCCGAGGCGACAGCTGGTCGACGGCATACGGTGGCGGACCCGGACCGGGACGCCGTGGCGGGATGTGCCCGAGCGGTACGGGCCGTGGGATCGGGTCTACGACCTGTTCCGGCGCCGCCAGCGCGACGGCACGTGGAAGCGAGTCTTCACCGAACTGCAGGCCCAGGCGGACGTGAAGGACCTGATCACCTGGGATGTCAGTGTCGACTCGACGATCTGCCGCGCCCACCAGCACGCTGCCGGAGCGGTCAAAAGGGGGATCTTCAGAAGGAGCCGCCCGGCGGCGTTGAGGTCGAGCCGGACGACCACGGTCTCGGGCGCTCGCGAGGTGGTCTGACCACCAAGGTCCATCTCGCGGTCGAGCAGGGGCAGAAGCCCATGTCGATTGTGATCACGGCCGGGCAGCGCGGGGATTCCCCGCAGTTCGAACCGGTCCTGGAGAACATCCGGGTGCCACGGCAGGGACTGGGGCGTCCACGCAAGCGGCCGGACAGAGTGCGTGCCGACAAGACACCCCATGCAGCTATCGGGTCAAGCAGCTGCGGTGGCCCTCGCCCACCTCGCCCCGCTCCAACTCCGCGGCCAGCGCGGCCGCATCGCCACGCGCGGAACGCGGGCCGCCGACGAGCCACGCCTGCACCTGCTCGGCTACGGCGACTGGACCGGCCCCGCCTCCGCCACCCTCATCGGCGTCGGCCGCCCGGCCCGCGAAGCCGCACACGAGATCGCAGGACTCGTGCGCTGAGCAGCGCACCGGCGTGCTTGCCTCAGATCGTCAGCAGGGTTGCCGTGTCCACCCAGCGGGCGAGAACGCTGAACGCCGCGAGCTGTTCGAGTGCCTCGTGCTCGGGCAGTTCAGGCAGGCCGTCCTCGTGGCTGTTGGGGTTGCGGATGCCGGCGTAGCAGCCCTCGGCAAAGGCCATGGCGCCCCGGTGGATGCTGCGGAAGGTGTCGCTGCCGTCGTCGGTCATGAGACGCAGGCGTGGCTCGTCTGCCTTGGGCGCGTTCGTTGAGAAGGCGCTCTGAAAGAGCTTGGTCTCGCTGAGATCGCGGCGGCCGACCTTGTTCTGCGTCTCGGCGTTGACCTTCCTGGCGGCAGCGGTGACCGCTTCCCGGAAATGGCCGCTGCGCCACAGAGCCCGGGCACCGTCCCACGCCCAGGAGTGCATCATCGCTGCGCTGGCCTGCGGAGCATCGTCCCCCAGACGCGCTCGTACCTCTTCGTCCCGCGTGAGGGCGGCATCCGCTCGCTGGACGGCTTCACGATGCTGGTACCAGCGGTTGATGGTCTTGTTCTTGTCGTCAGGCACCTCTTGACGCCAACGCGGGAGAACCCGGTCGAGAATCTGTTCCACCACATGGGCACTGGCCACAATCTCTGAGGGTCTTCCGCGATTCACGAGTCGGTTGGTGCCGCCGACGACGCCGGGTACATCCTGTGCTCGCTGCAACGCCGTGAGCTTGAGGAACTCATCGAACTCGTTGCGCGCCCAGGGGATATCGATGGTCATAAGGTCATCGTGCCGCGCCTCACTGACACCTGGGCGGGAATTTCCCGCTCATCCGGTGCCCCGCGGCGCCCTCTGCACTTGCGTACGCAGACCCCTCACTGCCGTCAGGGCTGCGTGAACCGGCGGCGCATCCCGTAGAGCGTCGGTCAGGAGCGCAGGTCGAGCATGGCGGACATGGCCGCCACCACGGAGGGGGCGACCTGGTAGTAGACCCAGGTCCCGCGCCGCTCGGACGTCAGCAGCCCGGCCTCGCGCAGCTTCTTCAGGTGGTGGGAGACGGTCGGCTGGGAGACGCCGACGTCCTGGATGTCGCACACGCACGCCTCGCCGCCCTCGTGCGAGGCGACTTTGGAGAACAGGCGCAGCCGCACCGGGTCCGAGAGCGCCTTGAACATGACGGCCATCTGCTCCGCGTCGGCCTGGGACAGCTCGGCCGACGTGATCGGCGGGCAGCACGGGACGACCGACTCGGCCGGCAGCACCGGGAGCTCCACCACCTGAGAATTCGACATGCGTCTATGTTGACACTCATCGATACCAGTGACAAGCTCCGTATATCGAAAGACATCGATACACGTCGATATAAGGGGGCGGCCTGCAGACACCGAGCCCCGCGATCCGCTCCCGGGCGACCCCGGTCGTGTCTGACAGCGTTCCTGTCCGCGGCCCGCCGACCGATACCCCGCACCACCTGCCACCACCCCGTGTCCGAGGAGACCTTGCGCCATGAGTGACCAGCTTCCCGTCGTTGTCATCGGAGCCGGACCGGCCGGACTGGCCGCCGCCGCCCACCTCGTCGAGCGCGGCGTCGAGCCCCTGGTCCTGGAAGCCGGGCCGGCCGCGGCGGCCGCGGTACGCGAGTGGGGCCATGTCCGGCTCTTCTCCACCTGGGGCGAGGTCACCGACCCGGCCGCGGAAAGGCTTCTCGCGCCGACCGGCTGGACCAAGCCCGCCCCGGACACCTACCCCTCAGGCGCCGAGTGGGCCGCGCTCTACCTCCAGCCGCTGGCCGATGTCCTGGGCGACCACGTGCGCTACGGCGCCAAGGTCACCGGCGTCTCGCGCAGCGGACGCGACCGCGTCGTCGACGCCGACCGGGACAAGCAGCCCTTCGTCCTGCACTTCACCACCGCTGACGGCGCGGAGCAGCGCGTCCTCGCCCGAGCCGTCATCGACGCCTCCGGCACCTGGACCACACCCGGCCCGGCCGGAGCCGGCGGCCTGCCCGCGCTCGGGGAGAAGGCGGCAGCCGACCGCATCACTCACCGTGTGCCCGACCTCGAGGACCCGGTGGTGCGGGCCCGTTACGCGGGCAGGCGCACCGCTGTCATCGGCTCCGGCGCCTCCGCCTTCACCGCGCTGGCCGCCCTCGCCGACCTCGCCGACGACGAGCCCGGTACGCACGCCGTGTGGATCCTGCGCCGCGGCATCAGCGGCTCGACGTTCGGCGGGGGCGAAGCCGACGAACTCCCCGCCCGCGGCGCCCTGGGGCTCGCCGCGAAGGCCGCCGTGGACAACGGGTATGCGGACGCCGTCACCGGGTTCCGTACCGAAGCCATCGACCGCGATACCGACGGCCGTCTCGTTCTGGTGGGTGAGGACGGCCGCCGTCTCGACCCGGTCGACGAGGCCGTCGTGCTGACCGGCCTCCGCCCCGACCTGACCTTCCTCTCCGAGATCCGCCTCGGCCTGGACGAACGTCTCCAAGCACCCCTCGCGCTGGCCCCGCTCATCGACCCCAACCAGCACTCCTGCGGCACCGTCTACCCGCACGGCCACCGCGAACTGTCCCACCCCGAACAGGACATCTACCTGGTCGGCATGAAGTCCTACGGCCGGGCCCCCACCTTCCTCGCCATGACCGGCTACGAACAGATCCGCTCCGTCACCGCCGCCATCGCCGGCGACCTCGAATCCGCCGACCGCGTCGAACTCACCCTCCCGGAGACCGGAGTATGCGGCGGCAGCGGACTGACGGGTGCCCCGGCCGCCGGACAGGACCACGAGGGAGGCTGCTGCGCTCCGGCCCCCGAGCTCGTCCAGATCGGCATCAGCACCCCCGCCGCTGCCGCCGCCGAGGAGCCCTCGACCGGCGAGTGCTGCTGAACCGACCCGCACCGCGCCCCGGCTTCCACGGGCCGGGGCGCGACCACCCTCTACCGCTGGAGGATCGTCATGTCCCGCGTACAGCTCGCCCTCCGCGTCCCCGACCTCGCCGCGTCCATCGCCTTCTACAGCAAGCTGTTCGGCACCGAACCCGCCAAACTCCGCGACGGCTACGCCAACTTCGCCATCACTGAACCCCCGCTCAAGCTCGTCCTGATCGAAGGCCCCGAGGGCGAGGCCACGCGGATGGACCACCTCGGCGTCGAAGTCGAATCCACCGAAGCCGTCCACGCGGCCACCACCCGCCTCGCGGACCAGGGCCTTGCAACGGACGTGGAGAACGACACCACCTGCTGCTACGCCGTACAGGACAAGGTCTGGGTCCACGGCCCCGGCCAGGAACCGTGGGAGGTCTACGTCGTCAAGGCCGACGCCGACTCCCTCGCCAAACAGCAGGGCAGCACCTGCTGCACGGCCCCCACCGAGACCGACGCGAAAGCAGCCCCCGCGGGCGGCTGCTGCTGATCCGCCGATGACCGAACTCCACACCAGCGGGGCTGTGACCGGGACGGGGGTCCGGTCACGGCCCCGCGCCGCACTGCCTGCCCTGTGCGCCACCCAGATCACCAGCTGGGGCATCCTCTACTACGCCTTCCCCGTCCTGAACCCCCAGATCACCGCCACCACCGGCTGGCCCACCGGCGCCACCACCGCATCGTTCTCCGCCGCGCTACTGGTCTCCGCCCTCGCCGGAATCCGCGTCGGCCGGATCATCGACCGCCACGGACCGCGCACCGTGATGACAGCCGGCTCCCCCCTCGGCGCACTCAGCCTCCTCGTCGTGGCCGCCGCACCCGACCTGCCCCTCTTCACCGCGGGCTGGCTGCTCGCCGGAGCCGCGATGGCCGCCACCTTCTACCAGCCCGCCTTCGCCGCCCTCACCCGCTGGTACGCCCCCGACCACGTCCGCGCCCTGACCGTCGTCACCCTCGCCGGCGGCCTCGCCTCCACCATCTTCGCCCCCACCACCGCAGCCCTCACCGACCACCTCTCATGGAGAGCGACGTACACCGTCCTCGCCCTGCTCCTGGCCGCCATCACCATCCCCGCCCACGCCTTCGCGCTCAAAGGACCATGGCCGGCGGCGCCTCCGGCCCCCGCTCACGCAGGCGGCGGCGTGAGCGCCATCGCCCGGAGCCGACCGTTCTGGATGCTGGCCTGCGCTCTGACCCTCTCCGCGTTCACCGTGTACGCGGTCGTCGTCGACCTGGTCTCCCTCCTGCTCGAACGCGGATTCACCACCTCCCAAGCCGCCTGGGCCCTCGGCCTCGGCGGCGCCGGGCAGACCCTCGGACGCACCCTGTACTCCCCCCTCACCCGCCACAGCACAACCACCACCCGCACGGTCACCCTCATCGCCCTCGGCGGCGCGACCACCGCAGCACTCGCCCTCGTCCCGGGCCCGTACGCACTGCTGACCGCACTCTCCGTCGCGGCCGGCATGGTCCGCGGCAACATCACCCTGCTCCAGGCCACCGCCTTCCCGGACCGCTGGGGAACGACGCACTACGGCCACCTGTCCGGGCTCCTCACGGCCCCGGTAACCGCAGCCTCAGCGCTCGCGCCCTTCGCCGGTGCCGCCTTGGCCGCACCTCTCGGGGGTTACCCGCACCTGTTCACAGTGCTCGCGCTCATCTCCGCCATGGCCGCCCTCATTGCAGCCGCGGCCACACCTCCCGACAAACCCCCGGCGTGTGGACGGCGGATCAGGAAGGACCCTCCGTAAGGACGGTGCAGATGCTGTCCTGGGGGCACGTGGCAGAGGCGGTCGCCACGGCCCGCCGGGCCAGATCCCTCAGCACCGTGCGCGTCGCGCGCAACCCGGCCAGACGCCGCTCGATGTCCGTCAGGTGCTCGCCGATCAGATCGCCACCGTGCGTACGCGGCGCCTGGCAGGCATCCAGCGACAACAGCAATGGAATACACCCACGTCAAGAGTTGGAATGGGCGCCGGCCGGTGACGGCAGCCCGCACGCTGGCACCGCACCCGCACCGACCTCACCTCGACGGCATCCCACACCCCGCGGCAGCCGCATGATCGATACACAAGCAGCCCCGGCCAGTGTCGGTCCTGGCCGGGGCTGTCGATGCGCATGGTCGTGAAGGGCGGTCGCCTACGCGGCGAAAGGCTCCATGAGGCTTCAGCCGAACGATCGTCCTCATGGGCAATGGGTGAGGCCCGGGGACACTGTCCCCTTCACAACCACGCATGGTGTAACCGGCGTACGGCCACAGATGTTCCCGGCCCGTCACGACCTCCGGGGACGCTGACTGCGGCCCGCGGATCCCGCCGAAGACCGGTGACCGGGCGCCCGTCGCCGCCCATCATCTGCCGACCGGAAGACAAGCCGGGCGACGCGTCAGACTGAGACGTTACGCAGCCGATGCGCAAGGATCAGCACACGGTGATGACATCGGCGACGTCGTCCACGCCCGCGTCAGCAGGAGGAACGCGGCCGCGACCGGTTCCTGCGGACGGCACTCCGGGCGAGCCCGCTGTGTCGACGAATGCCTTGGTGGCGTCGGTGATGAAGTCGCGGCTGTCTGCGGGCTCGAGGGCCCGGGCCTGGAGGTGGGCGTGCATCACGCTGTAGTACTGCACGTCGGAGGGTTTCTCCAGGTAGAGGTCGCTGGTGAACCGTTCCAGGTGCACCACTCCTGTCTGGGCGCTGTCGGCGAACCCCAGGATGGAGAACTGTCCCGGCAGACCCGGGTGGGCGCCTGCCGTGTAGGGGAGGACCTGCACGCTGATATGCGGCTCTGTGCCGAGTGCCTTCAGGTGCTCCAGTTGTTCACGCATGATCTCAGGGCTGCCGACAACGCGGTGCAGTACCGATTCGTCCAGGACGACCCACAGGCGCAACGGGCGGCCCGGGTCGTAGATCCGGTGCTGCCGGCGCATCCGTACCTTGAGACGTGCGGCAGCCTGTTCGACGCTGATCTCGGGGAGGGCTTCCTCGATGACCGCCTGGGCGTACGCCGGGGTCTGCAGCAGGCCGGGGATCACCATGGGCTCGTAGGCGTGGAGGGAGGCGGCGTCTGTCTCCAGGCCGATGTAGACGCTGTTCGGGATGTCGCCGTAGGCATGCCACCAGCCACACTCGCCGGATTCCCTGGCCATCTCCATCAGCGAATCGATGACCTGGGGATCCGTCACTCCGTAGAGCACGCACAGGTCGCGCACATCGCGGGGGCTGATGGCGCGCTCGCCGCTTTCCAGACGGCTGATCTTGGGCTGGGAGACCATGAGCCACTCAGCGACTTCCCTGCCCTTCAGCCCACTGTCCATGCGCAGCCGCCGCAGCTCAGCCCCCAGACGGCGCCTCCTGATGGTGGGATTGTTCTTTGCCGCCACGCGCGATGCCTCCGGTTCCACGTCACTGTGATGGAACGCAGGTTGCCATGCGGTAGCCGCTGTTGATCACGGGCCATGCCGTCGTGATCGCAGGCAGCCGGAACGGACTCTTCCGTTGGCAATTGCCAACGTCCAGCGGTGCGGGAGCCCTCCCTGCAAAGCGGAGTCGGCGCTCACCACCACACCCTCGAACATGGCGCCGCCTTCCGGGAGTTCCGCCCGAGACGGAAGGGCTGGCCGCGGCCCAGGAAGCGATCGACGGCTGGGTGGACGCCTACAACCACCAGCGCCCGCACCAGGCCCTGAGCATGGCTACCCCGGTCAGTCTCTTCCGTCCCCATGCCGCCGTCCACGGCGGTGACCAGCACCCCGAACAGGTCGTTGCCGAACCGGAGTTGTCCATTGAGGTCGTCGAACCGCCGGTCCTGCCCCCGCAGGGCACCGCGATCGAGTTCGACGTGCGGGTGCCGCCCAGCGGCGAGATCACCCTGGTCACGGGCAGACAGCGAGTCGGCATCCACCAGGCACTGGCCGGCCGGACGCTGACGGTCTGGGCGAACCACCGCAGCGTCCACTTCCTCCTCGACGGGCACCTCGTCACCACGGTCCCGTCCCGGCTGCGGCCGGAGGACCTCGCCTACCTGACCATGCGCTACGGCGCCCGTCCGGCCGGTCCCGAGCCCGCACCCGCCGCCCTGCCCAGAGCCCGCAGCGGCCCGGCCATCCTCGCCGCCGGTGAACCCGTTGAGGTCGACCGCAAGGTCCATCGCGACGGGATCGTCTGCCTGGCCGGCGGCCGCTACCAGGTCGGATTCGCCCTCGCCAGCCGCACGATCACCCTCCGCCTCGACGGACACCTCATGCACGCCATCGCCGACAACGCCCTTATGGGAACGTGGCCCTGCCCCGTTCCGGCCGACCGTCTGGGACAGATCGACGGGGCACGAACGGCGACGTCCCCGCTGCCGCCTCCGCCCCTGCCTGCTGGTGCCATCCGGGCCCAGCGCAAGGTGCACGCGAGCGGCCGCTTCATGATCAACGGTCAGTTCATCAAGCTCGGCCCGCGGCATGCGGGAAAGATCGTCACCGTCGTCATCGAGGACACCCACTACCGGATCCTGCATGGGGAGGACGAACTCGCTGTCAGGCCCCGCAAGAGCCTCGGGCCGATCACCAGGCTCTACGTCAAAGGCATGGGCACCGAGAAGCGCCGTCAAGGATCTCCTGACGACAAACCGTCAAGGAAGTCCTGAGACCTCACACCGACACGATGATGACAGCCAGGAGCACCGCCAGGTTGATCGTCAGCACCATGAGAACCCCTCCCCGAACACACCTGGTTCAGATGTAGCGGGCACGGGCAGCGAGAGGCACCTCGAAGATAGTCACGTGGCAACAAAATGCAGTAGTTCGGCTCGATTCGCGGGGTTGCGCGGCCGCTCGTTCTGCCTCTCAGGCAGCGGGCGGGGCGATGCACTTCCGTTGGGAGCGAAACCAGTCTCAGCAGGGCTAGTCGTCGTCGACGTCGCTGCCGATCGCTCATCTGGCCCGGTGCCAGGCAGCAAAAACCTCGCGCAACTGGTCCAAGAGGCGGCGCGACGTGTCTGCCCGCAACGGCTGTCGTTGAACGGGCACCGCACACGGGTCCCCTACAGCCCGTCTGCGGGGCGAGGGCCCGGGCTGTTCTCTGGCTTCGGGCCCTCAGCTCACCCCAGGCCGCGAGAGCCTGACGAAGCGTGGAGCCGGCGAGGACCATTCGGACACCGATCACGCGGAGCGGCGCACAGAGGCCGGATAAGCCGCTGCGCGCCGCCAAACAGAACTCACCCGGTGACCAGCTCCACGGTCACCCGGAACATGGAATCAGTGGTGACCCCCCTGGCCGCCCTGGTGCTGACCGCCCTGACCGCCTTGACCGGGCTGGCCCTGACCGGCCTGGCCGCCCTGGTGCTGACCGCCCTGACCAGCCTGACCCTGGCCGCCACTCTGACCGCCCTGACCAGCCTGACCGCCCTGGCCCTGGCCGCCACTCTGACCGCCCTGGCCACCTTGCCCCTGGCCGCCCTGGCCACCTTGCCCCTGGCCGCCCTGGTGCTGACCGCCCTGACCAGCCTGACCGCCCTGACCCTGACCGTGGTGACCGTTCTGGCCCTGACCGCCCTGGCCACCTTGCCCCTGGCCGCCCTGGCCACCTTGCCCCTGGCCGCCCTGGTGCTGACCGCCCTGACCAGCCTGACCGCCCTGACCCTGACCGTGGTGACCGTTCTGGCCCTGACCGCCCTGGCCCTGACCGCCCTGACCGTGGTGACCGTTCTGGCCCTGGTGACCGCCGACCCGGGGAACCCCACCGTGGCCACCGCGGTGCACTCCGCCGTGGTCACGGTGGTGACGGCCACCGAAGTCGTTCCAGCGCCAGCCGTCACGGTCACGGAAGTGACGGCCGCTCCAGGAAACCTCGTCGACGAACCGGCCGCGGTCGTTGCGCAGCGTGGCGGTGTCGGAGCGGTTGTCCCAGACGTAGTTGCGGCGGTCCTGGTACACGTCCCGGTAGGTGTCGCGGCCGATACCCGTGTGCACACGGACCGTTGCGCGGCCGCCGAGGCGGTAGTGGTCGAAGGTGTAGGTGTGGCCGTCCTCGTCGGACAGGGTCCAGTCGTCCAGGTTCACGCTGTGGCGGGAGGTGTTGGTGACGTCGATCCACTCCCGGTTCAGGGAGTAGTTGGAGCGGTCGTCGAAGCCCGGGGAGTCGTACTGCACGCCACTGATCACCACACCCGACCGGTACGCGGCGGCCTGATGAGGGGTGGACTGTGCGGAGGCCGGCAGCGCGGCCGCGCCGAGCGCGGCGCCAGCGGCCAGAGCGGCGGCGGCGACGCGGGAGATCGAACGAGAAGACATGAACAGCGCTCCCCTTGAGGTGCAAGCCCACATCACGACCGACCTGAATGGCCGGAGGCGGGCGGTGTGCGGATCCCGGCTGATGCCGAGGACCCACAGCTTGGCCGCCCACCCGACTCAGCGGGAGATACGCCGTTTCATGTTGCTGTATACGGACATTTCCGTGACCCTCGCCTGCACCACCCAACGAACCCCCAGGCCGTAACCCCCGGTTCGCGGGCGAATGCACCCATCCTTTGATCATCACGCTGGAAGCGGTTTCCACCCGCCGCATACCTCACCGGATCGCCCACCCTCCTCCCGACAGAGCCACATCCGGCATGTAACACGCAAAAACTGATAAACAACGAACAATCAGCTGATAGCTCATCGTGTGTTCGCATTCACCTCACACCAGGCGCCTTCAGACAGCGAAGTGACCGCGGCCGTACCACCGGCGAGAAGCGCCTACCGCCGTACCCGGCTCGCCGGGGAACACGCAGCAGGGCACGTCCTGCCCCGTGGTTCTGGGACAGGGTGCAGCGGGCAGGTGAACAGCCATGAGGGGCCGGCTTCCCCTGTCCGGCGCCCGGCAGTGCGGAGGAAGGTGCGGTGGGCTGGCGATGATCGGTGATGGCTGAGCAACTCCTCGTGTCGATGGAGCCGGGTGAGGTGGGCCGGGCGCGACGGTGGGCCTGTGAGCAGGTGACAGGGTTCTCCTGGCCGACGCACTGGCGTCCAGATGACGCGGACGTTGCCCTGATGGTGTCGGAGCTGGTGTCCAACGCCCTGCAGCATGCGGGCGGCCAGGTGGGCCTGATGCTGGTGTTCGGCGCGCGCCGTCAGCGGATCATGGTCAGTGACAGCTCGCGTGAGCTGCCCGTGCGCCGGCCGCAGCCGGGAAGCGGATCTGGGCTGACGGTGGTGGACGGTCTGGCCGGGGCCTGGGGCATGGTCCCTTACCGCAGCGGCAAGCAGGTGTGGGCGGATCTCGCAGCAGCGGGTGCCACCCCGGCGCCCCTGCCCGCGGGACAGGAGCACGGCACGTCGGCCTCGAGGGGCACAGCGATGCCGTCGGTCACTGTGACGCGGCGAGTGTGGCGGCCGCCGCCACCGCGACGAGGACGAACAGAACCGGGGCCATGGCAGCTCCGCGAGTGGCGGTGTCGCCGTAGTCGCCCCACTTCACGTGATAACCGATTGCTGCGAGGAGCAGGACGGCCATCCCGACGGCAGCGGCGATGCCCAGCGGCTGCCACCAGATACCCGCCACGAGCCCCGCGGCGGCAGCGATCTCGGCGAGGCCGATGAGACGGACCTGCGCGGAACTGAGGCCCTTTGCGACGAGGCCGTCCGGGACGTCGCCCTTGAGCTGCGCCTTCGGAGCGCCCGCGGCGAGGCAGAGGAGAGCAAGGAGAACACTGAGGATTACAGCAGCGATGTACACGAGGGTGGGTCCTTGGATGGAGAGGGATGAGTATGAGAGGCCGCACCTGTCCGTCCTCGCGGCTGCCACGGGACAGGAGTTGTGGGGGACGACCCCGCAATGCGCGCCGACGCCGTCGTACGGTGGCGGCCGGGGCCGCGCCGGATGTGGCCGCGTCGGCCCTGGTGAAGGTTCTGTCAGTGATCGTGGACCGACGAGCCACGATCCGCCCGACCATGTGTCAGCCGTAAGAGTGGACGCGCGCCGTGACGCCGATGTTGCGCAGGGCTGCCTCGAGTGCGCCGAGGTCCAGCCCCGCAAGATGATCCAGGAAGTCGCGGCAGACTAGGCGAGGTTGCTCGGCCAGGCTTTCCGCAGCCGGCCGAGGCCCTCGTCGGTGAGGACGGCGTTCCAGCTGCGGGGGTCCTGCCGGGCCGCCGCGGCGTCGTCGAGCAGGCACGACTGGCGGACTCCCGCAGCGCTGTCCGCGCTGTCGGCCGGGAACCGCCGGTCGCGCCTGTGCAGCGTGTGCCCTGCCACGGCTTCAATGCCGTCGAGAGGCGGCCGCTGATGCGTGTACGTTATGCAGCGCGCAGCGGGGCGAGCGCCTCGCTCCAGGCCAGGACCTGGTCCAGCGTGGTGTGCAGGGCCTCGAGTTGGAAGTCGCCGGGCTTGAAGACGCTGAAGTTCTCGAAGTCGTGGAACAGCGAGAGTGAGACCTGCGAGCGCACGTCCGCCATCTGCAGCTCACCCGCGATCAGCCGCAGGTGTTCCACCGCGCGGGCGCCGCCGAGGCCGCCGTAGCCGACGAAGGCGACTGCCTTGTTGTTCCACTCCGCGTAGAGGTAGTCGATGGCGTTCTTCAGGGCGCCGGACGTCGAGTGGTTGTACTCGGGCGTCACCATGATGAAGCCGTCGAACGAGGCGATCTTGCTCGCCCACTCCTGCGTGTGCGGCTGGGAGTACTGGCCCAGCGACGGCGGAAGGGCCTCGTCGAGGTGCGGAAGCTTGTAGTCGAGGAGGTCGACCAGTTCAAACTCCGCGTCGGTCCGCTTCGAGGCGATGTCGTACACCCAGCGGGCGACGGCCTCGCCGTTGCGTCCGGGACGGGTGCTGCCGAGGATGATTCCGATCTTGGTCAACGTCAAAACCTCTCGTGAGGGTGGCCCCGTGGTCCGGTCGGGCGTGCATATAGCCCTGGCAACCGTGGGGGGATATAGTTGTTGCGACAAGCAAATTATCACAAGAGGTTGTTCCGTCAAGTAAGTGGACGCAGTCCATGGTGCGACGCTTCCGTCCACGGGCGGCGGAGTGGCTCCTCTCGGCTGCGGGTCATTCGAAGAGGCGAAAGACGTCACCGCCGCTACGAGAGAACGCAGCAGAGCCACGAAGCCGGGCCGTCCAGTCGGCCGAAGTATGTTCCACCGCACACACGCGAGGTATGCCCCCATGACACCGAAGCCCACCCCGCCCGCAGAGGCACCGCAACCGCTCACTCCCGACGAGGAAGCCGTCGTCCGGGCCCTACCCTCCCTCCTCTACGCCTTGCCACGCGCCATCGACGCCGACATGGCGCGAGAGCAGGGACTGTCCAACACGGAGTATCTGACCCTGATGTACCTGTCGGAGGCACCCGGTCGGCAGCTGCGCATGCATGAACTTGCTCGCGCCCTCGAGATGTCGCTCAGCGGCACATCCCGGATCGTGCACCGGCTGGAGAGCGAGGGCTACATCGAGCGGACGCAGTGCGACAAGGACCGCCGCAGCTGGCACGCTTCCCTGACCGATGCCGGTTTCACCCGCCTGGAAGAGGCCTGGCCCAGCAATCTGGCCGCGGTACGCCGGCACTTCCTCGACCACCTGAAGGACTTGGACCTCAAAAAGCTCGCGGCCGCCTTGCAAAACGTCGCCACCTGAGGCGCCGCCGCACGCGGCCACAGCGCGGTCGTGCCGGCACGCGGTAGCCCGGCGCACGCCCCTCGGCGCGGTCACCACCCCACGGTCGTGCGGAACGGCCGTCGAGTGTGACGCAAGGGACAGGTCCCAGGTACGTGCGGCGCCTCAGATTCCGATTATATTTGCTGCGCGTAGCAATTAAATTTGCTTTCCGCCGAGTGCGCGTCACCTCGCGGTGCTCCACCGAACCGATCGACTCGGGCGAGCCCGCTCGTCGCACGCCACGCCGCGCAGCCGCGTTCCGGAGCAGCGAGTTGTCGCGCAACCGACCCTGGGGAAGGAAACACATGACTCTCACCATCACCGACGTGCGGACCGGCCTCTCCCTGCCTGGTAGCGCTGTTGACGAGACGGGCTCCGGGCGGCACCGCGGCTTGCGTGCCGATGAGGACGGCTGGGTACCTGAAGGCGACCACGGCCGTCACCGCAGGCTGAGCCGCACCGGCTGCGTGCTGTTGGCGGACGCTCCCCATGGCCCCGGCCACGACGCCAACCGCCCGGCCGCCCGGGGCGAGAGCGCGAACCTCGGCTGGGAGCAGCGAGTCGCCGACGACCTGGCGGCTCTCGAGGCTCTGATAGCGCGAGAGAAGACCCTGCGCGACCGCGCGCAAGATCTCTGACGAGCGGTCGGCGCAGCACGCTCAGCTGAACACTCCGCCCCGCCGCCCGCCGAAAGCCTCTTCGCCGGGGCGACAACAGCGGACTCCACCACCGACACAGCAAACAGGACGTACAGGATGCACTTCGGAATCTTCAGCGTAGGAGACGTGGCAGTCGACCCGTCGTCGGGATACACGCCCACGGAACACGAACGGCTCAAGGCACTCGCGGAGTACGCGAAACTCGCCGAAGAAGTCGGTCTGGACGTCTTCGCCATCGGCGAGCACCACAACCGCCCCTTCGTTCCGTCGTCGCCCACCACACTGCTCGGCTACATCGCAGCACGGACGGAAAAGATCCTCCTGTCCACGTCGACCACACTGATCACCACCAACGACCCGGTCAAGATCGCCGAGGACTACGCGATGCTGCAGCATCTCGCGGACGGCCGGGTCGATTTGATGATGGGCCGGGGCAACACCGGACCGGTCTATCCCTGGTTCGGCAAGGACATCCGCGACGGCATAGCACTGGCCGTCGAGAACTACGCCCTGCTGCACCGGCTGTGGCGCGAGGACGTCGTCGACTGGGCCGGACGGTTCCGCACCCCGCTGCAGGGCTTCACCTCCACCCCGCGTCCACTGGACGGCATACCGCCGTTCGTCTGGCACGCTTCCATCCGCAGCCCGGAAATCGCAGAACAGGCCGCCTACTACGGCGACGGCTTCTTCCACAACAACCTCTTCTGGCCCAAGGAACACGTCCGGCAGCTGGTCGACCTCTACCGGAGCCGCTTCGAGCACTACGGACACGGCCGCGCCGACCAGGCCGTCGTCGGTCTGGCCGCGCACCTGTTCGTGCGGAAGAACTCGCAGGACGCCATACGCGAGTTCCGCCCCTACTTCGACGCCTCCTCCACCTATGGAAACGGTCCGTCCCTGGAGGACACCATGGCCCGCACCGCGATGGTGGTCGGAAGCCGGCAGGAGGTGATCGAGCGGGTACTGGCCTACCGCGAGCACGCGGGGGGCGACTACCAGCGCCAGCTGTTCAACGTGGACGGCATCGGCGTCCCGCGCAAGACCGTGCTCGAACAGATCGAGTTCCTGGGCGAGATCGTTCCCGTGCTGCGCAAGGAGTTCGCGGCGGGCCGCCCGCCCCACGTTCCGGACGCCCCCACGCACGCCTCTCTCATCGCGGCGCCGGAAGACTCCGTTCGAACCCAGGAAGGCTCGCGATGAAGCGCACCCTCGCCATCGTCTCGGCTGGACTGCGGCTGCCGTCCTCCACCCGCCTGCTGGCCGACCGTCTCGCCGATGCCGCCGGGGACGAACTGGAACGCCTTGGCTCACAGGTCGACATCCACGTCCTCGAAGCACGCGACTATGCACACGACCTGGTCAACCACCTGATGGCGGGCTACCCCTCGCCGGAACTGCAGCGCGCGTTCGACTCCGTCGCGGCAGCGGACGGCCTGATCGTTGTCACGCCGACCTTCAACGCGTCCTACAGCGGTCTGTTCAAAATGTTCTTCGACTGCATCGAAGACACCGCCCTAACAGACAAGCCGGTGCTGATCGCCGCCACCGGTGGCACCGCACGGCACTCACTCGTGCTGGAGCACGCACTGCGGCCTATGTTCACCTACCTGCACGCGGTGATCGTGCCCACCGCTGTGTACGCCGCGACGGAGGACTGGGGCGGCGGTGGCGACTCCCAGGGGTCGCTCCTGCGGCGCATAGCGCGAGCCGCTCGGGAGCTCGCCGTCGAGGTGCACCGCAGTCAGCCGCCGGCCCCCGTGGATCCGTATCACGACCCCGTACCGTTCGAGCGGTTGCTGGACGGCACGTGAAGCGGCCCGACGCCGGACGCGGACGGCGTCGAGCCGCCCGACCGGCGACGATCCCCAGGGAGGCGGGCCGGGCTCTCGGTCACCCCAGGGCAACGGATCTGTGCCGCCGTGTGGCTGACACACACAGTGACATTCCGCTCGCGACCCGCGCAGCGACGCCGGACCGTGGACCTGGCGTACCTACGCACCGCCGATTTCAAAAGCGGCTGACGGCCGCCGCGTTCTCACAAGTTTCTTATGGAAACTGCGCCGGCAGCGAAAGCGCATCTTCGTCATCCCAAGGAGGGACCCACATGAGCACCCACGAGCAGTTCACCGTCGAGGAGACATCCGTATGCCGACAACCTGTACCGGCTGGCAAAGGTTCCCGTCGTCACCATCAGTGAGATCAACGGCCGCGCCCGCAGTGCCGGCAGCGAGTTCGTCCTGGCGACGGACATCCGCTTCGCCGGACCGACCGCCATTCTCGGACAGTTCGAAGTAGGCGTCGGATCGGTTCCCGGAGGAAACCCCAGCGGCCGACTGCCCCACCTGGCGGGCCGCGGACGCGCCCTCGAAATCCTGCTGGGCGCCGACGACTTCCCGGCCGACCTGGCGGCGAAGTACGGCTATGTCAACCGCGTCGTCGCGAAAGGCGAACTGGAACAGTTCGTCGACGCCTTCGCCCGTCGCATCGCGAGCTTCGACAAGACGGCCGTCTCTCGGACCAAGGCGTTGGTCGACGCCGAGTCCCTGCCGACGGCCGAGTCCTATGGTGCCAGCCTCCAGGCCTACTTCCAGTCCGCCGGGCGCCCGGAGAACGCCCACCGCGTACAGTCCCTGTTCGACCGCGGACTCCAGCGCCCCGACGGCGTGGAACTCGACCTCGGCCGCCGTGTAGCCGAGTAGTCGAGGACACAGGCTGGCCTGCCTCATCGGCCGCCGACGGAGCTGCTGCTTCAAGACCCGCCGGGGTGGGCGCGGGTTGTGTCTTGGTTGGCGTAGTTAAATATCTCGCTGGAGACGTGGGCGCATCACCATGACCGTTGGGTGTGGTCTGGCTCTGCTGCGGTGCTTTCCGGTCACTGCCTGCACGGGCGGAGCAGTCCGTGGAGGACGAGGCTGGAAAGTGTGTCGGCCATGCTTTTTCTGTCCTGTTTTGCCGCTGGTGCGGCGGCGGGGTTCAGGCGGTCGGCGACGGGGTCTTGTGCGAGGGCCAGCGCTGGCCCGGTGATGGCTGTGTACAGGACGTGCGGTGGCACTTGTGGGATGCGACCGGCGGCGATGAGGCTGTTGATGGTCGGCTCGATGCTGTCCCAGAACGGCTTGATGAACCGTTCGTGCAGATAGTCCAGGCGGTCGGAGTCGCGAGTGGACTCATCCGCCAGCAGGCGGTTCATCGCTGAGGCGTTCGCTGATCGCCTATAGAGCTGAATGATCACGCCTCTGAGGCGTTCGTCGTCGTCGCGGGACTCCGCCAGCCGATGATCGAACTCGTTCTGGTCGTCCAGCAGTGCGAAGTCCACGACTGCACGCCAGAAGTCACCTTTCGACCCATAGCGGTCGTTGATGAAGTTGTGGCTGACCTCGAGGCGCCGCGCCAGCTCCCGCACGGTGGTCGCGGCGTATCCGAGCTCCGCGAACGTCTCGAGCCCGCGCCGAAGGATCTCGCTCTCGTCCAGTCGCGCCGGGGCGTACTTGCTCCGCGTCGGCGACCTTGCCGCCCTTCGGTTTCCGTCGGTCACTTTCTCACCATCCATTCGCAGCGGCCTGCCCGACGTCGAGGTTTGATCACGGCCCCGCCGCATCCCCTCACGGTCGTCCCCTCGATCAGTCCAGACACCACAGCGTGCGCGGCGGGCTCTGCCTGCCGATCGCGGGCCCCTGCGGAGAAGCGTAAACGACTCGCTTGACGGTTGTCAGACGAGGGAGCATGCTTGACGCGTCAAGCAAATACCGGTGCTGACAGTCACCGGCCTATTTCTCAGGGGTGCTCCATGACCAGCAAGAAGGACCGCGCAGCCGCCATGCTTCCCACCGCGGCCGCACGGCGACGCAGGGTCACCGGCGTGGTGACCGGTCTCGCTCTCGCTGCTGCTCTGACCGCCACAGCCGTCCCGGCCATGGCGCAGAGCCAGGACTCGAACAAGGCCTCTTCAGGGCACTCGGCGCAGCACCACTACCTGTCGCCACTGCAGGTCACCTCGGCCTACTACGCCAGCTACAACGGGAACCTGGCCGCCGGCTTCGACCGCTACATCTCCAAGGACCTGGTCCTCCACGGGTTCAACGGACCTGAGCAGCGCGAGGACTGGATCAAGGGCGATCTCAACATCAAGGCCGGGCTCAAGGGCTTCAAGATGACCGTCCTCGACCAGCTCGTCGAAGGCGACAAGGTCGTCACCCGCTGGAGCTTCGAAGGTGTCCACACCGGGACCGTCTTCGGGATTCCCGCTTCCGGCCGCAACGTCACGCTCAGCGGCATCTCCATCGACCGCGTGATACACGGCCAGTCCGTCGAGCACTGGTCCGAAGGCAACTTCGGCAGGTTCCTCGACGAGCTCCGCGGCGTGTCCGATCCCGGCTCCGCCACCCCTAGCACCAAGTAGCGCTGCGAGGGCGGCCCGGCCGTGGCTGAGGGCTCTGGCCAGGGCCGGGCCGCCCCGCGCATTCCAAGCCGCATTGCGCAACGTACTACGCCTATCCACCGGACAGGCCGCGAATCAGGAGAAAGTGTCATGGGAATCCTCGACGAGAAGGTAGTGCTCATCACCGGCACCGGCGGAGGTATGGGGCGTGTCGCCGCCCTGATCTTCGCCCGGGAAGGCGCGAAGATCGTCGGCGTCGACATCCAGGTTGACGGCAACGCGGAGACAGCCGACCTCGTACGTCGGGCCGGCGGCGAGATGACGAGCATCGCGCCGCTCGATCTGACCGACCCGGACCAGGTGCATCAGATGGCCGAGGACGCCGCCAGGGCTTACGGCGGCCTCGATGTCGTCTACAACAACGCGGCCATGATGCGCTTCGGCCCCATGCCCGACTTCTCGACCGAAGACTGGCGTGTGACGGTAGCCGGCGAACTCGACATCCCGTTCTTCGTGTCGAAGTACACGTGGCCACACCTCGTACGCCGCGGTGGCGGAGTCATCATCAACGTCGCGTCGGAGGCAGGCCTGATCGCAGGCTCTACTCCCCCGATGATCGCCCACACCGCGGCCAACGCAGGCGTCATCGGAATGACACGACAGCTCGCACTCGAGGGCGCCCCCCACAAAATCCGCGCCGTGGCGATCAGTCCGGGCCCGGTTCTGACCCCCGCCAGCGACCGTGACCTCGGTGACAACCAGGCCATGCGGGACGCCGTCACCAGCAAGGTTCTCCTCAAGCGCTTCGCGCAGCCCGAGGAAATCGTCGAACTTGCCGCCTTCCTCGCCTCCGACCGGGCGTCCTTCATCACCGGCGCCAACTACCCGGTCGACGGCGGAGCAAGCGCCTGGTAACCCCGGCCAAAGCAATACCAAGCTGCTGCCCGCCCGGACGAACTGGAACTGGAGGACGATGGGCCCGCCGACAGCGCGCCAAATAGGCTGGAGGGGTGAGACCGAGTTGACTCGGTCTCACCCCTCCAGCCTATTTGGCGCGCTCGACCCGAACCATGGCCTGCGGCTCAGTCAGACCAGGTATCCGTCTTTGATGTCGCCCTCATCGCGGAACCCATCATGAGGTGCACCACATCAGACGGCCGCCTGTCGGCGCTTTCCTTTACCGGCCAAAGCGCCCTGCCCCTGGTATCGGCCCGTGCGCGCCGGACCACACGGCGACAGAGCTGACCTGACCTAGAAAAGCGGATTCGGCTTCCGGGAGCCCATGGAAGCACTACTCACCCCCGCGGCAACTTGCCGGATGCCAGCTGACGAAGTCGGCCATGCCCGGCCCACACCGCCCGCCCGTGATTGGCCCCACCGGTCAACTCGGCAGCGAGTGGGAGTTCGTCGATCCGTACCTGCCGATCGGCGAGTATGGCCCGTACCCCGAGCGTCTGCGACAGCAGTTCGAGGGCGTGATCTGGCGGTTCAAGACGGGAGGCCGCCCCTGGAGCGTCCGAGGAGTCGAAGAACGGACGGCCGCCGAGCGGCGGGAACGGGAGAGGGCGGACCTGATGGAGCAGGATGATCCCTGGGGCGACATGGGCGAGTTCACCCAGGAGCCCTCGCTGTAAGAAGCGCTTCCTCCCGGGCGCGAACGCCCGGGGTTCCGCGCTAGATCATGCTGAATTCCAGGCTGGACTCGCGGCGCCCCCCTCCGCGAACAGGCGATGACGCGCTGTCCCGGCGATCCGTTGCGCTCGTGTCGTCTCAAGCCAGCAGGTCGGCAGCCGCGGTGCGCAGCAGGCGGACAAGGTCTGGTGTGTCAGCCATGGGGTGGTGCGCGTACAGGAGGTTGCTGGCGAGCATGGCGCGCTGCGCGGTCGTGCCCTGTTGGAAGCCCGGCGAGGTGGCCAGTTGCGCTGCCCAGGCCGGGATGGCGGCCTGCCACTGGGCCCGCTGCCGCTGGAGGAGGATTTCGGCCCGCTTCGCCCGTGCGTTGGCAAGGGCGCACTGGATGTCATGCGAGTGAATCGGGCAGTCGGGGCCGAACATGCTGCGGGCGAGATGCCCGCCCCTGCTGTCCTGGTCTTGGGGTGTTTCGACCGCCATGAACTGATCGTCGTCGACCAGGGCTTGGTAGAGATGCTGGCCCCACTGCTTGAGGTGCGGGAATCGGGTCTGCTCCTCCCGCGCGCCCCTCACACGCATCTCCCAGTCGTCCAGGCACTCGTCCAGTTCCTGGGCCCAGTCGGCGCTCACCTGGTAGTGGTGCACCACGTCACCGGAGCGGAAGGTGGCGGTGAAGCCGCTCAGTTCGCCATCGCGCTGGGCTGCTTCGGCCCGCACCCGCTCCAGGCCCCGCAGCCGGGGATGCTTCAGGTCTTCTGCCCCGTCAAGGCGCTTTGACCAGCCGCCTTGGTATCGCTCGAGGCGTACGCTGTCCGGCACGTCGGCAGCGACTGCCTGCAGGAAGGCTTCCCGGTCGCTCCAGCCGACGATCGAGGTGCGAGCGCCGCCGTCCGGGGCCGTGACCGGCCGACCCGGGCGGGGGTGCGGGATGGTGTCGATGCAGGGCCGGTCGCGGCCTGGATGCGTGGTCGTCAGATCGTCCACCAGGCCCTCAAGCCCGGCCAGCAGTAGTTCGAGCTTTTCTGCCGGCGGCCGTTGGTCCTCGAGCCACTGCCGGGCGTGGTCGCTCGCGCGGACCTGCACGCTGAAACTGTCGCCGCTGCCCTGGAAGTCGGAGGCCGGGATGCATCCGTAGTCGGCGAGTTCTTCGGTGGCCGCCTTGATAACCTGGGCATCCCGGTCGGCCGGCGAGCCGGCAGGCATCGTGGCGGGTACAGAGAAGCTCAGTGTGTCCACGTAAGCGGCGTTGCCCGGCAAGCCCAGATCGTCGTACAGCTCGATGGAGTACTCCCCCGCGCCGACATGGGTGATGTAGGCGCTCACCCATCCGTAGACGCCGCGAGCGTTCTCGCCGTCGTCTTCGTCTTTCCCTTCGCCGTCGCACCCCTCGTCCGCTTCTGCGTCGCCGTCCTGCCCTTCGTACAAGGGACCCTCCACGGAGTCCTTCGCCCACTGCTTGAAGGCCTCGTCCGCATCGCCGCCCGCGGCCTGCAGATAGTGGTTGAGGTCGGGCAGATCGTGAAAGGCGGCGGCGGAGGCGAAGCCCACGGCGTCGCGGGCATGAGCTCCGACGATGTCAGGATCGATGCCTGCATTCACCAGCGTGTCGGCCTCCTCGCGGCTGCACCCCGCCTGAAGGAACCGCTCCCTGGCCGCTTCCTCGTCGTACACGTACACCGTCTCCTTGCCTGGTGCGCGGCCTGGGGGTGGTCGCACGAACCGGTTTCCGCCCGGCAGGCAGGCTGCCTGACGCGTGCCCGAGGCGCCGGCAGGGCTCAGTGTCTGCGCGCAAGCGACGGCGGACAGGAACACGAGCCGCAGCGGCTTCTTCCGTTGCCACTCCTTCTTCCTCGAGGTCCCCCGGTTCTTCGGGACTTTGGTCCGGCAGGACGTCAGGGGTGTTCCCCACGGCATCCTCCTCTTGGTGCTGACCGGCACCACACAGCAGAAGGGAACCGGACGGGAACACAGATTATCCATGTCGCCTACACATAATCGACACTCATGCCACAACCGTGATCTTGCCTGACAGACAATCAAGAGGACATCGCACACGTCGAAGCCCCACCCTCCCCCCGGCCGTACTCCGTCAACACCGGGAGGCCCCGCAGCGCCCTCGTCCAGCGGCGCCGGTCACCGCCGCTTCAGTGAGACGCATGCCAGGTCACGATCGGAGGACATCACTCATGAGGAACAACGGCACCGGGCGGCGATGCCGCTGCCGGGCCGGTCCTGGATAGCGGTGACGGTCACGGGGATGCCGAGCACGACAGTGGCGAACGGCAGGGCCAGGCGGGCCTCGATGACTGCCTGGAAGGCGGCGAGCTGTTCGTGCGTCCACTATCCGACTGGCCCGAGAGGTGCGGAACCCCACGCCATGCCCCAGCAGCCACCAGCCCAACCGGCGCCCTCAGCGCACGTGGCAGCCGCCGAGGCCGCTTCTTCTGCGGCAAGGGAGGCGGCGGATAGCAGCAGCCCGGCTTCCCGCTCGCCGCGGTCGGACAAGACGGTGCCCAAACGCTCCATCGCGTCCCGCGAAGTGGTACAGCAATGCGGAGTTCACGACTGTGCAGGTCAACAGGGCGGCGCAGCCACCTCCGTGCCGGATCGTGCTGCTGACGGCTGCGGGCAGCACGGACAGCCTGGACGCGGGCCGACAGGCGTCTTCCGCCACGATCCTGAGCGGAGCCACGCGGTCCGTATGACCACACCACTCGGCGAGGGGTCCCCCTTCGGCCGCCACGGCATGTCCGGCAGACGCTGGCTGGGATGGCCTCAATGGCTCGCGCGGCGAGCTGCTGTATAGCCGCGGTCCATAGGCGGCAGTCAGTTAGCCCACCTGGCGGGTTGCGGCTGTGCCGATCAGCGGTCCGGGCGGTCTCCTGTGCTTCCATCGCGCCAGGAGGCATAGGACATGGATAACGAGCGACAGCAGGACACCCGCTCCCGGCGCCGCGTACTGGCTGCGGCAGCCCTTGCGCCCGTACTCGCCGGTGTGCCTGCCGCGGCCCGCGCCCTGTCCCCCGGACCGCAGGACCGCACCCTGGTCGAACCGGTGATGACCAAGCTGGCGGATTGGGCGGACGTGGGCGAGGCTCTCGGCCGACCCGGTGACATAAGGCGGTTCATGTACCACACGGGCTTGCCGCGCCGGGACCTCACAGTCTTCTCCCGCGGCATCCGGATCAACCCCGCGCTCGTCCTGGGCTCGCACGTGTCCTTCGTCCGGTACGCGGACCACAGCACGCTTTTGATGGGCGACGCCGTGGTCACCGAGCGGGAACTGCAGCACTTCAGTGACGTCCTGCAGGAGCACGGGATCATGCAGACCGCCATCCACAAGCACCTGCTCGCCCACGAGCCGGATGTCTGGTGGGTTCATCTGCATGCCCACGGCCATGATCCGGTCACCGTCGCCCGCGGTCTGCGCGCCGCATTCGACTGCACTGGCACTCCGCCCGCCGAACCCACCACCACCTCCTCGCCGCCCGTCGACCTGGACACCGCCGCGATCGACGCCGCCCTGGGTGTCAAGGGCGCCACCGACGGCGAGATCTACAGGTGCACCTATGTCCGCCGCGAGACCGTCGCCGACGGCCCTGTGATTTTGCCTCCGGGACTGGGTGCCACCACCTCCGTCAGCTTCCAGCCGCTCGGCGGTGGAAGGGCCGCCCTCAGCGGTGACCTGGTCATGATCGCCAAGGAGGTCCAGCCCGTCCTCGTGGCCCTGCGGCGCGGTGGCGTCGAACTCGTCGAGGTGCACCATCACAACCTCACCGACGAACCACGCCTGTTCTTCGTCCACTACTGGGCCGTCGGTGTTGCCGTCAGCCTCGCCAAGGCCATTCGCCGGGCCGTGGACACCACCAACGTCGTGCCCATGCCCGGGGGAGCCGCCTGATGCGGACACGAGACAAACATCTGCCCGTTCGACTTCAGCGAAGCCCTGGAGTTCAACCCTGCGTCGCGGACCTTATTTGGGCTACTGCTCGAACTCACTTGTGGGGTGTGGTGAGCTGTGTCTCGTCCGTACGGTCGGGGGCATGGAGCTGACCTTCTACTCCAGTGAGGGCTGGGAGTCCTGGGGGCTGTCGGGGAAGCCGACGATTCCCGAGGGGATGGCGTTCCTCGTCGACGATGACCTTCTGTTCGAGGACGGCCGAGGGGTGCGCGCGACGGCGCTGGTTTTGCCGGAAGGGACGGTGCCGTACTGCCCCATGAAGCCGTGGCGAGCTGCTGGTGCTGGTGCTCTCGCGCTTGGCAACCAGGATGGCTGGACTTCGTCGAAGACGGCGAGGGCTTGAGCGGGGTCCGGGCTCACGAGGCGTTCCAGACCGGCCGTCGTGATCTTCGCCCACCTGCCGGCCCGTGCCCACATCTGCTCCTCGAAGGCGCGGACGGCCTTGTCCAGATCTCCAGGACCGGGGGCGGCGGCGATGGACTCGGCGAGTTCTGCGCCTTCCAGCATCGCGAGGTTCGCACCCGCCCCCAATGGGGGGCATCAGGTGGGCGGCGTCGCCCAGCAGCGTCACCCCGGGGACGTGGGCCCAGGTGTGGGACACGGGCAGGACGTAGAGGGGGCGGTGGACGAAAGCGGTGCCGTGGCGGAGGAGGTCGAGGACGGGAGTGGCCCAGCCATCGAACAAAGCCAGCAGGCTTGATCGCACGGCCTCGACGTCGGCCAGGTCCAGGTTCGTGTGCCAGGTCTGAGGTTCCCCCGGTGTGCGGGAGGTGCTGATCAGCTGGTCGGATGACGGGGTTTCAGGTTCGTTCGTTCGGCCGTTGCCTGGTCGGCGTAGTGCTTCTCCTCGAACTCGATCGGGCTGAGGTAGCCGAGTCGTTTCTGGATGCGCCGGGAGTTGTAGAAGCCGTCGATGACCCCGTTGCCCAATTGGGTGAACGCCTTTGATCTCGGTCTTGGCAGGTGGTCGAGAGGTGGACCCTGAGGTGGGGCTTGGGCAGCCCGCCTGTGATTCGGTCTTGGGGCGGAGGGTCGGGTGTCGATGCGGGCGGCGCCGGTCGGGAGGTTCCTGAGGGGACCCGGATGGTGGCATGGGCTGCGTTCCCAAAGGGCTGTCTGGCGATGCGGGTGCGGGACGCGCTTGGTCCGCTGTTCGACGACGAGATCTTCAGGTCCGCCTTCGGTGGGCGTGGCCGTCCTGGTGTTGCCCCGGGGCAGCTGGCGTTGGTCGAGGGGGCGGCGGGCCGCGCACGGCATGAGGGGCGCCCCGATGCTGTGCAGTGCGTGCAGAGCGCCCGCCGGCATCGTGACACCGGCCCTGCGATCGCGCCGCGCTGAGCACGGCATCCGTATGACGGTCGGCGGTCTCGCTGCTTGGGGGAATGAGTGCGTTGCCCGACCAGGGATGCGCACGCGGGTCGGCGTCGCGCCGTCGCGTTCCGGCAGACCCGAGTCCACGACTGCGTCCTGGTGCTAGCGTCCGATCATGCCTGGGGTGGAGGAGTGATGGAGAGCATCACAAAGAACCGGCAGTCCGTTGAGGCACTTCGCACCATGGTCGCCCGCGCGTACGGCCCGGACGAGGTGTGTGATGCGGGCGAGGACTGGTTCAGGGAACTGAGCGACGGCTGCTTCAACGTGGTCTACCGGATCCGGCTACGCTCCGGCGCCCAGGCCGTGCTCAAGATCGCGCCGCCGCCGGATGTTGAGGTCATGACCTACGAGCGAGGAGCCATGACCACCGAGCTGGAGGCGTTGCGGCTGGTCCGGGAGTACACGAAGGCTCCCGTGCCGGAGGTCGACTTCGTCGATCAGTCCCATGAGGTGTGCGACGCCGACTACTTCTTCATGACGTACGTGGACGCGGACAACCTCAACACCGTCAGCGACACCCTGGCCAAGGCGGAGAGCGACGCGTACGCCGAAGGGCTCGGTGTGATCACCCGCGAACTCAACGCCATCCCCGGCGGCGCTTTCGGCTCGCTGACCGGTCCGGGCGACAGTACGTGGCGCGCGGCCTTCCTGCGGATGGTCGAGGAGCTGCTGGGAGACGGCGAGCGACGCGGCGTCGTCCTCCCGCACGGCTACGACGTGGTCCGCGACGTCGTGGCCGCCGATGCGGATTCGCTCGAGGAGGTGACCGAGCCCCGGTTCGTCGAGTGGGACCTGTGGCCCGGCAACTGCATGGTGCGCGACGGTCGGATAGTGGCGATCATCGATCACGAGCGGGCGTTCTACGGTGATCCGCTGATGGAGTTCGGCTTCGCAGGAAGTGAATCGAGCGCTTATGGGGACGCCACGGCTTTCACCCGCGGCTACGGCCGCCGGCCGTTGACCGCGGCCGAGCGGACCCGCCGGCGGCTGTACAACCTTCACCTCGCTCTGGTCCAGATCATCGAGACGACCTTCCGGGCACACACCAACACCGAGCAGTATGAGTGGGCGTGCGCGCGACTACGAGAGACCGTGGCCCTGCTTGGCAGGTAGGCCAGAGACAGCTCCTCAACACCCCACGCCCACGCGGTACGAGAACCCTTCGAAACCCGCACGACGAACTGCCATCACCTACGTGCCGGTTCATCCGGCGACCAGCAGGTCGACGGCGGGCCGGTCCCCCCATCCCCCCGGGGAAAGCCGTCAGGTCCGGTGGGCAGCGCCCGCCCGAAGCGCGGCGGCCGACGACGACGCGCAGCAACACCCACAGGCGCGACCCCCCGGAGTACTCTTGTTCCCGCCCCGACCGCCACTACCAGGGAGGGGCGGGGACGAGAGTGATGAGCGGGATGTCGGACCCCACACCAAGCCCCCCACACAGCCTGAACAGCCGTTTCCCTCCACCCGGACAAAAGCCGTTGAGGGGCGCCTTACGAGCTCGCGCGCGGTAGGCGGTGAGGTATCGGGTTTTCGATCGTTGATCATGGTCGTGTGGTGGGGAACGCATCTCGTGCAGCAATCATCAACGACCGGAGGATCACGGGTCCTTCGGCCGATGTGGTCGCTGACCTCGTTGCCGGAGTAGGTCCGTTGTGGCATGAACGGCACCAGGCCAGGCTCGTGTCCAGGCCAAGGAAGCGGGCTGTGGGCGCCGGTGCCGCGCTGTCTGCCGAAGCGCTCAGGCTCGTAGCCCCCAGCAAGGTGGCGGGGGGTGTCGTACGCGGATTGGGCAGCCGGGGGCCGGGCGGCCGGGCTCAGTGTTTGCGTAGGCGTTCGAATCCCCTCGCGCCGGACCTCGGCGCAGCTATCGTACGGTGACGTCCTCCAGCAACTCCGCGACCGTGAACCGGGATCCATAGGACTGCCGGGCGCCGTCGATGACCAGGAGGAAGCCGTCGCCGTCCCGGAACAACCTGCGGCGCTTGGGACTCAGAGGATGATCTGGCTTATAGCGCCTGGCACGCGTCTCCAGCTCCACCAGCGCCTCGTCGCGCGTTCCATTCACATACGTCAGCACGTGGGCCTCGGAGTGCTTGCCCTCTCCCGCGCCCACGGTCGTCTCGACGATCAGTCCCCACGTTGTCATGCATCCCCTCCCGTTCGGATCAACGTACGCCACAGAGGCCCAGCAGGTCAGACTGCGCCGGGAAAGGGCACACGAAACCCTGAGGCACAAGACCGAAGGTGACATCAAAGCCCGGTTCTGGCACAGATCTTGGGGAGCGGTCGCGGAGGGTGACGTTGGCGTTCGATTTACTCAGAGCGCGATCGGCCGGTACGTCAGGTCGTCCGCGATCCTCACCCGCACCCATTCCCGTCCCTTGGCCTTGTGGGCAGTTGAGACGATCACCAAGCGACGCTTCGCCGCGGAGTCCGGGTCTGGCTTCGTTCACTATTATCGACAGCGTTTGTCGATGAGCTTGTGCAGCAGTCGAACGTTCGCCTGTCGGGGAATGGTCACGAGAAGTGGTTCTGGCTCAGGTTGTGTGGTGAGGGCACGCTGAGTAACCGGTTGGGGAGGCAGGAGAGTCTGGCGCTGTTCGATTGCCAGGCGATCAGAACAGGCTGGCCGATCCGCCCTGGGCGAGCTTCTTGAGGATCGTGCGCATCCACGGGCTGCGAACGGCTGGCAGCCGGACCAAGGTGTGCTGAAGGGTTCCCCGGTCGGCCCGGAACGGGCAATTGGGGTGCGGCGGGAGCGGGTCGTCGGCGAGGACGCCTTGAGACATGCCGCCCTAGGCGGGAATCGACAACCAGGGCTGCACGCCGGCGGCGGC
This sequence comes from Streptomyces sp. NBC_01571, assembly GCF_026339875.1. NCBI lineage: Bacteria > Bacillati > Actinomycetota > Actinomycetes > Kitasatosporales > Streptomycetaceae > Streptomyces > Streptomyces sp. NBC_01571. The sequence continues at coordinate 153,136 of NZ_JAPEPZ010000003.1, forward strand.
GGGGAGCACCGCGTGCGCCCTGACCGCCGTATGTCGTACGGCGGTCAGGGCGCACGATCCGCGTATGGATCCGCGGCCGCGTCAGCCGGGCTGCTCATTGTCCTTCAGCGCACCCCATCCGTGCCAGCGGTCGATCTCGATCCACGCGCTGTAGCGGCGCCGGTCGCGCTGCCCGTAGTCCTTGCCCAGGTACTGGCGGGACAGCCGGTCGATGCCGGACAGGTCGGTGTCCTCCTGCAGGTCGACGACGCGGCCGATGATGGTCACATGGGTGTACCAGCCGCCCTCGTCGAGCACGGTGAGCGAGACCCTGGGGTCGTTGCGCACGTGCTGGAGCCGGACGCGCCCCTCGTCCATGTTGATGAGCACACGCCCGTCGTCCCACAGGTACCAGGTGGCCGCGGACACCGGCTGGCCGTCCCGGCGCAGCGTGCAGATGACGGCGGGGTTGGCTTTCTCCAGCATGGCGACGGCGGCTTCGGGCAGGGGCGGCTTCGACACGGGTCATCCTCCACGGCGTAAGGCGGGACGCTTCTCGATCACCAGCATGATTGCCCGGGGCAGCGCCGCGCGCACGCACCGCCCCGCGCGCAGCCGGGTCTGGTGCTACGAACTCCGGACCTCGAACTCCGAGAGCTGACCGGCCGGCCAGCCGCTGTTGGCCGTGACCGTCAGCCGGAACCAGCGCTGGACGGTGGCGGGCAAGATGAGGGTGACGGTGTTGTCCGCCGCCGGGTCGAAGGCGTAGGCGGCTGCGGCCTTCACGGTGGTGAAGGTGGAGCCGTCCGCGCCGGCCTGCAGGGACAGCGTCTGAGTGCGGGCGCCCCAGCCGGCGGGGAGCCGGAGCACCACGCGGGAGACGCTCCGCGCGGCCCCGAGGTCCCCCCCGGCAAGCCAACGTGTTTTCTCATCCTCGTGGGAACAGCACCGGCCACCGCCGTGGAGGCGCAACGCAGCGCACGCGTGTGCTGACCGTCGTCTCTGACGGCGGCAGGTGGCTCAGTCAGCGTTCGAATGCTCGGTGTGCTGTGCTGCCTCCCAAGTCATGAACATCTGCTGTCCAATCTCGGTTCTGGCACAGATCTTGGGGAGTCGTCGCGGAGCGTTACCCCGAGGTTCGAATACGAGGAGACGGGTTCGCGTGAGACCGCGTACGCCTTGTCGTCCGACGATCAGAATTGACGCTCCCTCAGGTGTCTGCCGGCCGCTGCTGCGGTCGGTTGTGGACGGTGATGGTGCTGGCCATGCAGACCGATGCACCGTTCTGGGACTCGCTGGTGTTCGACGGGATCGACGATGTGGATGTCGAGGCCGTGACGGCAGCCTTCGGCACGGTCGAGGTGGCGGCGAGAGGCCGCGCGGCTGGCTCAGCTTGTCCGGACTGCGGCCGCTTCTCGGACCGAGTCCACGACCGATACCAGCGCAGACTGAAGGACCTGCCACTCGCTGAACAGGGCTTCGTGATCCGGCTGACGGTCCGGCGCTTCATCTGCGGAACGCCGGACTGCCCGCGCCGGACGTTCGCCGAGCCGTTCTCCCGGCTGGCCGCCCCGCACGCACGGTTCACCACGCGGCTCAACCACGCCCTGGAGCGGGTGGGGCTCGCGCTGGCCGGGCGGGCCGGAGCTCGGCTGGCTGCCCAACTGGGCTTCGGCGCGGGACGGATGACCTTATTACGCAGGGTCATGGCATTGCCCGATCCGCAGTTCAGCACGCCGCGTGTGCTGGGCGTGGACGACTTCGCGATCCGTCGCGGCCAGACGTACTCCACGGTCTTGACCAGCGTCGAAGACCATCGCGTGGTCGATGTGCTCCCGACCGGTGAAGCCGGGCCACTGGCCGCCTGGCTGATCCGCCACCCCGGCGTGGGGATCATCTGCCGGGACCGGGCGGGCGCCTACGCCGAGGGGGCCCGGCGCGGTGCCCCCGACGCTCTGCAGGTCGCCGACCGGTTCCATCTGTGGCAGGGCCTCGGTCGAGCCGTGGAGACCTGCGTCGCCGCCCATCGCGACTGCCTGCGCAGTCCTTCGCCCAGCGGCATGTTGCCGGAGGCCACCACCCGACTGGCTTCCGGTCGGCCGCAGGGCGACTCGGCGCCCATCGGTCGGCGGGCCGAGCGGAAGAAGGCCGCACATGCCATGGTCCACGAGCTCCTTGCCCAAGGTCACTCACGCCGGGCGATTGCCCGGCACCTGGGATGGGGCCTCAACACCGTGCTCAAATACGCGAACACCCCACGCTGGCAGGACACCATCCGCGAGAACCCGCCCCGACCCAGCAGACTGGACCCCTACAAGCCCTACCTGGAGCGGCGATTCGCCGCGGGATGCACCAGCGTCACCCGACTGCACAGCGAGCTGATCGCCGCCAACGCACCCGTCACTTACCAGATGGTCCGCGCGCACATCGCCACTTTGCGCGGGACGCCGTCCGGGGCGCCGCCCCGGCCGCCGGCCGTGCGGCAGGTGACCGGCTGGCTCACCCGGCACCCCACGGCCCTGACCGAGGAAGACCGGGCCGGCCTGAAGGAGGTCCTCGCCCGCTGCCCCGAGCTGGACAAGGCCGCCGGACACGTCCGCGACTTCGGCGAGATACTTACCGACCGCCTTGGCAGCACGCTTCCTGCCTGGATCGACACCGTCGATGCCAGCCAGCTACCCGGCCTCACAGGCTTCGCACTCCATCTGCTCCGAGACCTCGACGCCGTGAGAGCCGGACTCACTCTGGACTGGAGCTCTGGCAGCATCGAGGGCGCCGTCAACCGCATCAAAAAGATCACGCGGCAGCTCTACGGGCGCGCCGGATTCGAACTACTCCGCAAAATGATCCTGCTCCAGTAGCACTCCAAGCCCTCCGAACCCTTCGCCAAGACCGAGAACGGACAACACCCAGAGGGCTGGGGCGTGTCGGCACCGACGGACATAATGCCGCTGTGGACCTGAGACCGGAGTTGTTGCCCCCGCCCGTGAGCCAGCAGCGACTGAACGAGCTGTGCGCTGAGGTCGAGTGGATCGCTGAGTTGCTGGTCGCCCGCCCGGAAGTGGCGGGCGAGGCGATCGAGGCGTTCAACGCGATGACCGGGCACGACTACGTGGCTCTCGACTTCGCTGAGTAGGGACGGAAGCAGGAGCCTGGAGCAGTTCGCGAGGGAGGCGGCCCGGCCGGCTCGCCCCGTGGTTGCCGGCATCACCCGGGACGAGCTCGTTGAGATCGTTCGCAGACTCCTGACTGCCTCTGCGGAGAGCGACTACTATCTGCGGCTCCTGGAGGCGAACGTGTCGCATCCCCGGGTGAGTGACCTGGTCTTCCATCCCTCGGACATCACTCAGGGCCCGTCTGCGGAGCAGATTGTCGATGAGGCTCTGAAGTACCGGCCGATCGCGCTCTGAGTAAATCGAACGCCAACGTCACCCTCCGCGACCGCTCCCCAAGATCTCTGCCAGAACCGAGAAGTCACGTCACGCAGTAACCCGACCGGTGGATTGTCCGGGCAGGCCGGACCGGCGTCCTCACCTCCGGAGACAGATTGCAGATGCATCTACATCCAGGCGAGACCGAGGCCGTTGGCTGGCGGGTGGTGACCGTGCACGCCACCGTCCGGCAACTGCGCGATGCATCAACCGACGTCACCGGACGTCCGCGGGTGATCGCGATCGACGGCCGGGGCGGCGCAGGCAAGACGACCCTGGCCGAGCGGCTACGCAAGGTGGCGCCCAACTCCGCCATCGTGCACACCGACGATGTCGCCTGGAACCACGCCTATTTCGACTGGGGTGCCGTGCTCGTCGAGAACATCCTGCAACCCCTGCACCGGGGTGAGGCGGTGGATTTCCGCCCTGATGCCTGGATCGCCCACGACCGGCCCGGATCGATCACCATCCCCGCCGATGCCGACTTCATCTGGGTGGAGGGCACCGGCATCATCCGCGAGGAGCTTGCCCCGTGGTTGGACGCCTCGGTGTGGATGCAGGGTGACCTCGATGAGCAAGAGCGCTTGTTGGTCGTCCGCGACGGTGACTCCCCCGAGCAGCTGGAGCACGTGACGAACTGGCTGCTGGAGGAACTGCCGTTCATGTTGCGAGAACAGCCGTGGGCCCGAGCCACCATGATCGTCGCCGGCCCTCCGCGGATCGACCATGACCCGGACACCGAGTTGGTCGTCGCCCCGCCGACCAGCCCTTAGGCCGGCCGACCCAGGTCCCCCGTAGCCCATGCCGGCAGAAGTACATCTCACGCTCCACCGATCTCCACCGCGATCAGGGAGTGCATGACCGCCACGGTGGAGAACTCGTAGCAGTAGTAGGGCTGGCGCAGCAGCTTGCGGGCCGTACGGGGTGGCCTATCTGATGGTAACGATGCGGAAGGTGGCGCTGGAGCAGCTAGACGGTCTTGGCGCACGCCTTCCTGTCTCAGGGCTTTTCGGTCTATTCATCGTGGTCAGCGGCAACGTGGAGCAGTTGCGGCTCGGGCGCGAACCTAATGGAAACGCCGCGCCTTTGTGGTCATGGGACGACCTGGAGTGATCCAGTCGTGCTCCGCGGCCGCGCAGCCGGTCTCGCCGAGGCGCGTCCACGCGCGGGGCGCGGCATCCCTGCCCCCTCGGCGGCCTGGGAGGCAGGTTGAGTTGGGTTACTGGTAGCCGGAGGTGCGGGTCAGCGTTTGAGGCGCCCGCGGATGGCGAGGACGCCGGGGCGGTCGAGACGCCCGACGCTCGGTGAGCGGCCCGGCTGCGCGAGTGGGGCACGTCCGCGCAGGACATCGCCGACCGGGCCGGGCTGTCCGTGACCCTGGTCCGCCGCGTCCTGCGCGGCGTGGCCGACTCCACCCTGCGCTTTCTCGCACTGCCAGACTGCGCCTCACAGTCACCAGGGTCGGGGCAGTTCGGTGCGTTCGTCGGAGAGCTGGTGGAGGAGGTCGGCGTCGCTGTCAGGCAGGGGCCGGCCGAGCCGCTGGACGACGTTGCGGTGGAGGAGTAGTGCAGGGCTGTCACCTGTAGTGTCGAGGGGTGCCCATGCGGTGGCGGTGGTGCGTTCCCTCCGGTCGGCGCACGGGTTGCCCCTGGACGGCATCGTCGCGGCGCCCGCCGGTAGTCCGCACGGCGCGCCTTCGCCCTGGATGTCCCTAGCCGACCTCGAGGACCAGCTTGCCGCGAGTCTTACCGCTCTGACTCAGGCGGAACGCCTCAGCGGCCTCGGCCAGCGGCAGGGCACGGTCGATGTGGACCTTGAGCTTGCCCGCGTCGGCGAGTTCGGCGAGTTCGGCGAGGTCCGCGCTGTCGGGCCGCACCCAGACGTGGTGGCCGCCCCGCTGTGTCACGCCGGGGTCGACGATCGAGGCCAGTCGGCTGGGGTCCTTCAGCAGGTCCTGGGAGGCGGCGACCGCGTCACCGCCGACGTTGTCCACCGCGGCGTCGACGCCCTCCGGCGCGAGCTGCCGCACCCGGTCGATCAGGCGGTGGCCGTCCCCGTAGGTGACCGGTTCGGCGCCCAGGGAGCTCAGGTAGTCGTGATTGCGCTCGCTGGCGGTGCCGATCACGCGGGCTCCCATGGCCACGGCGATCTGCACGGCGAACGACCCCACACCGCCGGCTGCCGCGTGCACCAGGACCGTGTCGCCCTTGCTGACGCCCACCCGGCGCAGTGACTGCAAGGCCATCAGCCCCGCCAGAGGCACGCCGGCCGCCTGCCGCCAGTCCAGCGAGGCGGGCTTGCGCGCGAGGGTGCGCACCGGCGCGGCGACGAGCTCCGCGTAGGTGCCGTGCTGCACCTCGTCCTTGCGGACGTAGCCGAAGACCTCGTCGCCGACCGAGAACTCGGGGGTGTCCAGGCCGACGGCCTCCACGACGCCTGCGACGTCCCAGCCGGGCACGAGCGGGAAGTGGACGTACATGATCGGGTCGAGGTACCCGGCGACGATCTTCCAGTCGACAGGGTTGACGCCGGCGGCCTTCACCCGGACGAGTACCTGGTCCGGGCTGACCTTGGGGTCATCGGTCTCCGCGAATTCAAGCGTTTCCGGACCGCCGTAGCGGTTGGTGATGATGGCTCGCATGACCGAAGCCAACAGGCCGGGGGCCGCGGTTCTTCCACGGCTGGCCGCCCGGGCCGGTCCGTTCAACCCTGTTGGCGGCACCGCCGGCTGCGCTCCGGCCGGCCGACCGCGTCTTCTCCGACCGACCGCCCTGAGCTCAGTTGTCATCGCGGTGAGCGCGCCTGTCTCGCAGCAGTCCCTCTTCGGCGGGATCCGGTCGGCGGCTGTGAGCGTGGTCAGCGGCAGCGCGGTCGTCACTGCGCTGACGATGGCCAACGCCTCCTGGGAAGCCGTGGTTCTGACCGTGGGTGCCACGTTCTTGATCTCGCTCGTTCTCGGCCTGGCCAAGATCGTGGTACCCGATGAGTCCGAGCACAAGCGGGACCTGGTACTCGAATACTTCCGCTACCGCGAGCGCCGGGCTGAACTGCGCAAGCGCCGACGGCGACAGAGAGAAAGTGTGAATCCGCAGGAGCAGCGCGACCGGTCCACTGGAGGTGATCGCACACTTCCGTGATCGCTGCCGGAGGTCGGCCCGGCTGTCGAGTAAGAGGACATCTCATTTGGCGTGTTCGATAGTCTGCGGTCGTGGACATCGTGGAGCGCCTGGTGCCGGATGAGCTGTGGGAGTTGTTCGCGCGGGTGGTGCCGCCAGCCCCGACGCGGCCTCAAGGTGGTGGCCGACGGCGGTACGGGGATCGCGAGGTGCTGGCCGCGATTGTGTTCGTGGCCACGTCAGGGTGCACGTGGAAGCAGTTACCGCCATCCTTCGGCCCGTCGGGGCCGACCGCGCACCGCCGGTTCAGCGAATGGAGCAGGGCCCGGGTCTGAGCCAAACTGCACCGCCTGGTGCTGGACGAACTCGGCGCTCGCGGAGACCTGGACTGGTCGAGGTGTGCGATCGACTCGGTGAACATGCGGGCCCTGAAAGGGGGGACCTGACAGGTCCGAATCCTGTCGATCGGGGCAAGAAAGGCTCGAAGATCCACCTGGTCACCGAGCGGACTGGTCTGCCCCTCTCCGTGGGCATATCGGGCGCCAACCTCCACGACAGCCAGGCCCTGCAGTCCCTGGTCCGCGGGATCCCGCCGATCCGCTCCCGCCGCGGCCCACGCCGACGCAAGCCCGCCAAGCTGCACGCCGACAAGGGCTACGACTACGACCACCTGCGTCGGTGGCTGCGCAAGCGCGGTATCACGCACCGCATCGCACGCAAGGGCATCGAATCCCCACACGGCTGGGCCGCCACCGCTGGACGATCGAGCACACCATGGCCTGGCTCGCCGGCTGCCGTCGGCTCCACCGCCGCTACGAACGCAAAGCCGAACACTTCCTGGCCTTCACCGCCATCGCCTGCACCCTCATTTGCTACCGCCGACTCACCAAATGAGACGACGTCTTAAAGAATTCGGTGAGGAGGCTGTCGCCGGCAGAGCGTCGCTATCATCGGCACCTTCGACGGCCGCATCCTGGCCGGAGAAGTCAAAGCCAGTCCCGATGACTTCAATGCAGAGCAGATCGTCCACGAAGCTCTCACATACCATCCGATCGCACTGTGACCTGCAAGCTCCGTCAGCCAGCGGCCACCCCCGCTGTTCGGCGCGGGCGCGGGTTGCTGGCGGAGCCACGCCGACCCTGCTGCCCGGGGCGGCACGCGCGACGGGTGCCTCAGCGCTGGAAGACCGCTGTCGCCACGGGCACCGCCAGCAGCAGGCTGAGCCCGATCAGGGGCAGCCGGTCCAACCACAGGACGGCGGCGAACTCACGCAGGGTCGCGGAGAGCCAGTACGCGGGAGAGGTCGGCGCCCCCACGACGTGGACAAGGACGCCGGCGCGACGGGCCAGCAGGGCCGTGCGGTAGACGTGGAAGCCGCTGGTGACCACCGTGGCACGGTGCCCGGAAGCGGTGCGGTCCATGAGAGCCGCGCTGAAGCGGAGGTTCTGCCCGGTGTTCACGGAGCGGTCCTCCCGCACGATCCGGTCGGCAGCCACCCCGCGTGCGCGCAGGTAGTCGGCCATGGCGTCCGCCTCGGAGCGCACCTCGTCGTCGCCCTGGCCGCCCGAGACGACGAACACCACACCGTCTGCGTCCGGTGCGCCGGCGTCGTCGACCGCGAGGGCCCGCTCCAGCCTGCGGCGCAGCAGCGGACCGGGCCGGTCGCCATTGAGCCCGGCGCCCAGGACGACGACATGGGTGGTCTCCGGCGGCGGGGTGCTGCGGCCCCGGACGAACACGTAGACGGTGAAGGCGAGGAAGAGCAGGCTGAGGTATCCGGCGGCCGCGTTCACCGCCACCATGAGGGCACCCGCCACCTCGCCCCCGGCAGTCTGGACGACCGCGTCGAAGCCGAGCACCGCCAGCAGGGCGCAGCCGGCGGCGCCGGTGGCCAGCAGGGACGCCTGCGGTCCGTAGCGCCGGACCAGGACGATGCTGTCGACCAGCAGGAGCAGGCCCAGCGCGAGGGTCATGAGCAGGGCGGCGACGGCGAGCACGGTCACGACGGTGGGGTGAGTCTCCGCACTGCGGGCGGCCTCGCCGAGCCCGGCCGACGTCACCGCGAGGCAGAACAGGACAGCGGTGGAGAACCGGTGCGGCGCCAGCACGGCATGGACGACGCCGCCCACGGCGAACACCGCCGCAGCAACGTACTCCGGGTACTCCGGCACGTCCCCCACCACTCCGCTCTCCCGCCCGCCGGGCCCGACCCCGTCCGCCCGTCGCCGCCTGCGCATTTCCGGACCCGCGCACCGCTGCGGGGCCCGGTGCGGACGCCGCCGAACATCCTCGCAGACCCGTCGGCGGGAGCCCACGGAATCCGGGAAGGGTTGAGCCCTCCGGGCCCAACCCGACCGGACCGACACGGGAGTGAGGGACTGTCAGAGCGTGTGTGAGGGGTTGTGGGCACCCTCCGGGCACCCACACAACCTCTGACGGCCCCTCACGGGCCGTCAGCACCGCGCCAGCTGCCACGCACTCCAATCCCCCGAGCCGCATCTGACACCCCGGCGAACTGGTGCCGCTGTGGCGGCGCCTGACCCGGCACGGCCGGATGCTGTCCCTCGAGGCGAACCTCGGCGACGCCGCACTCCGCGAACTGCTGGCCGACGAAGACGGCGAGGCCGGTCAGACCGAGGTCCTGCCCGGCGTCACCGTGCACGGCATGGACATCGGGAAGTGGCTGGCCCGGCAACGGCGGGCACGTCATCTGACACCCCTCCGGGATGCGTACCAGGCGGAAGTCCTCGTCGGCGGGCCATGGGTCACTGGCCTTTCCGGACAGTTCAACGCGCCTTCCGGTGCGTTGGCTCCGCGTCGGCGCAGCGTGCTGGGCGGTTCTTGCCCTGGGGACCAGGGTGCCGTCCACGATGAGCACGGTGTCCTTGGCGAACCGTTTGCGGGGCTGGAGCGCGAGCATCGGCCCAAGATGGTCGATCACGCGGTCCGCCGCGGATTTAGACACCCCGAACAGCGGGGCGAGCTGGCGCATCGTCAAGTTCGTGCGCCAGTACGCCGCGACCAGCAGTGCCCGGTCCTCCAAGGACAGGCTCCACGGCCGACCCTTGCGGAAGGCATCCGCACCCTCACGCCGCAGCACCGTCACCAGCTTCCCGAAGGCACGGGGGCTCAGCCCGGTGAACGGGGCTATCCGGACACCTCAGGCGGTTAGCGCGTCAAGTCTGTTGCTATGGGCGGTCGAACAGATGGGGCAGGTGCTCGGGGCCAGAGTGGGATGATCTGAGTGTGGAAACTCCTGATCCTTCGTTCCAACGTCGTCTGCTGAACGAGGCGCTGACGATAGTGGCGGCACCTGCGCGGGTCCAGACAGCATGGCTGGAGAAGCATGGTGTCGTGACGGCCGAGATCGCCCTCGACTTCGATCACGCATTCCGCATGGCCGACGGTCTGGTGGAGGAAGGATTCCTCAGCCGTGATGTCCTGCCCGAGCTCCGGCTGATCGACTCGATCTTCGATGAGATGAGCTGCGACGAGTCCACGGATCGATGGACAGCTGCGGCTCTGTTCAGCGATGTGGGGTGGATCCGTGCCCGCGTGCTGGCTCAGCAGGTTCTCGCCCGTGAAGGCGTGAACGCCTCGCCGCTGCCAGACATCTCTGTCGTCCGATAGCGGGCCCCGACAGATCAGGCCGCTGCCCCCTGTGGGACGACGTTGCCCTCAGGGAAGGCCACAGCCTCGTCGAAGTGCTGTCCGTGCTGGGGGCAGTGGTAGAGCTGTCCGATCATGCGATTGAAGAGGTTTCCCTGGGCGGCCGCATGCCAGTCTCCGTGGTTGTCCCGGCGACGGCGGTAGTGGGCCTTGGCACCGGGTGAGGCGGTGATGGAGGAGAAGGCCCAGACGTAGCCGGCGTGGTTGAGGCGGTCGTTGTTCACCCAGCGTCGGGTGATGCTCGACTTCTTGCCAGAGGCTCTGGTGATGGGCGAGGCGCCGGCGTATGCCTTGAGGCCGCGGGCGGCGGCGAACCGGGTGCGGTCGTCTCCGATCTCGGCCAGGACCCGGGCGCCGAGAGGGCTGTCGCTACCACTGGATTAGGACGGCTCGGACGCCGTGATCACACCAGCCAGCGCTGATCGTCTCACCGAGCCCGTGCGCCTGGACCGGGACTTGATCATGGGGGTATCTGCGAGAAGAGTGGGCGGTATGACGGACTCAGCAGACCTGACGCTGGCGCACCAACTGGCTGATCAGGCGGACGAGATCGCCCGGCGCCACTTCCGCGCACCCGACCTGGGTGCCGAGGACAAGGGCGACGGAAGTCCGGTCACCAACGCGGACCGCGAGATCGAATGCGTCCTGCGCGCGTCGATCCGTACGGAACATCCCGGCGACGCGTTCGTGGGCGAAGAGTTCGGCGCCCATGGGCGCAGCAGCCGCCGATGGATCATCGACGCCATTGACGGCACGGCGAGCTTCATTGCGGGCGATCCGGAATGGAGCACTCTCATCGCCCGGGAAGAACACGGCACCGTGACCATGGGCATGGTCTCCGCGCCCGCGCTCGGGCGCCGCTGGTGGGCAACGCCAGGCACCGGCGCCTGGATGGGCCCCTGCCCCTCCGATCCGTCAGCACCGCCGCATCGGCTGACGCTCACGGCAGGAGGAAACGCCAAGGATGCCGCCATCGGAATCTGGCCTCCACCACCGCGGCTAAGCAAAGCCGAACGCGTCGCCGCGGCCCGGCTGGCAGCAGGAACCGCAACCGTGCTCCCCGCACTCAACTGGGCATCTGCGGACCCCACCACGCCGCCACCCAGCAAGCCATCCACCGGATCCGGCACCTGCCATGGAGCCCTCCTGGTCGCGACAGGAAAACTCGACGCCTTCCTGCTGCTGGGCGCCGGCCCCTGGGACATTGCCGCAGTGATCCCCATCGTCGAGGAGGCCGGCGGCACCTTCAGCGACCTCTCCGGCCAGCGACGAACCGACACAGGCGCAGCTCTGTTCGCCCGACCCGGCCTCCACCAGCAGCTCCTGGGCCTGCCCAAACCCCCCAACTGACGCACAAACCAGGACCGTTTCACCCCGCCTCATGGGTTACGGGACAAGCTTTAGCGGCGATACCTCCCACGCATCCAGCCCGCTCCGAAAGCAACCGCGACAATCACAGACAGAAGGATCGCTCCAAAGATCACGGTTGCTCCGGCTGAAATCACGATGATGGTCCACCACGGCGGATCACCTTCCACAGTGCACCCCTAAGGAATCACGAGTACCAGACACGACGCCGGGCTCTAGCGAATGGTTCCGTGGGCCTTACATTGAAGCTTCCCCTTGATCGTGGACACCTGGAGACTGGGATCTTGAAGTTCCAGAGGAAGTAGCACCAGGTGGGAAGCAAGTACACGAAGCGGTACACCGAGGAGTTCAAGCGGGACGCGATCGCGCTCGTCGATTCCTCAGGCAGAACGGTCACCGCCGTTGCCCGGGAACTCGGCATCAGCTCCGAGTCCCTGCGCGGCTGGTACCGCCGGGCGAAGGCGGACCGGGGAGAGGGCGAGTCCGGTGAGCTGACCAGCGCCGAGCGCGAGGAGCTCAAGCGGCTGCGCAAGGAGGTCCGCGAACAGCAGCAGACGATCGAGATCCTGAAAAAAGCGACGGCCTTCTTCGTGAAGGAGAACGACCGGTGAATGAGTTGTACCGGTTGATCCGTGCGGAGAAGGCGAACTACCCGATCGTCCTGCTGTGCCGGGTGCTGAAGGTCGCCCGCTCCTCGTACTACGCCTGGCACGAGGGCGAGGCCGCCCGCTGCAAGCGCCAGGCGGCTGACGACGCGCTCGCGCACGAGATCACCGTGGTGCACATCGCTTCCCGGCACACCTACGGTGTCCCGCGCATCCACGCCGAACTGCGCCGCCTGGGCCGGCGGGTGAACCGCAAGCGCATCGCCCGCGTGATGCGTGAGCGCGACATCCGGGGCGTCACCCGGCGCAGACGGCGTTCGCTGACCCGGCCAGACAAGAAGGCGATGCCGGCCCCGGACCTGATCGGCCGCGATTTCCATGCCAAGCGCCCCGGGACCAAGCTGGTGGGCGACATCACCTACCTGTCCACCGCCGAGGGCTGGCTCTACCTCGCCTGCTGGCTGGACCTGGCCACCCGCGAGGTCGTCGGCTATGCCATGGCCGACCATCACCGCGCCGAACTCGTCATCGACGCTCTCGACATGGCCCACGGCCGGGGCGGGCTGGAGCCCGACTGTGTGATCCACAGCGATCGCGGCAGCGAGTACACATCGGCCCAATTCCGCGCCCGAATCCGGGAGTTGGGGCTTCGGCAGAGCTGCGGGCGCACAGGATCATGTTTCGACAACGCTGCCGCGGAGAGCTTCTGGGCCCTGCTCAAGGAGGAGATCGGCACCCGTACCTGGCCCGACCGGGCCACCGCTCGCGCCGAGGTCTTCTCCTTCATCGAGACCTTCTATAACCGCCGCCGCCTGCGCAAGCACCGGACTTTCGGCTACCTCACCCCGGCCGAGACCAGGCAGCGGCATCAGCACACCCTCGCAGCATAACGATCACGTGTCCGAGATCACGGGGAAACTTCACATGGGCTAGCGAACACGGCCACGTTGGTCGTGTCCCTTCTTGTGGTGTAGCCGATCAACGGGACGTTGTGTTGGTGGTGTTGGGTAGCGCGGGGGCTCATTCGGGAGCTCGGTGGGCTTGCGTACAGCGGTGACCAGGCCGTTGAGGGGCTCTGGAGCGGTGCTTCGCCGGAGGTTTGGGTCTTGCCAGGCTGGCCCCAGCCCGCGAAGGTGATCACCTCAAGAAAGGCCAATCATGCAGGTGGTATTGCAATGAGCTTCGATCTCTATGTCTGGCACGAGCCGATGCCGATCACGGTCGACCGGGCACTTCTTGTCTGCCAGAGCTTGGCAGACGGCGATGACACCGTTGTTCAGCCTGACCCGCGGAATCTCGCCCTCCTGGATGATCTGCTGGTCGGGTTCCCCGACCCCGACGACCCGGATGACGATGAGATCGCAGGGTAGAGCTGGTCCATGCTGCCCTCGGGCAGGTAGCGGCGGGGGAAGGCGATCCATTCGTCGTGCAGCTCGAAGAGCACGGCGGTGACGAGCCGCAGGAGGGCGTCGTCGTTCGGGAAGACCTGGACGACATCGGATCGGCGCATGACCTCGCGGTTGATCCGCTCCAGCGGGTTGGTGGACTGGATCTTCTTCCAATGTCGCTCGGGGAATGCCGCGAAGGCGGTCAGGTCGTCCTTCGCCTCCAGCAGCATCGCCTTGACCTTGGGGAACTGCTTGCCGAGCATGTCGGCGACGGTGTCGAGCTGAGTGCGGACCGCGTCGGCGGTGGGCTGGGCGAAGATTGGGCGGGACCCGGCGCTACGGCCGGTGGCCGCCGGTTTCCAGGACCTTCATCTGGGCGGTCACGAGGGCGGTGGGAACCTCCTCGATCCGATGGGCCCGGGTGTTGAACGCAGAGAAGACTGCCACGGTGGAACCCGAGCGGATGACCTGGAAACTCTGGAGTGTCCTGACGGGATCGCCGTCCACGGCGGGAGACGATGAAACGACGTCGAGTTGGAACGACACCCCCTCGTCACCCTGATGCGGATCGCCGGTGCGACGCACGTCCTCGAAGGTCGTATCCGTCGGCCACTTCATCGTGTAGGCAGTGCAGGTCGCCAGGGCCGACCGCAGTTCGTCCATCACCCGCCCAGCGTCGGCCGCGCGATAGGACACGAGTTCCATGGTGGACGCTCTCTCCTTGCTCTGGGCCATGCGCGTCACGCTGCCGAGCGGCGCGTACCTGCTGGCGCCGCCCGCCACGGCGGAGCCGACCGGCGCGCAGGACACGGGATGTGCGGCCTCCTCGTGCAGGGCACGGACGGTGCCGTCGCCGAAGCCGTCCGTGCCGGCGCCCAGCCTGCTGACGGTCCACGCCGGCAGGTCCCGCTCGTCGACCACCGCCCGTCCGAGCTGACCCTGTGTCAGGGGGCGCTGTGTCGGGCTTTTCGGCGTCGGCGTCGCGGCGGAAGCCGTTCGCGCGGCGATCTCCGCGCCCGGGGCGTGGTCCGCGGTGGAGCCCCCGTCCTTCTCGGCACCGCAGCCGACCGCTCCGAGGCCCAGGACCATGCCCGCGGCGCCGACGGCCCATCTTCGTATGACGACGTCCTTCACTGCCCACCCCTGGATCGCATCTGTGAGGGGGATGGTACGGCCATGACCTCGGATGTTGCCCCCTGGACCCCAGGGTTGGCCGTCGTGCGCGCGTAGCGAGCGGGCATGCGCTTTCACTGGGATTGGATCGAGCATCTGATGCCTGTGCCGTACCTGCCGGCCCTCGGTCCAGTCCACCGGGGCAGCCTGGTGCCCCACGTGGCCGGGTCGCCGAAGACGAACTCGCCGCCGTGCTTGGGCCGCTTGGGCCCCACCACAAGGTCGGCACCAAACCCCGGCGAAAGGGTCGAGGGCGCCGGGATCGTTCGCCTCGTGCCGCAGTACTTCGGCGTGCTCCCGCAGTACCGCGGCCGCGGATACGGGCGGGCCCTGTGGCGCGCGGCTATGCAGTGGGGACACGAACACGGTGCGGCCTACCAGATCCTCCAGACCACGGTCGGGGGCGCCTCGGACTGGCTGTGCGCGGCAGAGGGTCTGGCGTCGCTCGGCGTCATCCTCCAGGCGGAAGCCTTCGGGCCGCGCGGGCAGTGAAAGTCGGTCGGGACCCTTGGTTCCGTGGCAGGGGCTGCACTCGTGGTCCTGGGAGGGCCGAAGCGCTCACCTCTGCACACGAACAGCCCACGCGCCATCTGAATCGTGGCTTCGCACTGGAGTCGTAGGCTGCCGCGCATGGAGCACCGCGAGGTAATGCAGGGAGTCGTTGCCGTACTGACGGAAGCCCTCGAGAGACGGCGACTGGTCCGCGAAGGCCAGGAGCAGGGCGACGAACCGGTATCCGGGATGATCTCGTCGCTCCTGACGGAGCTGATGCCGAAGCTGGCGTTCGCTCCCGACGCGACCGTCCGCGACGTGACCATGGCCGTCAAGCGCGAGTGGTCACCGGCCATCGAGCAGATGGCAGCCGCATTCGCCCTGGCGTTCGTCACGCTCGCCGAGGCGCACGACGACGGCGCAGCGGATGTGTCGACTGCTGACATCCTGCGCGCGCTGGCGCTGCATTTCGAGGAGGGTGACGCACAGGACTGAGGTGATCTCGCGCGTGTTTCGGTGCTTTCCTAGGGGCTGTCCCGTAACTGCGGTTGTGGACAGCCGCAGCCCCCTCAGGTGCTCGGGTTCTTCCATAGATGTCGCTCGCCCAGGGTCCCGAATCGCACGTCTCCGCGTTCAAGGTCGACGAGGATGGGCCGGCAGCCCAACAGCTGCTCTCTCGCATTACGAGAGGCGAGGTACTGCACGGAGTTGTAGGGCACGATCAGGAGCCCGTCGCTCTCCCGTACCCGCTCTGCGCCGATGGCGAGAGGCGGCTCGTCATCGCGCTGGCTGCGCGCGAGAAACGCCACCGCGACCTGCAGGGCCTCGTCCTGCTCCATCATCCGTCTCCGGTCCGTCGGCTCGAAGAAGGCCACTTCCCCATGGCCGGCGGCACGTCAGGCAGGGAGCGGCTCGTGAACGAACAGGACGGACAGAACGAACAGGATGGCCAGGGTCGCCAGGACCGTGCCGACGCGGTGGACCGCGAGATGGCCGCACGCCTGCTGCCCGGTCCCGTTGTGCGGAGGCTGGGCCGCTGGTGGGAGGTGAACACGTCGGCTTGTGCGGACGGGACACCCGGCGCGCACACGGTCCGCTACACGCCCAGCCGGTGGGCGCAGATCACTCCGTGGCCATCAGCGCTGGCCTTCACCGGTACCGGCGGTGATGCCATGGTGAGTCGGGCGGAGGTGGCCTCGGCCGTCGCCGACGCGCTGCGGCGTGATGCCTTCAGGGAGGCGCTGGTCGCGACGTATGTGTGGGGCAAGGGCAAGCGCGGCACTCCGGGCGGCAGCGGACCGGCGACCCTGCACAAGATCCTGGCCTTCGACCGGCTGGACGCGGTGCTGGCCGCCGCGGTCACCGCACTGCGCGCGCACGGCGCACCACAGGCGTACGCCGCACTCCACCGGCGGGTTCCCGGTCTCGGGCCGTCCTTCTTCACCAAGTTTCTCTACTTCACCGGCGTCGCACTGCCGCCTGCCCGCGGCCTGCGGCCCCTCATCCTCGACCGCGTACTCTCCAGACGTCTGCGGTGGATGGCCGCTGCCGTCGGCCGCGAGAGCGGCCACGACGTGGACGGCTCGGTCGCCGCCTGGGTGTGGTCGGACGGGAACTGGTCGGCCCACCGCTACGGGGTCTACCTCACCTTCATGCACGCCGCAGCCAGCCAGTTGGCCGTATATGACAGCTGGCCGGCCAGTGGGACTCCGACCTGCTCGAATGCGCGCTGTTCGACACCGCCTGGATGGCATCCGACTAACGGCGGCCACCAACGGCACCTGCCGGTCCGGCCCCGCGTGAGTCGGTCTTTGGAGCGTCTGGCCTGTCCGCCCGTTTCATGGCGACCTGCTTCACCTGCTCTCCGCGCATGCGGGGATGATCCCGCGTACTGGACGAGGCTGGAGCGATCGAAGCCTTGCTCCCCGCGCGCGAGATGGTCCCTGCGTCCACCTGCGGAACGCGCGGTGCCTCTGCGGCCCGGTCGGGGCGGCGGGCGGGCGGGGTGCCGCTGGTAAAATGGGGGCACGCTTCGATGTCGCCGGGGTCCGTACCGAAAGGGGTACGGACCCCGGCGCGTTTCGGGCGTCGTATCGAGGAAGGTTCCCCATGAACGCGAAGCCGCCCGTTGCCGGACTCTCCCGTGCCGGCGAGCACCGGTCGGCGGCGGTGCCGCAGGCGGTCTCCGGCGGTCTGCCGCCGGCCGCGTCCTTCGACGCGCTCGGGCTGCCCGCGGAGCTGGTGGGGACGATGAGCGGCCTGGGGGTGACGGAGCCCTTCCCGATCCAGGCGGCGACTCTGCCCAACGCGCTGGCCGGCCGCGACGTCCTGGGCCGGGCCCGGACCGGTTCGGGCAAGACGCTGGCTTTCGGGCTCGCGCTGCTCGTGCGGACGGCGGGTCTGCGGGCGGAGTCGAAGCGGCCGCTGGCCCTGGTTCTGGTGCCGACCCGGGAGCTCGCGCAGCAGGTGAGCGATGCGCTGGCGCCGTACGCGCGGACGTTGAACGTGCGGCTGGCGACGGTGGTGGGCGGTCTGTCGATCAACCGGCAGTCGGCGCTGCTGCGCACCGGTGTCGAGGTGGTCGTCGCGACGCCGGGACGGCTGGCCGACCTGGTGTCGCGGCGGGACTGTCATCTGGGCCAGGTGCGGATCACGGTGCTGGACGAGGCGGACCAGATGTGTGACCTGGGGTTCCTGCCGCAGGTCTCGGAGATCCTGGACCAGGTCCGCGGTGATGGTCAGCGGCTGCTGTTCTCCGCCACGCTCGATCGCAACGTCGACCAGCTGGTACGGGGTTACCTGCACGACCCGGTCGTCGTCTCGGTCGACCAGGTGGCCGGCTCGGTCGCCACGATGGAACATCACGTGCTGAACGTGCACGGCGCCGACAAGTACGCGACGGCGACCGAGATCGCGGCGCGGGACGGCCGGGTGCTGATGTTCCTGGACACGAAGGCGGCCGTGGACCAGTTCACCCGCCATCTGCGGGCAAGCGGCGTACGGGCCGCCGCCCTGCACAGCGGGAAGTCGCAGCCGCAGCGGACGCACACGCTCGCCCAGTTCAAGGCCGGTGAGGTCACCGTGCTGGTGGCCACCAACGTCGCGGCGCGGGGCATTCACATCGACGCGCTCGACCTGGTCGTCAACGTCGATCCGCCGGCCGACGCCAAGGATTACCTGCACCGGGGCGGGCGTACGGCGCGCGCCGGGGAGTCCGGGAAGGTGGTCACCCTCGTCACCCATGGCGAGCGGCGCGAGGTGAACCGGGTGATGTCCGAGGCCGGTATCCGGCCGACGGTCACGCAGGTGCGCTCCGGGGAGGAAGCGCTGACCGCCATCACCGGGGCGAAGCGGCCGCCGGCCGGGGTGAAGGGCGGCGGCCATGTCCCCTTCGCCGGCCTCGGTACGCGTCCGGGCCGTCCGGCCAAGGAGTCCCGGAAGGCCGCCGAGGCGCGCAAGGTCGCGGAGGCCCGCGCGGCGGCCCGGACGCGCAAGGGGCGCTGACACCGGGGCCCTGCCGGGCTCTACCCGGCGCTGCGGGGGCGGCTGTGGCACGTACGCGGCCGGCGGACCGGCAAAAACGGTCCTTGTCGGACGCGCGTCACGGACACGGTCGCGGGCGCCAGGTCCGGCGCCGGGCCAGGGAGGCCGGCCACGGATGCGGTGTCGGATGCGGTGGGCGACCCAGATCGCGGGCGGCGGGCGCGCCGACGCGGACCACGGACGCGGCGGGCCGGCGCAGGCCGCGGACGCGGGTCGCGGAGCCGGACCGCGAACGCCGGGTGCGGACGCGGTGGGCGAACGTGGGCCGTGAGCACGGATCACGGACGCGAACCACGGGCCGCGGGCGCCGGACGCCGGTATGGCGGACGGACGGCACGACGAGCGGCACGGCGGACGGACGGTATGCCGCGGGCGTAGATCGCAGGGGGCGGATGCGCGCGTAAGCCGCGGGTGTGGGTCGCGGGCGCGGCGGTTCTATCCCTCGGCCGTGGTCAGCCAGGTGCCGATGGTCTTCAGTGCGCCGGGGCCGGAGTCGGAGCTGACGTTGCGGGCCAGGTCGGCGACGGAGACGGATCGCAGGGCGTTGCGCCAGGCGGTCTCGGCGTCGGCCATGGCGCGGCTGATGGCGCAGGGGGCGGGGCAGGACTCGGGCGGGGCGGCCAGCGGGCCGCGCTGGCGGATCTCGGTGCAGACGAAGGCCGGGCCGGGCCCGTCGACGGCCTCGACGACGTCGAGGACCGTGATCTGTGCGGGGGAACGGGTGAGGACGTAGCCGCCCGCCTTGCCCTGGACCGACCGGACGAGGTCGGCGCGGGAGAGGGCCTGGAGCTGTTTGGCGAGGTAGCTGGGCGAGACGTCGTGCAGTTGTGCCAGCCGTGCGGCCGGTACCGGTTCCTCCACCGAGGTCAGCACGACGCAGCAGTGCAGTGCCCATTCGACCCCGCCCGACATCTTCACGGCTTCACTCTAATCCACCCTCCCCTTGACTCGGATATCAAGTGTCCGAGTAGTATCCCGGACATCGAATGTCCGAGTAAGAGACGTGGAGTGCGTACGCGTCTCTTTGGCTATATAGCGGACATAAGCCATCAAAGAAGGGCAGGACGGGTCATGAAGATCGCGGTCATCGGCGGAACCGGACTCATCGGATCGCAGGTCGTACGGGACCTGAACGAGGCCGGGCACGAGGCGGTCCCGCACTCGCTGTCCACCGGCGTCGACGTCCTCACCGGCAAGGGCCTGGACGCGGCGCTGGAAGGCGCCGAGGTGGTCGTCAACCTGACCAACTCCCCGACCTTCGACGACGCCTCCCCCGCGTTCTTCCAGACGTCGATGGACAACCTCCTGGCGGCGGCCCAGCGGGCGGGCACCGGGCACTTCGTCATCCTGTCCATCGTCGGCGTCGACCAGGTCCCCGAGCTCGACTACTACCGCGCCAAGACCCTCCAGGAGGACCTCCTCAAGGCCGGCCCCCTCCCCTACTCCATCGTCCGCGCCACCCAGTTCATGGAGTTCATGGACGCCACCCTGTCCTGGACCGCCGACGACGACACCGTCCGCCTGCCCCGCACCCCCCTCCAGCCCGTCGCCGCGGCCGACGTCGCGGCCACCGTCGCCGACGTGGCGGCCGGATCCCCCCTCGACGGCACCCTCGACCTCGGCGGACCCGACACCTACCCGCTGGACGAGATCGGCCGCATCACCCTCGCCGCCAGGGGCGACAAGCGCTCGGTCACCGTCGACGACACCGCCGGCATGTTCGCCGTCCCGAAGGGCGACGTCCTCACCACCAAGGAGGGCGCCCGCATCGCCCCCACCCGCTACACCGACTGGCTGAAGTAGACCCCGCAGGCCCCCGCCAGGGGCTGCTCGGGTGGACCTTCCCCAAGGCCCCCGTCCGCGGGAAAACGGCGCGCGCCGGCCGGCCCGCGGGCGGTACGGTCCCCAAATGCTCGATGACGACGGCTACTTCGGAGAATCCATCGCGGCCGGCTACGACGACTCGGCCGCGGACATGTTCCAGCCGCGCGCGGTCGATCCGGCGGTCGACCTGCTGGCCGAGCTCGCCGGCGGCGGCCGGGCGCTCGAGTTCGGCGTCGGCACCGGCCGGATCGCGCTGCCGCTGGCCCGCCGCGGAGTCCCGGTGCACGGGATCGACATGTCCCGGGCCATGGTCGCCCGGCTGCACGCGAAGCCGGGAGGCGACGCCGTCGGGGTGACGATCGGCGACTTCGCGACGACGGAGGTGCCGGGCACGTTCGCGGTCGCGTACCTCGTCTTCAACACGATCAACAACCTGACGACGCAGGACGCCCAGGTGGACTGCTTCCGCAACGCGGCCGCCCATCTCGACCCCGGCGGCCGCTTCGTGGTCGAGGTGGGGGTGCCTGACCTGCGCCGGCTGCCGCCGGGACAGAACGCCGTGCCGTTCCACATCAGTTCGACCCGCTGGGCGTTCGACACCTTCGACGTCGCCACCCAGGCGATGAGTTCGCACTACGTCACGATCACCGACGGCCGCGCGGAGCACTGGTCCCTCCCGTTCCGGTACGTGTGGCCGGCCGAGCTGGACCTGATGGCCCGCCTCGCCGGACTGCGGCTGCGCGACCGGTGGGAGGACTGGACACGGGCCCCGTTCACCGGCGAGAGCACCCGGCACGTCTCGGTCTGGGAGAAACCCGCCGGCTGACCCCGGCCGCACGGGGCCGGCCGCACGGGGCCGGCCGTACGGGGCCGGCCGTACGGGGCCGGTCTCAGGTCGCCTGCGGCAGCCACGTGGCGCCGGCCTGGGCGGCACGGATGAAGGCGCGTACGTGGGCCGGCAGGACGGCGCCGTTGAGCCAGGCCAGGGCGATCGGCGCGCTGGGCAGGTCGCTCACCGGGACGGCCCTGATCCGCGGTGACAGGCCCGCCTCGACCGAGCGGAAGGAGAAGTGCAGGGCCCGCGTGGTGGTCAGGGTGCGGGTCAGCGCGTCCTGGGTGGTGAGGGTGTGGACGCGGCGGATCGGTGTCCCGGCGGGGGTGTGCGGGGGCACGATCAGGTCCCAAACGGACTCCGGGAAGCCCTGCGGCCGGTCGAAGGCGTCGTAGGAGGCGGCTTCCTCTACCGACACCGTGTCCCGGCAGGCGAGCGGGTGGTCCGTGCCGACGAGCACGGCGCGGGCGTCGAAGCCGACCGGCGGGCCCACCGCGATGTCATTCTCGTGCGGGCTGTACTTCACCAGCATCACGTCGACCCGGCGGGTGCGCAGCTGTGTGAACGACTCGCGGACGCTGGACGGGACCAGGACGAAGTCCTCGATGCGTGCGCCGGTGCGGGCGATGACGCCCTTGGCGAGGTCCGGTGTCACGTGTATGCCGAAGCGGATCGCGGGGGCGTCGGTGGTACCGAGGCCGCGGGTGGTCGGCTCGGGGTCGGTCAGGTGGACCATGTCAGAGCTCCTCGGTGAGGCGGCGTTGATGGGGAGGGCTGGGGGTGCGCCCAGGAGGTGCGGTGGGGGCACCCGGGGGTGCGGGTGAGGGCACCATGGGGTGCGGTGAGGGCACCGGGGGGGTGCTGCGGGGCGCCGTACGCCGGATCTCGGCGCGGTGCGTACGGCGGTGAGCGTGTGTCCGTGGCCCGCCGGGCGGAGTACCGGACGCGGCGTCAGCCGGCCGCCGGGGGTGCTCGGTCCGGCCACGACGGCTCCGGCCGGGCAGGTGGCCGGGGGCCCCGGGTGGCGGTGACCCGCGCGGCGGGGTGATGCGGGGCGCGGCCGGCGCTCCCCGGCCGCGGTGCCGGCACGCTCCTGGAGGAGCTCGCCACCCTGCGTGCGGCGCGGCGTGTCTGGTCGCGGGTGCTGGGTGAGCAGTTCGGTGCGCGCGGCCCCGGGTCGCGTATGCCGGTGCGTCGGGCGGTGCGGGGTCTGGCCGCGGTGCTCGGCGGCCGGCTGTACGGGTCCGCTCCCACCGTGCGCCCGTTCGGGGGCAGTCGGGCCGCCGCGGGGACGGTCGATGCCCTGGAGTCCGCGGCGCTGGAGCTGATGCTGCGGGTGGAGGAGCTGGGTGGCGCGGTCGCCGCCCTCGGTCGTGGTTTCCAGAAGGACGAGATCGAGCGCGTCGCCCACCACCACCACCACCACCGCGCCGCCGCCTCGACGGGGACGGGTTGTACGAGGCGGCCCGTCTCGACCCCGTCGCCGAACAGCGGCAGACCGAGCGGCTGGCCAAACTGCGCGCGTGGCGGTGCGCCGACCGGGTCGACGACGCGCTCATCGCGGTACGCAAGGCGGCGGAGGGCAGTGACAACGTCCTCCACCCGATGAAGCGGGCACTGGCTTCCGGTGCCACGGTGGGTGAGGTCTGCGACACATTGCGGCAGGTGTGGGGCGCTGGTTTTCAGCCCGCCGCGTAGTGGGCGGGCCGGGCGGGTGGTGGGCGCCGGCGACCGGTCCCCATCAACGAGAGCGTCCACGGACGGGATGCCGTTCGGGTGAGTTCCGCTGTTCTCCCCGATGCCGCACCCCGTTGTCTGGGACTGTGCCTCCTACGACGTGGCCGATCTCAGCGGCCCCGGTCCGGAGGGGAGTTGGTGTGTGCGCCTGCCGCACATCGCTGCGGCCGGTATCGGCCATGGTCCGCGCGGGGTTGGTCTCCCCGGGGATGTCCCGTGCTGATGAGGGGAATGAGACACCCTCGATGTGGGCTGGTGGTGCCACTCACATGTGGCCTTCCTCGATGTCATGTGGGCGCCGAGCACGGCATCCTTGGGAGTCGGTCAGTGCGCGAGAGCCCGAACACGCACAGGATCATGGCCAGATGATGCAGGTACCATCCGCCCTCAGGACCGATTCAGACATCCCGGAAGAAGGAACTGTCATGTCCCAAGTCCAGTCGGAGACCACCGAACTCCAGTCGCAGTACGCGGCCCAGCTCACCGCGGACCTTGAGCGCAACACCAAGGAACAGGAACGTATCGGCGCCGAGGTGGTGGCCCTCCAGGAGCTGCTGCAGGCACTGCGGCGCGATCAGGCCCTGTTGGTCAACCTGCGGCGGACGCTGGGTGACGAGTCCCCCGCCGCGGCCGGCGCGAAGGCGGCCGAGCCCGCCGCGACGGTGCCCTCGGTGCCGCGGCAGGCTTCCGCCGAACCCAAGTCCGGGCCCAAGGCCGCCAAGCAGCAGAAGAAGGCCGCTGCCGCCAAGCCTGCCAAGGCCGCCCGGACGACGCCCAGGAGCGCGGGGACGAAGGCCGCCGCGAAGGCGCCGGAGGCCGCGGGGAGGGCGCCGGAGGCCGCGAGGAAGGCGCCGGAGGCCGCGAGGAAGGCGCCGGAGGCCGCGGGGAAGCCCACCCTGGTCGAGCTCATCCACGACCACCTGAGCCGGCAGTCCGAGCCACGTTCCGCCGCGGAGATCACCTCCACGCTCTCCGAGACCCACCCCGAGCGCGGCATCAAGGCCACGGTCGTGCGCACCACGGTGGAGGGACTGGTCGCCAAGGGACGCGCCCAGCGCAGCAAGCAGGGCACGTCGGTGTACTACACGGCGGCCGGGACCGGTACGGCCGGCGACTCCGCGAAGCAGGCAGCGCCGGAGCAGAAGGCCCCGGTCACCGACTGACGCGAAGGCATGCGCAGCCGTACCCGCGCGGCCCGGTCCGCGCCGAAGAACACCTTCATGTCCGTGCGCACACATCGACGCTCACCCTCATGAGCGGTCCGGTGCCCTTCGCCGCGGCGGCGCCCTCAGGTGGACGTGGCGCCGGGGCCCCTCATGTGCTCTTTCCGCCCGACGGGTTGGGCAGGGCCGGCGGTCCAGGTGATGTGCGGAGGTTCGACACGTGCGCACAAGGGGTTGCCGTGCGCGTCGGTGAGGCCGAGGTGTCCGACGAGGAGGCCTTCGCGCGCGGCGGCGTCGAGCACCTCCGGGGGCACGGCGTCGAGCATCAGCTTGGCGCGGCGGAACATCGTGAAGACGCCCGACTCGTCGACGGTGCCCCAGGACAGGTAGACGAACCGGCGGCCCAGGCGGTCCTGTACGTAGGGGCCTTTGACGTCGGTTCCGGCCGGCGAGGCGACCGCCGTGCACGGCAGGGTCCATGTCGCGGACTCGGCGTCGCCGGGCTGTGGGTCGAGGAGTTCGGCGGGACGGTCACGGCGTTGCACGGCGACATGGATGTCGCGGTACTCGGGGAAGGCGGCGTCGGCGGGGGCCGGACAGGTGCGGCCGGGCAGGTCGACGGCGTCGATACGGATGCGCATGCCGGCCATCATCCCGTCGTGGCCGTGGCGGGCGCCTCGCGGTGCCGTGGCGGGGGCCCGGAGGGCGGGGCGGACTGTTCCACAAGTGCTGCTGCTGCGTGCGAGTGGTGGATCTCCCGGCTGGGTCGTAGCGTCGTGGGAGGAGGCATCCTCCGCGTGGGAAGGCAGCCGGTCGGCGCCCGCCGTGCAGGCGGGGCCCGGTGGGCGGGCCGGACGGACGTGGGGGCCAGTGAGTCCAAGGAGAACGCGGCCGGGAGCGGACATGCGAAAACTCACCGTCAGGGCGGCAGTCACGTTCTGTGCCGCGGTATCGCTCGCCACTGTCGTGGGAACGGCGGATGCCGCTCCTGTGACGTCGCCGCGGTCCGCGCACACCCTCGCGCAGGAGTCGATGCAGCCCTCGGTGCCGACGCAGCCCGTCATCGTCGACTGCTTCTGGCATCCGCAGGTGGAACCCGGGGACTTCGTGCTCGCCTGCGGTGACGGCAACAGCCGTCTCATCTCGTTGCAGTGGTCGCGCTGGGACGCCAACTCCGCGGTGGCCAGCGGCGTCAACGTGGTGAACGACTGCAAGCCGTACTGTGCCGCGGGGACCTTCCGCAAATACCCCGTCACCGTACGGCTCGACCGCCCGCAGGCATGGAAGAAGAACCCCGAGTCCTCGCAGTACACCCGGTTGCGGCTCGTCTACACCGACAGCAAGCCGGCCGGGTACGGGCAGACGGTCGCCTACCCCCTGTGGAACTGATCCGCGCGGCCGCGCCCAGGGTCTTGTCGCGGGCCGCTTCACCTGGTCTTCTGTACCCCGGTTGACCGGCAAGGCGTTCGCCTGCCGGCTCGCCGGGCCGTCCCGCGTCCGGCGCGGACGCGGGACCTCGAGGTGGAGCGGCGTGGAGTCAGTGGCCGGGCAGGACGTACGGGGTGCTCTGCCCGAGGGGCTGGGCGCGGCCATCCGCGAAACCGCCCAGGAGATCGCCGCGCTGCTGCGCCGGGACACGGACATGGCTCTGCCGGTACCCGGCTCGCGGTGGAACGTCGGGGAGGCGGCGGCGCATCTGGCGCTGGCCAACGAACTGATGGCGCAGCTCGCGGCAGGGCAGGTACGCGGCTACGGGGACGGGACGCCGCAGAGCCTCGCCGCGGCCAACGAGCAGGCCCTCGCCGCGTTCGGCGAGCGCAGGGCGAAGCCGCTGGCCGTGATGATCGAGGCGCAGGCCGAGGCATATCTGAGGGCGTGGGACGCGGGTGCCGCACGGGGAACCCTCGTCACCCCGCTGGGCCCGATGGGTGCGGACGTGCTCGGGTCCTACCTGCTGACCCACATGCTGGGTCACGGATACGACCTCGCCCGCGCGCTGGGCCGTCCGCACATGATCGACCGTGCCCGGGTCGGGCTGACCGTGCCGTTCCTGCTCACGGCCATGCCGCGGGTGACCGACGCCGCCCGTGCGGCCGGACTGGACGCGCGCTACACCATCCGGCTGCGGGGCGGTGCCCGGTTCGGCGTGACGGTGACCGACGGTGTCGTACAGGTCGACCCGCAGCCACCGGCCCGGCCGGACTGCACCATCCTGACCGAGCCGGTCACCTTCCTGCTGATGGCGCTCGGCCGCCGTGGCCAGTGGAGCGCCGTCGGGCGGGGCGGCATCACCGTCTGGGGCCGCAGGCCTTGGCTCGCTCCCCGCTTCCCGGGCCTGTTCACAGCACCCTGACCGCGGTGACGGCGGCGGGGGCGGTCACCTCCGGCCGGGTGCGCCGGCCGCCGGGGTGGTGTCCAGCAGGACGAGCAGGGTCGCGCGGTGGAGGTCGGCGATCGGGTCGAGGAGATCCGGGTGACGCAGCAGGGGTGCCGCCCGGTGGTCTCGGGGGCTGGGGACGGTGAGCCTGCGTGCGCTGCCGATGCCGTCGGTGCCGTGGTGGGTGGCGGCCAGGCAGGCCGTCGCCACGGCGGCGAGATCGGCGTCGGCCAGCAGACAGGCCGCCCAGCTGACGACGGTCTCGTCGACCCAGGTGCGCCAGAGGTATTCGGCTCCGGTCGGCGCGTGCACGTCGGCGCCGGTCACGTAGTCCAGCCGGCCCGAGCCTCCGGGGCCGAGCAGGCTGAGCAGTTCGGCGTCCAGCGGGGTGGGGTAGCGCAGCGCGGCGGCGATGGTGACCGCGTGCTGCGCCTGGGCCTCGGCGAGGGCATGGTTCAACGAACCGGCCGCCGGCGGGAACGCCGACAGCAGCCAGCGCGCGGAGGCGCTGATGACGGGTGAGAGTTCGCTGGGCATGGTGACCGTCCTTCGCATGTGCCCGCCGTGGCCCGTGCCCGACCGAGCAGGTCGCGGGCCTCGTGGCGCCGGAGGGGGCGGGCGCGTGGGCAGTCAAACGTAAGGGCGGCCGTGGTGACGGCGACAGGGCGTAGGTCACAGAAGGGGGTGTGAGGTTGTCCGCCGCCCTGCCGTCCTCGGGGGTGTCCGGCGGCGCGACGCCCGTCACCGTATATGACTCTCAGTAATCGAAAGGGCCGGCGACATGCGGCCCATATCCCCTCGTTCACGCCCTCGGCGGGGGGAGAGATCCCCGGGCGTGTGTCACCGTCCGCGTACGGCGGGAGGGGGTGTGGCGGTCCCGCGGGCGGGGGAAACGATCCTTCTAGCCGAGTCTGCGGTCGAGGTTGAAGGCCGCGCTGATCAGGGCGAGGTGGGTGAACGCCTGGGGGAAGTTCCCCTGCTGCTCGCCCGTGTGGCCGATCTCCTCCGCGTACAGGCCGAGGTGGTTGGCGTAGGTGAGCATCTTCTCGAACGCGAGCCGGGCCTCGTCCAGCCGGCCCGCGCGGGTGAGGGCCTCGACGTACCAGAACGAGCAGATCGAGAACGTGCCCTCCTCGCCCTGGAGGCCGTCGGGGCTGGCCTGCGGGTCGTAGCGGTAGACCAGTGAGTCGGACACCAGGTCCTCCCCCAGCGCGTCCAGGGTGGCGAGCCACTTCGGGTCGGTCGGGGAGATGAACTTCGCCAGCGGCATCATCAGCAGCGACGCGTCGAGGATGGAGCTGTTCTCGTACTGGACGAAGGCGTGGCGTTCGGCGGACCAGCCGTGGCTCATGATCCGCCGGTAGATCGCGTCCCGTACCATGCCCCAGCGGACCATGTCGGAGGGCAGGCCGCGGTGCTGGGCCAGCCGCATCGCCCGTTCGATCGCGACCCAGCACATCAGCCGCGAGTACAGGAACGGCTTGCGTCCGCCGCGGGTCTCCCACACCCCCTCGTCGGGCTGGTCCCAGTGGTCGCACACCCAGTCGACGAGCTCGCAGATGCTGTCCCAGTGCCCGCTGGAGATGGGCTTGCCCCACTTGTCGTAGAGGTAGAACGAGTCGAGCAGTGCCCCGTAGATGTCCAGTTGCAGCTGGTTGACGGCGCCGTTGCCGACGCGTACGGGGGCCGATCCGCGGTAGCCCTCGAGATGGGGCAGTTCACGCTCGGGCAGGTCGAGGCGGCCGTCGATGCCGTACATGATCTGCAGGGGCCCCTCGGTCTGGGACGCCCGGGCCGATTCGAGCCCGACATTCTCGGTGAGGAAGCCCATGAAGGCCTCGGCCTCGTCGATGAATCCGAGCCTGAGCAGCGCGTAGACACAGAACGCGGCGTCACGGACCCACACGTAGCGGTAGTCCCAGTTGCGTTCGCCGCCTATCTGCTCGGGCAGGCTGGTGGTCGGCGCGGCGATGATGGCGCCGGTCGGCGCGTAGGTGAGCAGCTTCAGGGTGAGGGCGGAGCGGTGCACCATCTCCCGCCAGCGGCCGCGGTAGCGCGACTGGGACAGCCAGTGCCGCCAGTAGCGCACGGTCGCGTTGAACTCCCTCTCCGCCTCGGCCACGGCGCAGAAACGCGGTGCCACCTCGCCGCCGATCCGGTCGATGGTGAAGACGGCGGACTCGCCCTCGTGGAGTTTGAACAGCGACCACACGTCCGGGCCCGCGACCTCGATGGGCACCGTGGAAGTCAGCGCGAGATGGAGGGAGGCCGACTCGAAGACCGCCTGGCCGTCGTGCACGTGCACGGTGTGCGGCACGGAACCGTACTCGAAGCGGGGAGCGACGCGCGCACGGAAGGGAAGCATTCCGCGCACGCACATCACGCGGCGGATCAGGCGGTGCCGGTCGGCCTCGCGGGAGTCGTCGACGACCGGCATGAAATCCTGGATCTCGCCGACCCCGTCCTCCGCGAAGAAGCGGGTGATGAGCACGTTGGTGTCGGGGAAGTAGAACTGCTTCGTGCGCGCGGGAACGTCCGCGGTCAGTTCGAAGCACCCGCCCCGCTCCGCGTCGAGGATCGAGGCGAAGACGCTGGGCGCGTCGAAGCGTGCGCAGCAGTACCAGTCGATGGTGCCGTTCGTGCCGACCAGGGCCGCGCTGCGCAGGTCGCCGATCAGGCCGTGTTCGGCGATCGGCAGGTAGGCGGGTGTGTCGGCGCCACGGGGGCCGGGGCCGCGGGGGCCGGGGGCACCGGGGTCGCGGCGAAGCCCCTCTGGCGCTCCGGTGTCGGTCGTCGCTTCAGCCACGTCAGCCTCCTCGGGCTGTCGGCCTGGCCACCCCCTTGCCACTCCAGGCTAACCAGTCCCCGGCACCTGGGCTTGGGAAGCGGGCGGGCCGCCCGGGGCGGGATCAGGTCCGGCCGCGGTGGCGGGCGGGCGGTGCGGCGACCAGGGTCTGGGCGAGCGGGATCCGGGCCAGCTGGACCGCTCCGTACAGGATCAGGCCGACCCCGGCGATCTCGGGGACCAGCCACCAGCCGGTGCGCACCTCCTCCGCGTACAGGGTGACGCCCAGGGCGAGACTGACCAGGGCGTCGCCGAGGGTGAGGGCGGGCTGGGAGGCGACCAGGGGGCCGGACTGGACGGCGTTCTGCAGCAGGAACAGTGCGCAGACCCCGGCGGCGGCGAAGGCGTAGGTCTGCCAGGCGAGGAAGAAGCCGGTGACACCGCCCGTCTGCCAGGCGTGGGTGGCGTCCTTGATCAGGGCCGCGGTGAGCGCGTAGCCGATGGCCGCGGCGCTGCCGAAGCAGGCCGCGCGGGCGCGTCCGGCGGGCAGGCGCAGCGCGATCCGGACGGCGGCCGCCATGACGCCCACACAGCAGATGATGGCGACGGCCCAGCCGCCCGCGGCGGCATGGTCGGTGCCGGCCGAGGGTGCCGCCGCGGCCAGTGCGACGCCCAGCCCGGCGGCGATGCACACCACGGCCGTCCAGCCGCGCCGGGTCACCCGCCGGCGCAGCACCAGGCCGCCGATCAGCAGGGCGAAGGGAAGTTCCAGGACGAAGATCGGCTGTACGACGGCCAGGGCGCCGTTGACCAGGGCCAGCGCCTGGAAGCAGGCCGCCGCCATGACCGCGGCCATCCCGCCGAGCCAGGCCGGCCGGTGCAGCAGGTCGACGAACAGGCGGGCGCGGAAGCCTTCGGACAGGGGGACGTCCTGTGCGGCACGGCGCTGGAGGACGGTGGCGGTCGCGTTGCTGGCGGCGGCCAGCAGGGCGAAGACGACGGAGACCACCATGCCCACCGGCCTGTCCCTCCTCGCTGTGTCCCGGCGCTCCCGTGTCTGCCGGATGTGGCCCGGCGTGGGGGCCGGTCATGCCCATGCTCCCGCGACGGCGCGGTGTCCGCTCCCTGGACGGTACGGGACCGCTCAGCGCGGGCTCGCGTCTCCAGCCCGTCCGGCGTTTGAGGACGAGGCCGTCCAGGCCGATGCGCGTGTCTGGGGGCGGCAGCCCCCAGGGGCGTGGGGCACCGCCGCGGGCCGGTGCCGGTGGTGGTGGCGTGCGCGGTCAGCGCGCCGCGGGCTGCGCGGGCAGGTCGAAGACGTGTCCCGGTGAGACGATCCTCGTGACCGCCTCGCCGAAGAGCGTGCTGGGCTCGGCGCCGTCGTGGCTGATGTCGGTGTTCAGGAGCACGACCAGGGTGGCCTGCGCCGACGGCAGGTGGACGGTCAGTGACTCGTAGCCCGGCAGGGAGCCGTTGTGGCCGATCCAGCCCTGGACGTCGAAGATGCCCAGGCCGTACCCGGCGCCCGGGATCGTGGTGGGAAGCGTGGCCAGCCGCTGCTTCTGCGTGGCGGGACCGATCAGGGCCGTGCCGTCGGGCAGGACGCCCGTGGCGACCGTACGGGCCCAGGTGTGCAGGTCGTCCAGGTCCGAGATCATCGCGCCGGCCGTCCAGGCCCAGGAGGGGTTCCAGTCGGCGGTCTCCTCGACCGCGCCGCTCGCGGTCTGGTCGGTGTAGCCCTGGGCGTGCGGGCCCGGGAAGGCCGCGTCGGCCGGGAAGAGCGTGTGGTCCATGCCGGCCGGCGCGAGGACGTTTCTGCGGATGTAGTCCCCGGCCGGCATGCCGCCGGCCTTCTCCACGACCAGCCCGAGCAGGATGAGGTTGGTGTTGCAGTACGAGAACTTCCGACCCGGCGGGAACAGCGCCGGGTGCCTGAAGGCGTAGTCGAGCAACTGCCCTGGGGTGAAAGGCCGTTGCGGGTCGGATGTGAGGGCCTTGAAGAAGGCCGGGTCCTCGGTGTAGTTGAACAGGCCGCTGCGCATCCCGGCGAGCTCGCGCAGCGTGATCCTGTCCCCGCCGGGCACGCCGTCGACGTATCCGCCGATCGGGTCGTCCAGACCCACCCTGCCCTCGTCGACCAGCTTGAGCAGCGCCGTCACGGTGAAGGTCTTGGTCTCGCTGCCGATCCGCATGTACAGGTCCGGTGTCATCCCGCGCCCGTCGCTCTTGTCGGCGACACCGAACGACCGTACGTAGGTGCCCTGATCGTGCGTCCACAGCCCCACGGTCACCCCGGGCACGCCGGCCTCGCGCATGACCTGCCGCACGGCCGTGTCGAGTTGGCCGGTCACGGCCGGCGTGAGGGTGCGGACGCCGCCCGTCGCCGTACCGGACGGCGACGGGGGCTCGGTGGCGTGCGTGGCGTCGGCGGTCGTGGCGGCGGCGGGGACGGAGGCGACCGCGGTCGCGCCGGAGGCGGTGCCGCCCGCGGCCGCCGCCATGAGCGCTCCCACCACGGCGGCGGTGACAACTCCCCTGCGCGGTCGGGTGCACGAGTGCGTCATGGGCTGACTCCAAGCACATGAGGACCGGGGCCGGGCACAGGAGGACCGGGCCCGCGGTCGTCGCGGGCGGGGGCCACGCGACGGGCCGCGGTGCGCAGAGGTGCCGCGGGACACGGGGCTTGGGGTCCTGTCCTCCTCAAGGATAGGAGGGCCGGGGGGGCCGTCGCCTGTCGGGCGGCACCGGCAACCAGGACGCGGCGCGTTCGGCCGCGGACGTGGCGGTGTGGTTCAGAAGCCGGGTGAGGGCTGCGCGGCGAGGGTGCGGTCGGCGTCGGGGAGCCAGGAGTCCGGCGGCCGTTCGAGCCAGTTCTCGGCCGAGCCGAGGGCTTGAGCGGCGTCGGCCAGAGCTCTCACTCCCGGGTGGCGAAGGCCGCGGCGCCAGACCAGGGAGACGGGCGAAAGAGGCACCGGGTCGGTCAGGGGACGCAGGGCCATCTCCGGAACGTCCGCGAAGTCGACGTTGGCCAGCACCGACCAGCCCTGCTTGCGCATGACCCGCCGGAACTCGACCTCGCCCTCGATCTTCGGGAAGGGCGGTGCCAGGTCGACACCGCGGCCCGCGAACAGGGCCCGCGCGTAGTCCGTCCATTCGGTGGTGTCCTCGTTGCCCGCGGCGGCGTACACGGTTTCGCCGGCCAGCGCGGCCAGCGGCACCCGCGGCAGGGCGGCCAGCCGGTGCTCCGGGGGCAGGTGCACCGCCAGTCGGTCATAGCGGATCAGCCGGTGTTCCAGACCGGCACGGACAGCCGCCGGCAGCCCGGCGACGCGGCCGAAGGAGACGTCGAGCCGGCCGTCCGCCATCTCGGCCGCCGCCCGCGTCAGGCCACTGTGGAACCGGGAGACGAACTCCAGGCCGGGAGCCGCCTCCCTGGCCGCTGCCAGGACGCGTGGCCCGGTGGAGCCGTGGAGCGCGACGTCGACGATCAAAGGGCGGGCGTTCCCCTCGGCCGGGGTCTGCTCCAGTTCCCGGCCCAGCTGTTCCTGGGCGGCCAGAACATGCCGCACGACGGGCAGCAGCCGCTGCCCCTCGCAGGTCAGGGCCACATGCCGGGTGTCCCGCTCGAACAAGGCCCTGCCCCACACCCGTTCCAGGTGCCGGATGTCCCGGCTGAGTGCCTGCTGCGCGACGAACAGCCGGGCGGCGGCCCGGGTGAAGTGCAGCTCCTCGGCGACGGCCACGAAGGCGCGCAGCAGCCTGGGGTTGATGTCATGACGCACGCCCCCATTCTCACCACGGGCGTTGCGGGGTCAGGGCGTGGGGCACAGGGTCAGGTGGCGGCGAGTGGGCGGGCGGGGGCCGGGTGCCGGAGCGGGGGCGGTGCCGCGGGCGGCCGGGTGGGGGCCGGCGGGGTGCGGGCGTTCCTCGCGGACGACGGCCTGCAGGGCGTGGCCGAAGCGGGTGATGTCGTCGGGGGTGGTGCCGTGGTGGAGGGATGCGCGCAGGGCGGTGCCCGCGGGGTGGTCCAGGAGCGGGATCTCCTGCGCGACCGTCTTCCACAAGGCGACGCCGCGGGCCGCGAGTTGACGGCGCACGAGCGCGGCGGGCAGCTCCCGGTGGCGGAAGGCGAGGATGCCGGACTGGACCAGGCCGGGCGTGATCAGTTCGGTGCCGGGTGTCTCCTCGACGGCGGCACGCAGGGCGGGCAGCAGCCGCAGCCCGTCGTGTCCGGCGGGCCCGGTGAGGGTCGCCGCGTGGTGGGCCAGGGCGGCGTTGAGGCCCGCGACGGCCGCGTTCTGCGGCGGGGGGCGGTGCGCGGCGGCCTCCTCGAACGTGTCCCGCAACCGGGGTGCCAGGTAGGCGAATCCGACGTCGTGGGGGCCGCGCAGGAACCTCCAGCCGTCGCCGGTCAGCAGATGGCATCCGATGCGGGCGGCGTCCACGGGGAGCTGGCCGGCGGCGTAGGAGGCGTCGACGGCGTACAGGCACCGGTGCGGGGCGAGGATCCGCCCGATGGTCTCGACCGGGTTGACGATGCCGCGGCCGGAGGGGACGTGGACGACCGAGACGAGGGCGACGTCGTCGTCGATGTGCCGGGCCATCCATTCCAGGTCCAGGTCTCCGTCCTCGCGCAGCGGGACGACCTCGAGCCGGCAGCGGGTGCGGTCGCGCAGGGCGTACAGGGCCGTCAGGTTGGCCACCCCCTCGTAGGGGGTCGTCCAGATCCGGTCGCCGCGGCCGGGGCCGAGTCGGCGGACCAGCGCGTCGAAGGCGGTGGCCGCGTCCGTGACGACGGCGGTGTCGGCGGCCGGGACGCCGAGCAGGGCGCCGAGACGGTCGTGGATCTCGGTGCGCAGGACGTGTTCGAGGTGTTCCTCGAGTTCGTGCGGCCCGTAACGGTCCTCACGGGCCGCGCAGTCGGCGACGAGTGCGCGTACGGCGGCGGGCATACGGCCCCAGCCTGCCGTGTCCAGATGGACCGTCCGGCCGCCCGGGCCGCCCGCCGCGTTCCGGTCGTCCCGGCTGCTGCGGTCCGTGCGGTCACTCCGGTCACTCCGGTCACTCCGGTCCGTGCGGTCGCTCGTGGGCGCGTAGTCCCTTCGGTCCTTCTGATCCGTGGATGACGGCGTCGCGTTCATTTCCGGGGCCTCCCCCCGCTGTCGGGGCCATCGGCTGCCAGGACGCGGGGGCCGCTGTGCGCGACCCGCCACGAGCAAGCATTGCCAACATGCTTGGCAATATGTTGCCTAGCGAGGGGTCGCGGTGGCAACGCCGACTCCGGCGGCGCTCTAGCGAAAGGGCCGCGAAAGCGCTGTTCACCCCCTCGGAACCGGGGCCGACCGGGCCCGGAAGTAGGGCCGTTGACAAACTTTGCCAGGCATCCGCGCAGGCAGTTCCCCGTCTCTCGTGGGTCTCCAGCTCATCTCCAGCGAATGCCGAGCGGATCCCGAGTTCGCGTTGCCAAGCTTCTTGGCAAGAAATTACCAACCCAGATTCGCCTCATTGCCACGGAGGAGCCGTCATGAAGAACCTCGCCCGCATCGCCGTCACCACCGCCGCCGTCGCCTCCGCCGTCCTCACCACCGGCGGCGTCAGCAGCGCCGCGCAGAGCATCGGCCGGCCCCAGTCGGCGGGCACCACGGTCTCCTCCGCCATCGGGTGGCCGGCCGCCGCCGTCACCTACGCCGACGACACCAACATCGGCTGGCCCAAGGCGACCTACACCACCGCCACGGGCGACATCGGCTGGCCCAAGGCGACCACCGCCATCGCCGCCACGGACGACATCGGCTGGCCCAAGACGGTCACCGTCGCGGCCGACGACACCAACATCGGCTGGCCCAAGACGGTCACCGCCATCGCCGCCACGGACGACATCGGCTGGCCCAAGACGGTCACCGCCGCGGCCGACGACACCAACATCGGCTGGCCCAAGACGGTCACCGCCATCGCCGCCACGGACGACATCGGCTGGCCCAAGACGGTCACCGCCGCGGCCGACGACACCAACATCGGCTGGCCCAAGACGGTCACCGCCATCGCCGCCACGGACGACATCGGCTGGCCCAAGACGGTCACCGCCGCGGCCGACGACACCAACATCGGCTGGCCCAAGACGGTCACCGTCGCGGCCGTCTGACGGGCAGGGATGCCCTCACCGACCACAGGCCCGCTGCGATCCGCTCACCCACCGGGCCCCGCCGAGCCAACCGAATCTTGAGGCCCCCGCCGGCAGTGCCGTGGCGGGGGCTTCGGTCGTGTGCCGGCCGATCGCGGCGGCCGGCCTGAGCAGGCGTCCACGGCGGCTCGAGCGGGATCCGGCACGGTGCTGCTCGGAGCACCGCTCCCCCTCTCCCGTGTCCGGAAGGAAGTCGCCCGATGGCCCACGTACCGTGGAACGCGAAATTCGAGGACGTACTGCGCCAGGGCCTGCCGGGGCTCGGCAAGGACAAGGAGCCCGCGGCCGACGTTCCGATGGAGGCCTACGGGCTGGACTCGATGGCACTCATCGGCATCGTCGGCGCACTGGAGTCGGCGTTCCGGGTCAGCCTGGCCGGCCAGGTCGTCATCCCCGTGCACACCCTGACCGTCGGTCAGCTGTGGGGCATCCTCTCCGCCGCGCTGCAGCCGGCCTGGGACGAGAGCCGGCCCTCGGCAGCCGGCCGGCGTACACGTGACCTGGGTCCCTGGGCCGTCGCCTGACCGCTGCCAAACACGCCCGGCGCCGGCCGCAGCACCACTCCCCCGGACACTCCCGAGGACACGTGCGGCGACCCCTTCGACAGCGCTTCCCCCCTCGACAGCACCCCGGCGCCGGTGACGGTGCCGGGAACAGCCGGGAACAGCCGGGAACAAGGCCCCCGCGGGTCACAGGGCCGTGGCGGGGGCCTCCCGTACGCCGGTCATGTTCGGTGCCACACCCCAGGCGCTCAGGTCGCGGTGCCGCTCCAGCCAGCCGCAGGCCAGGTCCACGAGTTCGGCGACCGGGCACAACAGGGCGCGGGTGGCGGCCAGGGGGCCCTCCCGGACCAGACCGGCGCGGGCGGCCCGGTCGCCGATGCGCGCGTAGTCACCCTCGTACATGACGAGTTGGTCGCTGCCTTGCCAGACGGTGGCTCCCTCGTGTCCCGCGCGGGGCACCCGCATGCGGTGGACGCGGCGCCCCGGATAGGGGGTGAGGTGTTCGGCCAGGTGCAGGACGGTGCACTTGTCCCAGCCCACCCCGATCAGCAGGACCTTCGCGGCCGCACCGCCCAGCGCGGTCAGCGGGCTGCGCGCGCCCAGGCCGTAGGGCAGCGGGTGAGCGGCGAGCAGGGCGGGGGCGGCGGGGCCGGAGGCGGCCAGCGAGTAGAGCGGGTGCGTGGAGCGGTGGGCGCCGGGCAGGGTCCGTACGAATTCCGGGAAGCGGCCGAGGCGTGGCTGGACGGGGTGCACGTCCGGGTCGAACGGGGGCAGGGACGCCCTGATGTGGGGCCACCACGTGGGGGGCACGGGCCGCTGGACCCAGGTCGCCGGGTCGGTCAGGTAGGTGGTGAAGGCGGGCACCACGAGGGTTCCCGACGCCCCGACGGTCTCCCGCAGGGCCCGCAGGAGGGCGACGGGACCGCCCACCGTCCAGCCCAGGGCGCTCAGCGAGGTGTGGACCATGACGACGTCACCGCGCTCGACGCCCAGGGCCCGCAGGTCCCGGGCCAGTTCGCGGCCGCTGTAGGGGCCGGGGGTGCGGGCATCGGCGGCGGGGTGCAGCATCCGTGCCTCCGGTATCTGCGGTGTCTGTGATCTCTGCGCCGGCTTCGGCGTCTGCGCCGGCTCCGGGTTCAGTCCAGGGCGGGCTGGTCCGCGATGGGCCGGGGTGCCGGCACTTCGGCGGCGGAGGCGGCGGCCGCGCGTACCGCGGGCTGGACGAGGAGGGCCGCGGCGGTGAACAGGACCGCGGCCGCCGTCCAGCCGAGGCCGGAGCCGTGGCCGATGAACGCGGTCAGGATCAGCGGGCCGAGGATCGACTGCAGGCCGTGGTGGAGCTGGAAGGCGCCGAGGTACTCGCCGCGCCGGTCCTCGGGGGCCAGACCGATGCCGATGCCGAAGGACCCGGCCGCGTGCCACAGTTCGGCGCCGGTCATCACCACGAAGGCGGCACACACCAGGAATCCGGCCGTGAGGGTGTCGAGATGGCCGGTGGGGATCAGGAGCAGGCAGGACGCGGCCCCGGCCAGGCCCGCGCGGCGGGCGAGGCGGGCGGCGCCGGGCAGGTCGTCGCTGCCCCTGGCCGCCCGGACCTGGAGCAGTACGCACAGCACGGTGTTGAGTCCGATGAGCAGGGGGGTGAGCACGGTGGGCAGACCGGTGCCGACGACGATCCACAGCGGGATGGCCACCGCCAGCACGGAGTCGTGCAGCGACAGCACCGCGTTGACCGCGACGACCCGCAGGAACGGTCCGTCGCGCAGCGCCGTGAAGCGTCCCGCGGCGGGCGGGGCGGGGCGGGCGGCGGCTGCGGGCAGCCGGTGCACCAGCAGGCCCGCCACCACGAACGTGACGCCGTTGGCGAGCGGGATGACCTGCAGGACGCCACGGGTGCCGACGGCGAGCAGGACCGCGGCGGCCAGGGTGCCCAGGCCCATGCTGGCGTTGCCGACGGAGCGGATGGCGGCGCGCGCGTTCACCCGGTCCTGGCCGGGGGCGAGTTCGGCGATCAGGGACATGAAGGAGGGGCCGGTGCCGAACTGCAGGGCGCCCACCGCCACCGCCAGGACGACGAACTGCCAGGCCGTGTGCACGGCGGGCAGCGCGAGGTAGCCGCAGCCCAGCCCGATGAGCAGCCAGGTCAGCAGCGGGCGTGCCCCGGTGCGGTCGGCGACCATGCCGAACAGCACCGAGGCGAGCAGCCCGGTCAGTCCGGCGGCGGACAGCGCCATGCCGATCTGGGCCGGGCTCAGGCCGGTGACCTGGGTGAGGTAGACCGCGGAGCCGGACATGTACAGGCCCACGCCGATGCCGTCGATGCCGTGCAGGACGGCGAGCTGCCGTGCGGGGCCTTGCAGACTGGCCGGGAACAGGGGCATGCGCGCTCTCCGCTCGGTCGTACGGCTACGGCTACGGCTACGGGTTCGGGTTCGGGGTCGGGTTCGGGGTCGGGGTGGCGGCAGGTCAGGGGGTGGGCGGGCCGAGGGGGCGCAGGGCCGAGTAGAGGAGCTGGTCGTGCCAGGTGCCGGCGCGCCACTGGGCGCGGCGGACCCGGCCCTCCAGTTCGAAGCCGGCCTTCTCGGCGGCGCGTTGTTCGGCGAGGTTGTCCGCGTCGGTGCACACCTGGACGCGTTCGGCCCGGGTGTGGGTGAAGAGGTAGTCCACGAGCAGGCGCTGCGCCTGGGTTCCGATGCCCTGGCCGCGGTGGGCGGCGAACAGGCCGATCGCGATCTCCCAGCAGGCGGAGGTCTCCACGCGTCCCCACGCGCGGCGGAACCACTCGACGCGTCCGGCGAGGGTGCCGTCGACGGTGACGGACAGCATGTTCTCGTCACCGCCGAGCAGGCCTCGCTCGTCGAGCAGTCGGCGCAGCCGCAGGGCCGGCGTGTGCCCGAACCACTGGTAGGGACCCGGTCCGTCGGGCCCGGCGAACTCCGTGTCGAACCGGTCGAGGTCCGCGGAGGTCACCGGGCGCAGCACGGTCGCCGGGCGCAGCACCGGTCTCATCCGAGGTGCCCGGCCTTGAGCCGTACGGCCTGTTTGAGCACCTGGGTCTCGTCCGCCGCGCCGAGGGTGCGGGTGAGCAGGGCGCGCAGCCGGGTGAGTCGTTCGGCCAGGGACAGTTCGTGGTGGTGCCGGGTGAGGGCCTCGAACTCGGGCAGGCCGAGGAGTTCGGCGAGGAAGACGTTGGCGAGGTCCTGGGGGGTGGGTTCCTCGATGGTGACGGCGATGTGGAGGGAGGTGCCGATGCGGGCGGTGGCGGAGTGCGGGGTGCCGTGCGGCATGTAGAGCACGTCGCCGGGGCGCAGGGTGACCTCCATGCGCCGGTCGTACGGGATGACGCCGCCGGTGTAGCGGTCGGAGTCGCTGGTCGAGGTCTCGTCGAGCCGGCCCACCACCCAGTCCTTGACGCCGGCGATCTGCAGGACGAG
This sequence comes from Streptomyces sp. NBC_01571, assembly GCF_026339875.1. Lineage (NCBI taxonomy): Bacteria > Bacillati > Actinomycetota > Actinomycetes > Kitasatosporales > Streptomycetaceae > Streptomyces > Streptomyces sp. NBC_01571. The sequence continues at coordinate 192,736 of NZ_JAPEPZ010000003.1, forward strand.
GACGTGGGAGCCGTCCATGTGGGCGGCGATGGCGGTCTTGCCGGGCGGGCTGAGGAAGACGAACGACTCGAGTTCGGCGCGGAATTCGGGTGCCAGTGCCTGTACGAGGGCGCGCAGGCGGGGGTGCCAGTGTTCGGGCTGGCTGAACTTGAAGGTGCCGCCGGCGGCGAAGTCCGCCTTGATCTGGGCGGGGTTGATGTAGCCGGGGACGTGGTGGCCGACGATGGTGCGTGAGCGTGTCATCTCGGAGACGGCGGTGCGCACGCCTTCGTCGAAGGCGGTGAAGTAGGGGCGGATCAGCAGCCCGCAGTCCACCTCCTCCCACATCTCCTGCTCGGTGATCAGGCCGGTCAGGTCGGCCGAGGCGCGGAAGACGGCGGGCTGGGTGGCCCAGTGGTCGCGGAAGAACGCGTCGGTGTCGCCGACCAGGTCCTTGAGGGCGATCCGGGCGGCCGGTGTTGCCGAAGTGGCCTGTGCGGCAAGGGCGTTGGGGGTGTCGTCGGCGTCGGGGGTGTTCCGGCTCTTCTGGGTGGTGGTCATCCTGTCACCTCCCGCATGGCGGTGAGGGCGGCGTGGGCCCAGGTGTCGTCGTCGAGGTGGCGGGTGTGCGCGAGCAGGGCGGTGCGGACCTGCTCGGTGCGCTGTTCGAGGGTGGTGGTGTGGAAGCGGTGGGCCAGGTCGGAGTCCGCGTCCAGGAGGTGGCGGCCGAGCGCTTCGAGGAGGTCGTCGGGGGTGGGTTCGGTGAGGGTGAAGGTGAGGTGGAGGGAGTCGCCGTCGCGGGCGATGGCGTCGTGGGGCCAGCCGTGCGGCAGGTAGAGCACGTCACCGGGTTCCAGGACGAAGGTGTGGGTGGGGTGGGCGGCGTCGACGTCGAGGCCCGCGTCGGCACGGACCTGCTGCGAGCCGGCGTACAGCTGCCATTCCTTGCGGCCTTCGAGCTGGAGGGCGACGACGTGGGAGGCGTCGCGGTGCGGGAGCATGCCGCGGCTCTCGGGCGGGGTCCAGAAGACGTAGGAGGCCACCGCGACCGGGGCGGCGGCCTGGAGCTGTTCGACGACGGTGCGGGTGGGGCGGTGCCAGTCGGAGAGCTGGTTGAGCTTGAGGGTGCCGCCGGCCGACATCAGCCGGTGGACGGCCGCGGCGTCGGGGAAGCCGGGGCGCTGGTGCCCGATGACGTCCCGGGAGCGGGTGTAGGCGCTTTCCGGCGGTACGGCTCCGTGGCGCAGCACCGAGAAGTAGGGCCAGCGCAGCAGGCTGGCGTCCAGCTTCTGTTCGATGAAGGCGGAGGAGAGGTGGTCGGCGGGATCGACCGCGCCGCGGAGGATCCTGAATTCCTTGTTCCATGCGTCGGCGAAGATTCCCTCGCCGCGCAGAGTGTCCACGAGCGACGTGTTCAACCCGACCCCCAGGGCTCTGGTGTCTTCGGTGTCCGGGCGCCGGCCGGAGCGCTCGGCTGAGTGCGGGCGTTCCGGCCGGGCAGAGCCGTCTGGCGTGTCAGGCGTTGGAGATCTGGTTCATGATCGTCTTCGGGGAGTCGAAGGCGTCCTCCTCCTCGGCGCTGATGTTCGTCTGCGCCAGCTCCTCCGGGTTCTCGGAGTTGTCGATCGCGTTCTTCGTGTCGCGGATACCCATGTCAGCCTCCACAGGCGGCGGGGTTCTCACCGCGGTGGTGCGGTGAGCTGCCCTGGAGCATGCCAGCGGGGCCTCGCGCGGTCCTTGACCGCGCTCGGGTGCGACGGTCGAGCCCCGCCGGGGCGGGCGGGACGGGGTGGTGGCGCGGGCGGGGCGGTGGCGAACGGGGACCGGTGGGAGGCGAGTTGAGGGAAGGGGGGTTCGCGGGGCGGGGCTGCGGATCGGGGACCGCGGGCGGGGCGGTGGCGAACGGGAGCCGATGAGCGGGCGGTTGAAGGGAGGGGGGTTCGCGAGGCGGGGCTGCGGATCGGAGATCGCGGGCGGGGCGGTGGCGAACGGGAGCCGATGAGCGGGCGGTTGAAGGGAGGGGGTTCGCGGGGGCGGGGCTGCGGATCGGGGACCGCGGAGCCGGGTTGCGGCGTCATGGCCGTATGGACGCACCGTGCCGGGGGCTGCCGCAGAATCGCACGAGAACGGCTCGAGACGGGGCCCGGAGCGGGGGCGATGCCGGAAAGCACCCGGTGCGGCCGACACTGTGCGGCCGACACGATGCGGCCGCTGTCCGTGTGCGGTGAGCACGGCCACGGTGGTTTCCTTGCGTTGCCCGGGTCCGTTCCCCGGCGGCGGGCCGGAGGCGTGCGGCGACGCGCGGCGCCTCGTGGGTCAGAGCGTCCGCGTTGGGATCTCGAACCACATGGTCTTGCCGGTGGCCGTACGGATGCTGCCCCAGGCCTCGGTGAGCAGATCGAGCAGTTCGGTACCGCGTCCGCCCTCCGCGTCGGCGTCGACGACGCGGCGTACGGGGCCGGTGGAGTCGGTGTCCTCCACTTCGCACCGCAGGCGGGAACCGCGTGCGTACAGGTTGAGCCGCAGCGGGCCGCGTGTGTGCCGCAGGGCGTTGGTGACCAGTTCGCTGACCAGGAGCTCGGCGGTGTCGGCCAGGTCCTGCAGATCCCATTCGCTCAGCTGGGCGGTCGCCAGGCGCCGGGCCCGGCGGACCGAGGTCAGCTCCCTGGGCAGGGGCCAGGAGGCGTCCCAGGCGGTGGCCCGGGCGCGCGGCGCGTCGAGCGGCCGCAGGGGCTCCAGGGAGCGCGACCACAGAGCCTGGCTCCGGGTGATCCACGAGGTGGGCGCGTCCTTCGCGGACCGGTCTTCGTCCTGAGCGTGGTCCGTGGCAGCCTTCCGCCCGAGTCCCTCTGTCCGACCGCGGGAGAACCAGGCGAAGCATCCCCGTCGTGAGATCGAGGCGAGGTCGATGGCCCAGGCGGCCATGGGAATCAGTCCCTTCCGTACTGCTGGCGACGATGACTGCCGGGAACGGCGGAGGTCCGACGACCGGAGCGGCATGTGCCAGGTCCCACATTCACGTAGCGCTCGCTACATCTATAAATATACACGTAGCGAGTGCTACGGTAAATACCTGTACAAAGATTCCCGAATCGGACATGCGGGGTCCGTTCAGTCCCGCATCACTGCAGGTAGGAGCCCTTCATGTCACGGCCGACCGACCCGGCCAAACGACGCGACCTCCTGGAGCAGGTCCGCACATACATGATCCACAACGGCGTGGCCGACCTGTCCCTGCGCCCGCTCGCCCGGGCCCTGGGGACCAGCGACCGCATGCTCCTGTACTACTTCGGGACCAAGGAACGCATGATCGCCGAGGCGCTCACCGTCTACGAGAGGCGACCGCTCCTGCGCGCCCAGAGCCTGCTCGACCCCGGCGGCTCCCCCCTGGACGCGGCGGGGCTGCGCCGCTTCATGGAGGAGACCTGGCAGGAGTTCAGCAACCCCGACCTGCGCGCCACACTCCCCCTCTATCTCGAGGTCATGGCCGCCGGCCTGCTCCACCCCGAGCGGTACGGGCCCGTGATGCGCGACGTACTGAGCGGGTGGACCGGTCTGCTCACCTCCGTCCTCCGCGACCTGGGCATGGCCGAGGCCCGGGCCGGGACGGAGGCCACCCTCCTGGTCGACGCCTCCTTCGGCCTGCTCCTCGCACCCCTGACCGACGGCGACTGGGACCGGGCCGGCGCGGCCTTCCACGCCCTCCTCGACCACCTCGAACCCGGCTGGCGGGACATCTAGCGCGGCGGCCGCAGAGGTCCGCCGGGCCGCTGCTCCGCCGCCCGGCCGGGGACGGACGCACGGGGGCGGCGCCGCGGGCGGCGGCGCCCGGTCACCGGTGCGCGACGCGGGCAGTACACGGAGCGAGCACCGCTTCCTCGGTCGGGCCGGATCCTGACGAGGGGCGAATCGCCGTCGCCGTCGAGTGCGGCACCTGGTGCGAGACCGCGGGCACGTCCTGCGACTTTCCCGTGCGCTGTTTCGACCGCACCGATCGCCCGCCTTTCCCGGACCGCACCCGGCCCCGCCCCGGCGCTCGCCGCCGGCTCGGAAAGTGCGGGTGGCACTCAGGCAAGTCGCGTGCGCGGTCGGCGAGTTCTCCGACCATGCGGCGGTGAACCAGCCCTTGCCGCACCACCCCCCGCGGTCGTCGGCTAAGGGCTGTCCCGTAATCCCCGGTGGATCAGCGCGCGGCGTCAGATGCGGTGCATCGCAAGGCGGAGGGCCGTCCTCGTACTGGGTGTATTCGGGCGATCCGACAACGCGGCGAGGTGCCGTAGCTGTCGTTAGCGGCGCACAGCGGAGTGGCACTGGCGGCAGACACGGGAGGCGGTCTCTCGCACGTCGTCCGGCCCCGGTTGCGGCTCGGGCGCCGCGGTCGCCCCCTCGGCCACGGCCAGCTCGTCGGCGACCCGGTTCCAGCACCTGTCGCACAGATCGACCGACAGAGGCACCAGGCGTCCACGCTCACGAACATCGGGCCGCCTTGTGGAGCACAGCAGGCATTGAGGCTGGCTGACGCTTTCAAGAACCGCCATTTTTCGAGTGTGAGCGTCTGATCGAGGCATCAAACAGACTGATTTTTGGCCTTGTTCAGCGCATTCACGCTTCAGTGGCACCGGTGGTGCGCACCTTTCCCGCCACCCCCGAGTGCGGCCCCCGGCACCGGTCCGTGAACCGCCCCCGCACAAGCGCCCGTCGGCCGTCACCCGCGGCTCCAGCGGTGCTCCAGTGGTGCGAGACGCACTCTCAAGATCTTGTTGCCAACATCTTGGCAAGGTTTTGCCAAGGCGGAGTCGTCCGTCCTTCCGAGCCGCTGTCGAAGGAGCGAGCCCGTATGTCACTCTCCGGTCTGATCGAGCAGCACGTCCGTACGCGGCCCGAGGCGACCGCCGTCACCTACCCCTCGGCCGGCGGCCGCGACGTCTCGCTCACCTACCGGGAGCTGAGCGGGGCCGCCAACCGTCTCGCCGCCCATCTGCGGGCGCTGGGGGTCGGTCCCGGGGACCGGGTGGTGACCGCGCTCGGGCCGGGACCGGGGCTGGTGACCGCCTTCCTGGCCGTGGTGCGGGCCGGCGCGGCGTACGTGCCGGTGGACCCGGCCCATCCGGGCCTGCGCCGCCGGCTGATCGTGCGGGACAGCGCGGCCCGCGCCGTGCTGACCGAGGGGGCCGGGGCCGGGGAGTACGCGGGGCTGGACGCGGTGGCCGTCGACCTGGACGCGGACGCCGGCCTGATCGCGGCCCGGCCCGGGATCCTGCCGGCCGTGCGGCCGGGGCCCGAGGACGCGGCCTACGTCTGCTACACCTCCGGGACCACCGGCACCCCCAAGGGCGTCGTCGTCCCGCACCGCGCCGTCCTGGACCTCGTCGCCTCCACCGACTACGTGCGTCTGACACCGGACGACGTGGTCGCCCAGGCCGCCAACCCCGCCTTCGACGCGGTCACCTTCGAGATCTGGTCCGCTCTCGCCGCCGGTGCCCGTCTGGTCGGACTGGCCAAGGACACCGTCATCGATCCGGCCCGCTTCGCCGACGCGGTCCGCGAGCACGGTGTGAGCACCGTCTTTCTGACCACCGCGCTGTTCCACCAGATCGCCCGCGAGCGGCCCGACGCCTTCGCCCCGCTGCGCACCGTCCTGTTCGGCGGCGAGGCCTGCGACCCGCGCCGGGTACGGCAGGTCCTGGCGGCGGGCGGGCCCGAGCGGCTGCTGCACGTGTACGGGCCCACCGAGACCACCACGTTCGCCACCTGGCACGAGGTGACCGCGGTCGCGAAGGACGCGCGCACCGTGCCGATCGGACGGCCGCTGGGCGCCACCGTCGCCGTCGTGGTGGCCGCGGACGGGCGGCCGGCCGCGCCGGGCGGCAGTGGTGAACTCCTGCTGGGCGGGCCGGGACTGGCCACCGGCTACCTGGACCGGCCCGAGCTGACCGCGCAGCGGTTCGTCGAGGACCGCTTCACCCCCGGCGGCGGCCGGCTGTACCGCACGGGCGACCTGGTGCGGCTGCGCGAGGACGGGGCGATGGAGTTCACCGGCCGGGTCGACAACCAGATCAAGCTGCGCGGCTTCCGCATCGAGCTCGGCGAGATCGAGTCCGTGCTGACCGCGCACCCGGCGGTGTCCGAGGCGGTCGTGTCGGTGCACACAACCGCCGAAAACAACGACACCAACGACACCAACGACAACAACGACGGCAACGGCGCGGGCGGGGAGCGGCGTCTGGTGGCGCATGTGGTGCCGGCCGCGCACCGGGCCGCGGCGCGGGAGAGCGAGCAGCTCACCGAGTGGAAGGAGATCTACGAGACGCTCTACGACGATGCCGCCGGGGCCGCGTACGGGGAGAACTTCGCGGGCTGGAACAGCAGTTACGACGCCCGGCCCATCCCGTTGGAGCAGATGCGGCAGTGGCGGGCGGCGACGGTGGAGCGCGTCCGTGAGCTCGGCGGGCGGCGCATCCTGGAGATCGGTGTCGGCACCGGTCTGCTCATGGCGCAGCTGGCCGGCGCGCCGGAGTGCGAGGAGTACTGGGCGACCGACTTCTCCGCCTCCGTCATCGAGGCGCTGCGCGCGCAGACCGGGGCGGACGAGCGGCTGCGCGGCAAGGTGCGGCTGAGCTGCCGTGGCGCCGACGACCTGGACGGCCTGCCGGCCGGGCACTTCGACACCGTCGTCGTCAACTCGGTCGTCCAGTACTTTCCCCATCTCGCCTATCTGCGTTCCGTCGTCGAGGGCGTGCTGCCGCTGCTCGCGCCCGGCGGCTCGGTCCTCCTGGGTGATGTGCGCAACCTCGACCTGGCGTCCTGCCTGCAGACCGGCGTCGAACTCGCCGCCCGCGCCGGGCAGCCGGAGCCGGGCGACGGCGCGGACGTGTGGCGCGCCGTCGAGCAGCGGGTGGCGCTGGAGACCGAACTGCTGCTGTCTCCGGACCTGTTCGCCGCCTGGGCGCGTGAACTGCCCGCCGTGCGCGCGGTGGACGTGCGGGTCAAGCGGGGCGGCGCGCACAACGAACTGACCCGCTACCGCTACGAGGCGGTGCTGTCCACCGCCGCTCCCGTCCTGGACCTCTCCCCCGCACCCCGTGTGGTGTGGGGCCGTGACGCCGCGTCCCCGGCCGGTGTGGAGGCGTACCTGCGTGCGCGGCGGCCTGCCGCCGTGCGGCTGGCCGGGGTGCCCAACCGGCGGGTGCACGGCGAGTGGACGGCGATGCGCGCCCTGCGGGACGGCTCGGCGGGCCCGTCCGGCGCGGTGGCCCAGCCGGCCGACGGCGGGAGCGCGCCCGACCCGGAGGAGCTGTGCGCGGCCGGGGAACGCGCCGGCTACCGGGCGCTGCCGACCTGGTCGGCCGAGGAGGGCCGGCTCCTGGACATCGTCTTCGTCGACCCCGTACAGGTGCCCGCCGGTCCCCTGACCGGTGTGTACGCGGGCCCCGAGGTGCCCGCCGAGGCCTGCGCCAACACGCCGACCGCGTTCGGGAGCACCGTCGACACCGAGGTCGTCCTGCGGGCCTATCTGCAGGAGCAGTTGCCGGACTACATGATCCCGTCGGCGCTGATGACCCTCGCGGCGCTGCCGCTGAACGCCAACGGCAAGGTGGACCGTGCCGCGCTGCCCGTGCCCGCGTTCAGCGCCGACCGGCCCGGCACGCCGCCCGGCACCCCGCTGCAGGAGATCGTCCGTGATCTGTTCGCCGAGGTGATCGGTGTGCCGCGGCGCACCGTCCACGCCGATTCCGATTTCTTCCGGATCGGCGGGCACTCGCTGGCCGCGGCCCGGCTGCTGGCCCGGGCGCGGGCGGTGCTGGGCGCCGACCCGGGCAGCCGTGCCCTGTACGAGGCGCCCACTCCCGCGCTGTTCGCCGCCCTCGCCGGTGACCGGCCGGCCGATGCCACCGGGCCCGGCCGGGCCTGCGCCGGGGAGGGCTGCGCGGTGCTGCCGCTGCGGCTGCGCGGCGCGCTGAGCGTACGGGCGCTGGAGGAGGCCCTCGGGGACCTGGGGCGCCGTCACGAGGCGCTGCGCAACAGCCGGCTGGGGTCGGCGGGCACCCGGCTGCGTACCCTGGCCGCCGACGACCATCTGCTGGAACTCACGGTGCCCGCCGGCCTGGTCGACCTGTGGTCGCACGCCCCGCTGGCCGCCGAACTCGCCCTGGCCTACGGGGCGCGGGCCACCGGTGACGCCCCGCACCGGGACGGCGGCGTGCCGGAGGCGGCTCCCCGGGCGGCGGCCGGGGACCTGTCGCCCACGGTGCTGCCGGGCAGCGGGCCGTCTGCGGCCGGCGGCCGGGACGGCGGCCGGCTCGACCTCGACTGGGACGCGGGCCTGCACGAGCGGCTGGTCCGGCTGGCCGCCGAGCAGGGCGCCACCTTGTTCATGGTGGTGCACGCGGCGCTCGCGGCCCTGCTCACCCGGCTCGGCGCGGGAGACGTCATCACGCTGGCCGCGCCGGTGCCGGCCCGCGACAGCGCCGCCCTGCGCCGCGCCGTGGGACCCTACGGGCGGGTGCTGGCGCTGTCCGTGGACACCTCCGGCGACCCGGCCTTCACCGACCTGCTGCGGCGGGTGCGCACCGCCGACCTCGCCGCCTACCGCTCCGGCAGTGCGGCCCTGGCCCGGCCCGGCGGCATCGCCCTGAGCGTCCTGGCGGAGAGCTGCGGCGAGTACGAGGCGGCCGGGCTCACCGTGCAGGCGGCCCCGCCGCAGCTCCCGGCGCAGGACGCCGACCTCGGCCTGACCCTGACCGAACGGCACACCCCCGCCGGTGCGCCGGCCGGCATCACCGTCAGCGCCGCCTTCGATCACGAGAGCGTCGGTGAGACGGCCGCCGCCCATCTGACCGGCCTGCTGACCGCGCTGCTCGAGGCCGCCCTGGACGCTCCCGCCACCGTCCTGAGCAGGCTGCGCACCGCCCCCGACTCCCCCGCCGGCGGTACGCGGCGGTGGGCGGGGCCGGCGCTGGAGCTGCCCGAAGCGGGGGTCGCCGCCCTGTTCGCCGCGCAGGCCGCCCGTGCCTCCGGCGCACCGGCCCTGGCGGGCATGGACTACGCCGAACTGGACGCCCGTTCCGACCTGCTCGCCCACGCTCTGCTCGCCCACCGGGCCGGCCCCGGCACCGCGGTGGCCACCGCGATCGCCTCACCGACCGGCTTCGCGGTCGCCGTCCTCGCCATCGCCAAGACCGGCGCGGCCTGCCTGCCCCTCGACCCGGCCCGCGCCCTGCCCGCCTCCGCCCGGCCCGCCGTACTGCTCCTCGACGAGGCCGCCGACCGCGCTCTGCCGCCCGTCCCCGAAGCCGCCCGCCTGGTGCGCGACCCGGCCGCCGACCTGCTGCCCGCCACCCCCGCCCGGCCCGTCCGCCCACCGCACCCCGCGCACCCCGCGCACCCGGTGGTCCTGGCCCCCGCCACACCGGACACCACCGGCACGCCGGACACCACCACTACGGCGGACGTGGCCGCGGCGGCGGGCCCGCTGGTGGAGATCGGCTCCGAGACCGTCGCCGCCGCCACCCTCGCCCCGGCCGCCGACGCGGCCTGGCTGAGCGCCGGTTACCCGGACGCGGACACCGCCCTCGGCCTGCTCGCCGCCCTCGTCTCCGGCGCCCGTGTCCATCTGCCGGCCACTCCCCTGGACGGTGCCGCACCCGCCGCCGTCCTGGACTGGCTGCGCGGCTGCGGCGCGAGCGTGCTGCTGGGCGCCGCGGGCGAGGCGCTCCTGGCCCGCGCCGCCGCCGAGCACCTCACCCTGAGCGTGCCCGGCGGCTGGCCGGAGGGACGGCTGCGGATCGAACACACCCCCGCCGGGCCCCGGCCCGCCCCGGGCCACCGCGCCTACGTCCTGGACGCGCAGCTGCGGCCCACCGCGGCCGGCCGCACCGGAAGCCTCTACATCGCGGGCGCCGGCGTCGCCCACGGCTACACCGGCCGGCCCGCCGCCACCGGCGAACGCTTCCTGCCCGACCCGCTGGCCGGCCCCGGCGAGCAGACCGCCCTCATGTGGCGCACCGGCCGCGCCGCCCGCATCGACGCCGACGGCCGGCTGACCGTCCTGGGCCCGCCCCCGGCCGACGACCCCTTCGCCGACGAGTACGGCACCTTCGTCGTCCTGTCCGACGCCCGCGACCGCCACGCCCTGTGGCCGGCCTCCGTACCCGCCCCCGGGGGCTGGCACGAGACCCACGCCGAGGACCTGTACGAGCTGTGCCTGGACCACCTGCAGACCACCCGCTGACCCGGCCCCGCGCCCGTCAGCGCCCACCGCACCGGCATCCTCACCCGCACCCGCATCCGCTCCTGTAGCCGTAAGGGACCCGCCATGACCGTCATCGCCCCCGCCCGCCCCACGAGTTCCTCCCGCCCGGCCGCCGCCGCGGGGCCCCTGCCCGCCCCGGAGCCGGCCGGCGACCCCCGCCACCACGTGCTCGACCTGACCGCCCGCGAGGCCCGCGCCGCGCACGCCCTGGCCGCGTCCTGCGCCCGGACGTTCAAGGCCGCCGACGACCCCCGGTTCGTCGACGAGGCCCCGGTGATCGCCCACGAACTGCCGCTCGCGGTGCGCCGCCACCTCAACTCCGCCCGCCGCGACGAGAACACCCACGCCACCCTGGTCCGCGGCCACCTCGTCGACCAGGCGGCCCTGGGACCCACCCCCGGGCACTGGAGCGCGGCCGACACCGAGGCGAGCCAGGTCCACGGCTGCCTGCTGGTGCTCTACGCGGCGCTGCTCGGCGACATCACCGGCTGGGCCACCCAGCAGGCCGGCCGGCTGGTGACCGACATCCTGCCCAGCAAGGGCTACGAACACAGCCTCGTCTCCGCCTCCAGCGAACTGGAACTGGCCTGGCACACCGAGGACGCCTTCTCCCCACACCGGGCGGACTGGGTCGGCCTGTTCGCGCTCCGCAACCCGGGCCGGGTGCCCACCACCGTCGCCCACGTCGACGTGCGCCAGGTGCCCGCGGACGTGCGCGCGGTGCTGGCCCGGCCCCGGTTCGCCGCCCTGCCCGACACCTCCCACGAGTTCGCCGCCGACGCTCCCCCGGCCGAGCCGGTCGCCGTCCTGTCGGGCCACCGCGACCTGCCGGTGCTCCGCATCGACCGGGACTTCTTCACCGCGCTGCCCGGCGACCGGGAGGCCGAACGGGCCCTGGCCTGGCTGGTGGCGCACCTGGACGCCAACCTCACCGACGTGCTGGTGCCCACCGGCGCCGTCTGCTTCCTCGACAACCGCAACGTGGTGCACGGACGGCGCCCCTTCAGCGCCGGCTTCGACGGATCAGACCGCTGGCTCAAGCGCGTCAACCTCGTCCGCGACCTGCGGCGCACCCGGCCCGGCCGCCTCGACGGCGCCACCCGGGTCATCGGCTGACACCCCCGCCCGCACGGCCCCGCCCCCGCCCCCGCCGGCCCGCCCGACCTCTGGAGACCGCCATGCCCAGCACGCCCTCCCGTCCCGCCGTCCTGCTCGTCGAAAGCCGCCGGGCCACCTTCACCGACAGCGTCCTGGCCCGCGACGACGTGGACGTCGTCCTGCTGCGCTTCGACTCCGTGCCGCTGAGCGAGGACTACCTCCGGCGCACCGCGCACCTGCCCACGTTCACCCTGCGCACCGCCGCCCCCCTGCACGAGGAGGCCGCCCGCTACCTGCGCTGGATGAAGGGCACCCCGGACCTGCCCCGGCCGCGGTTCTTCTGCAACCCCAACGAGGCGCTGCAGGAGCGCGCCCAGCGCTTCGCCGCCCTCGTCGACCTGCCGCACCTGACCCCCCGTCAGGTCGCCTGGGTCCGCAACAAGAAGACCATGAAGGACCGCTACGCCGAGCTCGGCATCCCGCACGCCGCCTACCGCGCCGTGCACAGCCTCGACGACGTCGCCGCGTTCGGCGACAGCCACGGCTGGCCGGTCGTCCTCAAGCCCGTCGACTCCGACTCCTGCCTGCACACCTACCGCGTCGACTCCCCCGCCGCCCTCGCCGCGATCCCGCCGCTCGACCCCGGCCTGGACTGGATGGCCGAGGAGTTCATCCGCGGCCGCGAGTTCCAGCTGTGCGCCGTCGTCGCCCGCGGCCGGGTCGTGGACGCCTACCTGTCGAAGAACCCCCGCCCGATCCTGGAGGTCCTCGACGGCGCGATCAACGCCAACATCACCTACGCGCCCGGCGAGCAACTCCCCGTCGACGCGCGGGCCCTGGCCCAACAACTCACCGACGGCCTGGACCTGCCCTTCGGCTACCTGCACGGCGAGTTCTTCCTCACCGACGACGGCTCCTTCCGCATGAGCGAGGTCGCCGCCCGCCTCAGCGGCTGCGAAGTCCCCGTGAACCACTCCCTCGCCTACGGCTTCGACTTCCTGCACGTCATCCTCGACACCTACCTCGACCGCGTCCCGCAGCCCGTCTACACCCGCGACCGGGCGGTCGGCGACCTGCTCCTGCCCACCCGGGCCGGCCGCGTGGTCCACATCAGCTCCGAGGAGGAACTGCTGCGGCTGCCCGGTGTGATCGGCGCCCACCTGGACGCCGCCCCCGGCGACGTCCTCGACCCGCCCCGCGCCTCCCACGCCTCCACCGGCTACGTCCACGTCGAGGGCGCCACCGCCGACCAGGTCGAACAGCGCATGCAGGCCGTCCTCGCCCACTTCGAGCTGAAGGTGGACCACCCGTGAACGCCGTGCGCACCCCCACCGCCCCGGCCGCCACGGGCACTTCGGCCGCCACGGACGCCCCCGCCGCCACGAGCCCCGCGAACACCCCGGCCTGCACGAGGACTTCGGCCGCCACGGACGCCGCGGCCACCGGTCCCGGTGCCGGGCGGCAGCCGCTGTTCGCCCCGTACACCTCGCTCGGCGACTACACGCGGGCCGTGGCCGGCGGCCGGGGCCCCCTGCCGGTGTTCACCGGCCCCCGCACGGACCTGCTGGACGGCATCGCCCTGGCCGAAGAGGTCTACAGCGGCCTGCGCACCCCCGAACCCTGCGACACCGGCGTCGTGGCCGGCGGCCCGCTGCCCGCCGCGCTGAACGCGCTGATCCGCCCGCTGGCCCGCCACTGGGTGGACGACCCGCACGACCTGCCGGACACCGGATCCGTACTGCTGGTCGGCGCATACGCCCACCTGCGCGCCGACGCCGTGCAGCACACCCTCGACGCCGCCCACGCCACCGGGCGACCCCTGTCCCTGCTGACCGGCCGCGACGTGCACAGCCTCAGCTGGATGGCGGCCAAGCAGTACGCCCGCGTCACCGCGAACGCCCCGGTCGGCGTCCTGTCCGAACTCGACACCGCCGCCCCCGCACCGCAGGCCGACGTATGGCTCGGCGCCGACGACGTCCACCGCCTCGACGTCCACCAGATCGCGCTGGGCCGGGTGTGGCGGCGGGTGCTCTTCCACGGCAACGGCAAGGACGACCAGCTCAACCTCGGCCAGTTCACCCTGTGCGGAGCGAGCCCCGCCGCGGCCGCACCCGCAATGCCCGGCCCCCGCTGCGCCTACGGCCTGGGCTGCACCAAACCGCAGGACAAACTCATCCCCGCCCGCGGCATCCGGGCCGCCGAACTGGTACTGGCCAACTGCTTCAGCGGCGCCCTCGCCGGCCACGCGATGTACGACCCGAAATACCTCATCCTCCTCAACGCGCTCGACGGGCCCGCGCAGACCGTCGTCGCCACGCTCACCGCCTGCGACGGACAGCGCCCGGAGAACCTGGCCTGGCTCACCGCCACCACGGCCGCCGGCAGCGCGGCCGTCGCCATGAACCGGCAGCTGCGCGACATCAACCCCTACCCCGCGTTCGTCCAGGCCGGCCTGCAGTCCTCCGGCCTCGAACCGTCCCACCCCCACTCCCCCGCCGGCGACGTCTTCGGGTCCTCCGGTTCCCCCAGCCCCCTCGACACCACCGACACCACCGACACCACCGACACCACCGGCTCCACCGGCTTCCCGGGGCCCTCCGGCCCGGGCGCGGCGGACACGGCGGACGGCGCCCGGGAAGAGGCCGTGGACACGAACGCGGACGGGAACGGGAGCGGGGAGGGCGGCCCGGCCGCCCCGTACCCGCCGCTGCACCGGCTCGGCGCGCGCCTGTCGGGGCTGCTCGACAGCGGGCTGCTGGGCCCCGACTACCCGCTGCGCCCCCGGCTGCGGGCGCTGGCGGACACCGTGCTGCGCGACGCGGTGCGCACCGTGGCCCGGTCCGCACCGGACGCCGGCCCGGCACTGGCCGCGATCGCCGCCGAGACCAAGTCCCTCGACCTCGCGCTCGCCCACCGCTTCGCCAAGCACCACGACGACCCCGCCCTCGCCTTCCCCACCTACTTCGGCGAGCGCAGCACCGCCGCAGCGCCCGTCGCGCTCGACACCCCGTGCGCCTGCGGCCGGCCGCTGCGCTCCTACCGCCGCCACGGCCGGGTACCGGCGATCGCCGACACCGTCCAGACGGTGTGCGCGCGCTGCGGTGACGTCGCCAATGCCCACACCGGCGCCGTCGAACTGCACGTGAAGGCACCCGCCGAGGCCGCCGCGGGCAGCACCCTGCACGTGGTGGTGGAGGCGGTGGCCCCCCGCGACGGCACCCTCAACCTGGGCATCGTGCTGCCGCTCTACCTCGACGCCCGGGTGGGCCCCGTGCTGCGCCGCGTCGACGCGGTCGCCGGACAGCGCGCCCACGCCGAGTTCACCCTCCACCTGGCCCCCCAAGCCACCCCGCAGGCCTACTACTTCTGCCCCTTCGCCGTACAGGACCTGGGCATGAGCGTCTCCCGGGTGCACTTCACCGTCCTGCCCCGTCCGTAGGGAGCCCGCCATGAACCCCGCCACCACCGCGCCCGGGCACGCCCCGCGTCTGCGCGGTCCGCTCGGCCACCGCTCGTTCCGCCGGCTGGCCGCCGGGCGGGCGCTGGTGTACTGCGCCAACGCGATGGCCCCCGTGGTACTGGCCTTCGCCGTCCTCGACGCCTCCGGCTCGACCACCGCCCTGGGCCTGGTCGTCGGGGCACGCTCGGTGGCCAACGTGGCGCTGCTGCTGGCCGGCGGGGTCGTCGCCGACCGGATACGGCGCACCCTGGTCGTACGGGGTTCCGCGCTGGCCGCGTGCGGGGCGCAGACGGCGATCGCGCTGAGCGTGCTGCTGGGTCTCACCTCGCTTCCCCTGCTGACCGCGCTCAGCGTCCTCAACGGCGCGCTGGCGGCGCTGTCGCTGCCCGCCTCCGCCGCGCTGACCCCGCAGACGGTGCCGGCCGGCCTGATCCGCCCGGCCGGTGCGCTGATGCGGATGGGCACCAACCTCGGCATGATCGCCGGTGTGTCGCTGGGCGGCGCGGTAGCGGCCGGGTGCGGGGCCGGCTGGGGGCTGGCCTGCAGCGCGGCGGCGTTCGGCGCGGCGGCCTGGTGCTTCCTGGGAGTGCACACCGCGCCCGCCGACACGCCCGGACCCACGCCGGGCCGCACCCATCCGCTGCGGGAACTGCGGGCGGGCTGGCGGGAGTTCACCGCGCGCCGCTGGGTGTGGATCGTGGTGGGGCAGTTCATGGTGGTCAACGCCGTCGTCGCGGGCGGCGTACAGGTGCTGGGACCGGCCGTCGCCGATGCCACGTTCGGGCGCGGTGCGTGGGGCGCGGTGCTGGCCGCGCAGATGGCCGGGGCGCTGCTGGGCGGTGTGCTCGCCGCCCGTTCCCGGGCCCGGCGGATCCTGCTGGCGGGAGTGGCGGCGGTGGCGGTGGAGGCGCTGCCGCTGGTGGTGCTGGCCCAGGGCGGCGGGGCGCTGCTGCTGGGCGCGGCGATGTTCGCCAACGGCATCGCGCTGGAACAGTTCGGGGTGGCCTGGGACGTGTCGCTGCAGGAGAACATTCCCGCCGACCGGCTGGCGCGCGTGTACTCCTACGACGCGCTGGGCTCGTTCGTGGCCCTGCCGGTGGGCGAGATGGCCGCGGGTCCGGTCGCCGCGCACGCCGGGACGAGCGGCGCGCTGCTGGGCGGCGCAGCGCTGGTGGTGTGCGCGACCGCGGCGGCGCTGTGCAGCGCCCAGGTGCGCTCGCTGACCGCCGCCCCGGCCGTGGCGCACTCCGCCGGGCCGCCCCAGCCCGCCCAGTCCCCCCAACCCGCCCAACCCGCCCGGTCCGCCTAGCCCGTTGGCTCCCGGACCCGGGCCGTCCGCCTGGCCCGCGCGGGCCAGGCGGACGGCCCGGGTCCGGCCCTCGCGGGTGTGCGGTGCGGGAAGTCGTGGCCGCCGGTGTGCCGCCGGGCCGGGTGCGGGAAGGTGTGGGCTGTGCGACGGTGCCCGGTGCCGGCCCGGGGACACGGCCGAACGTGCGGGACGCGCCGAAGATGCGGGACGTGCGGGAGGTGCGGGTCGGCCCGTGCGGGCGGCGTGCGCCGGACGCGGGGGGGGGGCGGTGAGCCGTGGCGCGGCGCGCCCCCGGGCGCGGGATGTGTTTCCTCCCCGGCCGGCGGCCGGGCCTTCCACGCGAGGAGCGGTCGATGACGCGCTGGCTGGTCACCGGGGGCGGCGGGGCGCTGGGCCGCGAGGTGCGGGCGCGGCTGGCCGGCGGGCAGGTCACCGCGCTCGACCGGGCCGGCCTCGACATCACCGACCCGCGGGCCGTGCGGGCCGCGGTCGCCGGCCACGACGTGGTGGTCAACTGCGCCGCCTGGACGGATGTCGACGGCGCCGAGAGGGCCGAGGCCGCCGCGACCGCCGTCAACGGGACGGGCGTACGTCACCTGGCCCTCGCCTGCCGCCGCACCGGCGCCCGGCTGCTGCACGTCTCCAGCGACTACGTGCTGCCCGGAAACGGCACCGAGCCCTACCCGGAGTCGGCCCCGGCAGGCCCGGTCAACGCCTACGGCCGCAGCAAACTGGCCGGCGAACGGGCGGTCACCGAACTCCTGCCCGACACCGGCTACATCGTGCGCACCGCCTGGCTGTACGGCGAACACGGACAGAACTTCGTCGCCAGCGTCCTCGGTCTCGCCGCCCGCAGGGACACCGTCGACGTCGTCGACGACCAGCACGGGCAGCCCACCTGGTCCTACGACCTGGCCGGGCTGCTGGTCGCGCTCGGCCGCGCCGGGGGCGCCCCGCCGGGCGTCTACCACGCCACCGCCGCCGGCCGCACCACCTGGTACGGCCTGGCCCGGGCCGCGTACGAACTCAGCGGGCTGGATCCCGACCGGGTGCGCCCGACCACCTCGGCGGCCTTCGCCCGCCCGGCGCGCCGGCCCGCGTTCAGCGTCCTGGGCCACGCCCGCTGGGCCACGGCGGGCCTGCCCGGGCTCCCGCACTGGCGCACGTCGCTCGCCGAGGCACTGCGCCGGCCCGCCTTCACCGCCCTCACCTCCTGCGACGTCGCCTCCTGAGCCGGTCCGGCCGGCGGTGCCCGACCGCGCGGGCCGCTGCCGGGGCACGGCGCAAGGCGCGGCGGACGAGGGCGCGGTGGGCGGGTGTTGTCAGTCCCGGCGGGCGGCGGTCCAGGCGGCGAGCTGTCCGGGGGTGACGTCCGGGTCGGCGACCAGGGAGGCCAGTTCGTCGTCCGCGGGGTGACGGGTGGCCAGTGCCGGGCAGCGCCGGCAGGCGTCGACCCCGGCCTGTGCCCACCACTGGCAGCCGGCCCGCAGATGGCAGCGCGGCACCGTGCCGCCCGCCGGCGCCGGGTAGGCCGCCACCATCCGTTCCACCAGGGTGCAGTCACTGCCCCGGCGGTTGGCGCAGTCGGCGACGCAGTGCGAGGCGAACCGCAGGATCCGGCGCGGTTCGATGTCCTCGGGGATCTGGTCGAGCACCGCGGCGGCCGGGACCGCCTCGGCCAGGTACGTCACCTGTCCGTCGAGACCGGAGCGCACGCCCAGGACCAGCGACTCCGGCGCGTGCGCCGCACCGCTGGGGCACCAGCTCGTAGGGGTGCCGGCCTCGGCGCCGGCCGGGAGCGCGGGCTCCCGGCCGGCGGCGGCCGCCTCCGGGCGTGCGGGGTCGCGCGTCAGCACGGCAGTACGGAGGAGACGTCGACGCTCATGCCCCGGGCCGCCGGGGACAACGGCGCGCTCGCGGCGGCCTGTTCCCGGGCCACGGCCCCGGCGATGCTGCGGGCCAGCTGCGCCCGTGAGGTGATGCGCTCCGGCCCGGCCGGTGTCCGCGCGGGTGCCGCGCCGGCGGCGGCCAGGACGAGTCCGGTGGCCGCGACGGCGGCCGCGACACCCGTGGCGCTGCGGGGGTGCTTCATACGGCCTCCTCCGTGTCCCGGGGCGACGGCGGGGTGACGGGCCCGGGTGTGACCTGGGCGCTCGCCGCGCCCGCGGCGGCCAGGACCAGTCCGGTGACCGCGGCGACGGCCGCGACCGTACGGGAGTGCCTCATGCGGATGCCTCTCGTTGTGCGGGGACGAACCTCGACGCCCCAGCGTGGCCCGGGACTTCACAGAGGCCCTCGAGGCCCGCTGGAGGCCGGCTCGAACGATCTTGGGAAACGGGCGAAGGGTTCACGCCGGAGTGCTTCAATGGCCCACGTGAAGGCCTGAATTGACCAGCAATGACCAGCAGGGAGCGAGCACGGGGATGCGGAAGTCGTATTACGCGGCACACGTCTACATGATCCTGGGAGTGATCTCCGGGCTGTATTACCGGGAGTTCACCAAAGCCAAAGATTTCGACGGTGAAACCCAGCTGGCGCTCATGCACACCCACCTGCTCGCGCTGGGCATGATGGGCTTCCTCATCGTCCTCGCCCTGGACAAGCAGTTCGCGCTGTCCGGGACGAAGCTGTTCACGTACTTCTTCTGGTTCTACAACGCGGGCATCGCGATCACCGTCGCCATGATGTTCGTGCACGGCACCGAGACCGTGCTCGGCGACCATGTGCCCGAGGCGGTACCGCTCACCGCGGGTCTGGGGCACACCCTGCTCACAGTCGGGCTCATCCTGCTGTTCGTGCTGATCGGCAAGCGCCTGAACGAGCCCGCCGGGACCGGACCCGCCGAGCCGGAGCAGCAGGCCGAGACGGCCAGGACCCCGGTCTGAACCACCGGCCCCCGGGCCGCAGTGGCCGCCGACCGGCATGCCTCTGAACCCCACGCCCGCCGACCGGCATGCCTTGCAACCACCGCGCCCTGGAACCACCGCGACTTGAACCACCAGGTGTCCGGGGCCGCGTGCGTGCGGCCCCGTGGTCCGGTCCGCCGTCGTGTCGTCAGGCGGGCTGGGCCGCGGGGCCGAGCAGGACCTCGGTCAGCGCGGCCAGCCGCCGGCCGGTGAGGCCGGGGCGCAGACGGCGGCTCCCGGTGAGGGCGGCCAGGCCGTGCCAGGCGCTCCACAGGACCTCGGCCAGCAGGGCGCCGTCGCGGCCGGCCGCGACGGGCGCGAGGGCGAGGCCGATCTCGGCGAGGACCTCCGCGAGCGGCGCCGGCGTGTCGCCGGAAGTGCCCTCCGGAGTGTCTTCGGGGGCGCCGTCGCCTCCCGGGTCGAGGGTGAGCATGGCCTGGTAGAGGACCGGCCCCCGCTCGGCGAAGTCGACGTAGGCGCGGGCCACCGCGTCCAGCGCGCCGCGCGGCTCCGCCGCGCCCAGGCGGGCGGCGCGCAGGGCGGCGGCGAGTTCGGCGAAACCCTCCAGGGCGACCGCGTGGACGATGGCGTCCTTGTTCTTGAAGTGCTGGTACAGCACGGGCTGGCTGTATTCGATACGGTCCGCGAGACGCCGCGTGGTGACGTAGTCCCAGCCTTCGGCCTCGGCCATCTCGCGGGCCGTGGTGAGGATCAGGCGGTGGCGCTGGGCCTGCTCGCGCAGGCGTCGTTCTCGGAGCGTCATGGACCGACTTTAGCACTTTCAGCGATAATCGAGCTGTCAGTGATAGGGTTACTGCCTTTGAAATTCGGGGGGTTGCCGTCCCGCCGTGCGGCGCGGCGGGTGCCGTCGTGCGGCCGCGTTCGAGCGGCCTTCGAGGCGCGGGCGCCAGCATCGGGGCACGACTGCCCACAGAGAGGGCCCGCCCATGCTGACGCCGACTCCCCTGGAGGAGCTGCTCGACCTGGCCGCGGACGTCATCGGCTGCGACCGGCGCGGCCTGCCGGCCGGCGCGGCGGGGTCCCCCTTCATCACGCTGGGCGGCGGCCTCGGGCAGGCCGTACGGCTGCAGGCGCGCGCCGAGCAGCAGTTGGGCCTGGCCGTGGACCTGGCGCAGCTGCTGGGCCCCGCCCCCCTCGCGGACGTACTGGCCCGGGCGCGGCCGGCCCCGGTGCCCGCACCGGGGCCGGCCGCGGGCGGCGGGGGCGTACGGGCGCTGCTGCCGGGGCAGTCGGCGGCGCTCACCGCCGAGCGGGTCGCCGGTGCCGGTGCGGTGGCCCGGATCCTGAGCGCCGAGCTGTCCGGCCCGCCGGACGCGGGCGCGCTGCGGCGTGCGCTGGCCGCTCTGAGTGCGCGGCACGAGGGTCTGCGGACCGCTTTCGCCGCCACCCCGCGCGGCCCCGTGCGGCGGGTGCTCGCCGTCTGTCCCCCGCCGCTGGTCATGCTGGAGCCGGTGGCCGCGGGTCCGGGCGAGGACCTGGTGGCGGCGGCGCACGCACGGCTGGCCGTGCGGGCGGGGCGGCTGGTCCACCGGCCCGGCCTGCCGCCGCTGGCCTTCGCGCTGACCCCGCTGGCGGCCGGTTCGCAGCTGCTGTCGTTCGTCCACCACGACGCCGTGGCGGACAGCCGGTCGGCCGCCCTGGTGTGGCAGGAACTGCTCGCCGACTACGACCGCGCCGTCCGCCGCCGCCCGCTGGACCACACGCCCCGCCCCGGCCCGGACGCGCCGCACCGTACCCGGCCGGCCGGCCCGGCGCGGGTGCTGCCGGCCGGCCGCGCCGAGCAGCTGCGCGGCCTGGCCGCCGGCCTGGACCTGGCGCCCGCGGCGCGGCCGGCGGCCGCCTTCGGCTTCCGCGGCGAGCGGCTGCTGTTCGGCCTCGGCACGCGGCTGCGGGACGCGGCCGACGCGACGGCCCGGCGGGCCGGTGTGCCGCACAGCACGGTGCTGCTGGCGGCCTGGGCGCTGGCGGTGGGCCGGCGGGCGGGCCGCGAACGGCTGCTGGTGGGCACCGAGGTGCCGCGCCGGCTCACCGCGGAGCTGCTGCGCACCGTCGTGCCGTGCTCGGCGACGGTGCCGGTGGTCTGCGAACTGGAGGGCGGCGTCGACTACTTCCTGCGCGGCATCGCCTGCGCGTTCAGCGAGGCCCTCCAGTACGCGGAGGTCGACGACGCCGATACGGCGCGCGCCGCGGGGGTGCCCGCGGACCGCTTCCGCCCCGCCCTGGCGCAGGTGACGTTCGCGGCCCGCGACGAGCTGCTGCCCGAGAGCCTGCGGGCGGGCGGGCTGAGCGCGCGCTTCCATCACGGGCACCCGGGCGCCGTCACCGCGGACGCCGCCCTGACGGTGCTGCGCTGGCGCGAACACCCCTTGCTGAGCCTGGAGTTCGCCCGCGCACGGCTCACCCGCGCGCAGGCCGCACAGCTCGCCCGCGCGTTGCGCGCCGCCCTGACGGCACTGGTGACCTCGCCCCCGCACACGCCGGTCGACGACCTGCCGGACACCGCGGCCGCGCGCGACGAGGCAGCCGCCGCCCGCCCTCTCGCCGTACCCCTGCCCTGACCCCGCACCGCCCTTTCCGGTTCCGGGCTCCGGGTCGCGGGGCCGGCTCCCCGGCCGCAGGCGGCCGGGGAGCATCCGGTGCGCGCGTACCGGGGGAGTGCACGCGCGCACCGGAGCCGGGGACCGGGCGGCCGGCGGATCGGCACCCGGAGGCGAACAGACCGAACAGGGCGAACAGGCCGAGCGGGTCAGGCAGGTCGGGCAGGTCAGGCGGTGAACTGCGGGAGGCGGGCGGCGGTTTCGGCGGGGCCGGGCATCGCGGCGATCTCGGCGGCGACCTTGCGGGCCGCGTCCCGGTAGCTCTCGTCGCCCAGGATGCGGCGGGCCTGCTCGGTGACCGCGTCGGCCGACAGGCCGCCGGCGAGGATCACCTCGCCGGCGCCCGCGTCGCGCACGGCGGCGCCGTTGGCGGGGCCGTCGGCGCCCTGCGGCAGGATCAGCTGGGGCAGCGCGGCCGCCAGCGCGGCCAGGGTGGTGCCCGCACCGCCGTGCTGCACCACCAGCGCCGCCCGCTTCAGCGCCTCGGGCTGGGCCACCCACTCCACCGCCACCACGCGCTCGGGCAGTTCACCCAGGTCGCCGACGGCCACCACGGGTCCGGTCGCCACCAGGACCGGCACCTGGAGCGGCAGCAGCCCGTCGATGACCGTGCGCAGCACGTCCACCGAGCCCAGTGCGGTGCCCAGGGTCAGGTAGACGAACGGGCCGTCCGCGTCGCGGATGCCCGCGGGCAGTTCACCCGGCTCGCCGTAGGCGACGGGGCGCTGCTCGATGCGGGGCAGCGGGGCGGCCAGGAAGCCGGCGTCCTGCAGCGACGGCGGGCAGATGTCGATGTACGTGGCGGCGAGCGCCAGCAGCTGGCCGTAGGGCACGCTCACCCCGAGGTCGGCCGCGGTGGCCAGCAACTCCTCCTGGATCCGGGCCTCTTCGGGGCCCATCGCCATCACCCCGACGCCGTGCGCGACGGCGGGCACGCCCGCCAGCCGTGCGGCGAAGGCGGCGCCCGGGTTCATCGCCTCGTAGACGACGAGGTCGGGCCGCCGGTCGGCGAGGACGGGCGCGAGGTCGGCGGCCACCCAGCGGGGCAGCACCGAACCGAACACCTTCACATGCAGGTCCGCCAGCACCTCCGGCGGCACGTCCTGGGCGCCCAGGTCGGCGCCGTCGTGCTCGAGGGAGGCACTGCCGCGCACTGCTTCCATGAACGCCTCGGGGACCGAACGGCCCGCCGTCACCGGCTCCAGGCCGGCGGCCCGCAGGGCCGGGTGGAGCTGCTCGCCGGTGGCGAACACCACCTCGTGGCCCGCGGCGCGCGCGGCCTTCGCCAAGGGAAGCAGGGGATAGACGTGCCCGAAGTTGCCCGCGCTGGCAAAGAGGATTCTCATACCGCCTCAGCGTAGGGACGCCCGCCCCCCTTGTCTAGCAGTGACAATAGATCTAGCGCTGAAAGAAACCGGGAGGGGGCGGCTGCTCCAGGAGGGCGACCCGGGCGGCCCCACCTGGGCCGCCCCGCGGGGGAGACCCTCTCCTCCGCTCCCCCGCGCCGGGCGCGGGGGCGTGCCTCGAGCGGGCGTGCGGGGCGTTTCGAGGCGCCCTCCAGCAACGGCCGATCGCGCTGCCGGATGGTCGTGGGCGGCGGCCTGGCCCTGGGCGCGCGGGACACGGCGAAGGAGTCATGTTTTATGACCATCACCCAAGCGGTGCCCGCGGGCGCCCTCACCGGCCTCGGGCGGCGCTTCACGCTGTCGGCCCAGACCCTGGACAGCCCGGTGACACCCAATCCGGTCTTCCGCGAATGGTTCGCCGAGCAGCGCCGCACCAACCGCTACGAGGTGCGGCGCGTCCCCTTCCGCGAGCTGGTCGGCTGGCGCTTCCAGGGCGCCACCGGGAACCTGGTGCACGACAGCGGCCGGTTCTTCTCCGTCGAGGGCCTGCACGTGCGCACCGAGTGGAACGGGCACGCCGCGTCCTGGTCGCAGCCGATCATCAACCAGCCGGAGATCGGCATCCTGGGCATCGTCGTCAAGGAGTTCGACGGCGTCCTGCACTGCCTGATGCAGGCCAAGATGGAACCCGGCAACATCGAGACCGTCCAGCTGTCCCCCACCGTGCAGGCCACCCGCAGCAACTACACCGGGGTGCACCGGGGCGCCCCCGTGAACTACATCGAGTACTTCGCGCCGCCGCGGACCGCCTCACGGGTGCTGTTCGACTCCCTCCAGTCCGAACAGGGCTCCTGGTTCCTGCGCAAGCGCAACCGGAACATGGTGGTGGAGGCGCTCGGCCACGTCCCCGAGCACGAGGACTTCGTGTGGCTGACGCTCGGCCAGATCCACCAGCTGCTGCACGAGTCGAACGTGGTCAACATGGACGCCCGTACCGTGCTGTCGCTGATCCCGTCCTTCGCCGACGAGGGACCCCCGCTGCACTCCATGGAGCACCTCCTCAACCGGCTCACCGAGATCAAGGCGCACCGGGAGCTGGTGCAGACCAGCATGCCGCTGGCGGCCGTACGGCGCTGGCGGCGCACCGAGGACGGGATCTCCCACGACAGCGGCCACCACTTCACCGTCATCGCCGCGTCCGTGGCCGCCGCCAACCGCGAGGTCACCCGCTGGACCCAGCCGCTGCTCGCGCCGGCCGAACAGGGCCTGTCCGCGTTCCTGGTGCGCCGCATCGGCGGCGTGCCGCACCTGCTGGCGCACGCCCGCTCCGAGGCGGGCGTGCTGGACGTGGCGGAGCTCGGCCCCACCGTGCAGTGCCAGCCGGGCCGCGCGCTGACCCTGCCCGCACCGCGCCAGCCGCGGTTCCTGGACCTGGTCCTGCGGGCCGAGGCCGGCTCACTGCTGTACGACACCGTGCAGTCCGAGGAGGGCGGGCGCTTCCACCACGCGGGCAACCGCTACGTCCTGATGGAGGTGGGCGGCGACTTCCCCGTCGACGTGCCCGAGGACTTCCTGTGGGTGACGGTGGACCAGATGTCCGCGCTGCTGCGGCACAGCAACTACCTGAACATCGAGGCCCGTACGCTGCTGACCGGGCTGCGCGCGGCCTGGGCGCGCGGCGGGGCGTACGCGCGGTGAGCGGGCCGGGCGGGCCGGGCCTGCGCATCGGCGTGCTGGGCTGCGCGGACATCGCCGGACGGCGCATGCTGCCCTCGATGGCCCGCCAGCCGCTCATCCGGGTGAGCGCCGTGGCCAGCCGCAGCCTCGCCAGGGCGCGGGCGTTCACCGACCGGTTCGGCGGCACGCCGGTGGCCGGCTACGCGCGGCTGCTGGAGCGCGAGGACGTGGACGCGGTGTACGTGCCGCTGCCGCCCGAGCTGCACACGGAGTGGACGCTGCGGGCGCTGGCGGCCGGCAAGCACGTGCTGTGCGAGAAGCCGTTCGCGCTGCGGCAGGCCGACGCGGACAAGGCGGTCGCTCTCGCCCGCGAGCGCGGCCTGCTGCTGATGGAGAGCTTCATGTTCCTGCACCACTCCCAGCACGCCCGCGTCCGCCGGCTCCTCGACGACGGACTGATCGGCGAACTGCAGCTGTTCGGCTCCGAGTTCGGCATCCCGCTGCGCCGCGACGGCGACGGCACCCTGCGGCGCGCCAGCACCCTGCCCGAGGTCGCCGCCTACCCGCTGCGCGCCGCCCAGCTCTTCCTCGGCCCCGGCCTGCGGGTGGCCGGCGCCCATGTGCGCCCGGCCGGCCCGCACGGGCCCGCTCCCGCGGGCGGCGCGCTGCTGACGGCCCCGTCCGGGGCGGCGGCCCAGCTCGCCTACGGTGTCGAGCACGCCTACCGCAGCGGTTACGACCTGTGGGGCAGCGAGGGGCGGCTGCGGCTGGAACGTGCCTTCAGCACCCCCGACGAGCACGTCCCCGTGCTGCACGTCGAACGCGGCGGCGCCGTCGAGGAGATCCGGCTCGCGCCGGACGCCCACTTCACCAACATCGCGGGCGTCTTCGCCCGCGCCGTCCTGCACGGCGAGGACTTCACCCCGCACACCGAGGCCGTCCTGGCCCACGCCCGGCTCGTGGACGAGGTGGAACAGGCCGCCGCCACCCGGCCGCCCGCCCCCTGACCGCCCCTCCCGCTCCCCCGGCCCCCGGCCGGCCGCCACCTGACCGGCGGCCGCCGCCGGGACCGGAACCGGGGGCGGGGGGCGGGGTCGGGTGGGGGTACGCGGGGCGGCCCGGCGCGCACCGCGTGCGCGCCGGGCCGCCCCCCGTCCGCCGGGGGCGCGGTTACGCGTCCTGGCCGGCGTGGATGTCGACACCGAGCTGACGGAAGAGGCCGGCCATGTCCAGCTGGTCCCAGTGCTCGGCCAGCAGCCCGTCCTCGACCCGCCAGAAGTCGATCGACTGGAAGCTGAGCGGACGCCCGGTGGCCTCGACCCCGAAGAAGGTGCCCTGGTGGGTGCCGGAGTACTCGAAGCGGCCGGCGATCCGGTCCCCCTCCACGACCAGGTCGTGGGTGACGACCTTGACGTCGGGGAACGCGGCGAAGATCTGCTCCCAGAACGCCGTGTTGGCCTCGATGCCGTCCTCGACGACCGGGTTGTGGTCGATGTGCCCGGGCGCGGTGTGCGCGCTCATGGTGCTCACGTCATGACTGTTGATCATGTCGACGAAGCGCTGGACGAGTTCACGGTGGTTGTCTGCCATGCCTGTGTGCCTCTCTGGGCTCGCGTCACTGGACGGGCGGGCGAAGGGGCCCCGCGGGTCACCCCGCCGAGCTCGCCACCGGCCGCTGCCCACCGAGGATCCCCACCGCCTCTGGAGCCGCTCTGGAGGGCGCCTGTGGGCGCGGCCCATCCCCGATCCCGGCTCAAGTGCCCGCTCCTAGCATCGAAGCCATGAAGGCTCTCGTACTCTCCGGCGGGGCCGGAACCCGCCTGCGCCCCCTCACCCACACATCCGCCAAGCAGCTGGTGCCCGTGGCCAACAAGCCGGTTCTCTTCTACGGCCTGGAAGCGATCGCGGACGCGGGCATCACCGAGGTCGGCATCATCGTCGGGGACACCGCCGACGAGATCATGCAAGCCGTCGGCGACGGCTCCAAGTTCGGCCTCGCCGTCACCTACATCCCCCAGTCCGCTCCCCTGGGACTGGCCCACGCCGTCCTCATCGCCCGCGAGTTCCTCGCCGACGACGACTTCGTCATGTACCTCGGCGACAACTTCATCGTGGGCGGCATCTCCGACCTGGTCGACGCCTTCCGCGCGCAGCGGCCCGCCGCCCAGATCCTGCTCACCCAGGTCTCCGACCCGCAGCAGTTCGGGGTCGCCGAATTCGGCCCCGGCGGACGGATCGTGGGCCTGGAGGAGAAACCGGAGCACCCCAAGAGCGACCTCGCGCTGGTCGGCGTCTACCTGTTCACCGACGCCGTGCACGAGGCCGTCCGCGCCATCAAGCCGTCCTGGCGCGGCGAACTGGAGATCACCCACGCCCTGCAGTGGCTGATCGACCAGGACCGCGACGTCCGCTCCACCACGATCTCCGGGTACTGGAAGGACACCGGCAACGTCGGCGACATGCTGGAGGTCAACCGGTCCGTCCTGGAGCACGCCGAACCCCGTATCGAGGGCGACGTCGACGACACCAGCGAGATCATCGGCCGGGTACGGATCGACGAGGGCGCCCGCGTCACCGGCTCACGCATCGTGGGCCCGGCCGTCATCGGCGCCGGCAGCGTGATCACCGGCTCCTACGTCGGCCCGTTCACCTCCATCGCCGCCGACTGCCGCATCACCGACAGCGAGATCGAGTTCTCCATCGTCCTGGACGGCTCCTCGGTGCGCGGCGCCCGCCGCGTGGAGGCCTCCATCATCGGACGCAACGTGGAGGTGACCCCCGCCCCGCGGATCCCCGCCGCCCACCGGCTCATCCTCGGCGACCACAGCAAGGTGCAGATCTCCTCTTGACATCCTCCCTGCCTCACAAGGCCGGGACTCCGGCCTGCCTGCCGGTGCTCACCGGCTGGGGCTTCGAGTGGGTTCCTCGTTCAACGGGCCCGGCCTGGTGCGGGATCGCCACGCCAGGTCTTACCGGCCCTCCGGAGGCGTTTCGTCTGTCCGCCTGCCCGGCGGCCAGGATCACCCGCGACGCATTGAGGTCACGGTCATGTACAGCACCACAGCCGGCGCACGTCCACCCGCGCACGTGCAACGGCTTCTTCCCGTCCACGGTCCAGCACACGTGGCAAGTCTGGGAGGAGGGCAGCCAACGCGACACGACGCCCCCATGCCGACCCGCGCGGGCCGCCTTGTCCTCGAGCATGCGGCGGAAGGCAGCCCATCCCGCATCGTGGACGGACTTCGCCAGCCGGGTGCGTGCGAGCCCGCTGACCGCAAGGTCTTCGAGGTAGACCGCTTGGTTTTCGCGGACGATCCTCGACGTTTCCTTGTGGAGCCAGTCCCGGCGCGCGTCGGCGACCTGGGCGTGTACTCGTGCGACGCGGACACGGGCCTTGGCCCGGTTCTTCGATCCCTTCGCCTTCCGGCTCAGGGCCTGCTGGGCCTTCCTCAAACGGCCTTCGGCCCGGCGCAGGAAACGCGGATTGCCGATCACCGTGCCGTCCGAGAGAACGGCGTAGGTGCTCAGGCCCAGGTCGATGCCGACCTCGGTGCCGGCAGGCGGCAGCGGCGCGGGCTCGACCTCCACCACGAAACTGGCGAAGCACCGGCCGGCCGCGTCCTGGATCACGGTCACCGACGACGGGGCAGACGGCAGCGGCCGCGACCAGCGCACGCGTACGTCACCGATCTCCGCCAG
The DNA here is from genome assembly GCF_026339875.1 of Streptomyces sp. NBC_01571. NCBI lineage: Bacteria > Bacillati > Actinomycetota > Actinomycetes > Kitasatosporales > Streptomycetaceae > Streptomyces > Streptomyces sp. NBC_01571. The sequence goes on from NZ_JAPEPZ010000003.1 coordinate 221,080, forward strand.
GTTCAACCTGCCGTCCGCCCGCAGCCGGAACCCGTTCTTGGGGAACCTGACCGACTGGCGGCTGTCCCGCTTCGACTTGAACCGTGGCAATCCGAACCGGCGCCCCGACCGCTTCCCCGACACCGAATCGAAAAAGTTTCTGTAGGCCGCGTCCAGGTCTCGCACCGCGGACTGCAGGACATCGACGGACACCTCCGCGAGCCACGCCCGCTCGGCTGTCCGCTTCGCCTCCGTGATCACCCGCCGGGCCAACACCCCGCTGGAGATACGGAACTTGTCCGCCCCATAGGCAGCCTTTCTTGCGGCCAGCGCGTCGTTGTAGACCACCCGCGCACAGCCGAACGTACGGGCCAGCGCAACGCGCTGGCCCGGCGTCGGCTCGATACGGAAGGAGTAACGCAGATGCACGCGACCAACGTACAAGCCGCCACCGACCATCACCCCGCAAGCCGTCGACGGTGGACGGTGATCAGCGCAGTCGGCGACTCATCACTCCCTGCCCTGCTCCGCAGGGGTCCGTTTCCTCCCCGGCCGGAAGGCCGGGCCGTCCACGGAGGAACCCGATGACCACCACACACATCCTCGTCACCGGCGGCGCGGGGTTCATCGGATCGCACTACGTGCGCACCCTGCTCGGCCCGGCCGGCCCCGGCGACGTCCACGTCACCGTCCTCGACAAGCTCACCTACGCCGGCAACCCCGCCAACCTCGACCCGGTCCGCGGCCACCCCGGCTTCCGCTTCGTCCACGGCGACATCCGCGACACCCGCCTGGTGGCCGAACTCGTCGCCGGACACGAGCAGATCGTGCACTTCGCCGCCGAGTCCCACGTCGACCGCTCCATCCTCGGCGCCGCCGAGTTCATCACCACCAACGTGCTGGGCACCCAGACCCTGCTGGACGCGGCGCTGCGCCGGCCCGGCGGCCGGGCCCGCTTCCTGCACGTGTCCACCGACGAGGTCTACGGTTCCCTGGCCGAGGGGTCCTGGCCGGAGAGCGACCCGTTGCGGCCAAACTCCCCCTACGCCGCCTCCAAGGCCTCCTCCGACCTGGTGGCCCTGTCCTACCACCGCACCCACGGCCTGGATGTACGGGTGACGCGCTGCTCCAACAACTACGGCCACCACCACTTCCCCGAGAAGGTCATCCCGCTGTTCGTCACCAACCTCCTCGACGGGCACCGCGTCCCGCTGTACGGGGAAGGGCTGAACGTACGGGACTGGCTGCACATCGACGACCACGTGCAGGCCCTGGAACTGGTGCGCACCGGCGGCCGGCCGGGCGAGGTGTACAACATCGGCGGCGGCACCGAGCTGAGCAACAAGGAACTGACCACGCTGCTGCTGGACCTGGCCGGGGCGGGCTGGGACAGCGTCGAGCACGTGCCCGACCGGCTGGGCCACGACCTGCGCTACTCGGTCGACTGCGGCAAGATCTCCCGCGAGCTGGGCTACCGGCCCCGCAAGGACTTCACCCAGGGCCTGGCGGAGACCTTCGCCTGGTACCGCGACAACCGTTCCTGGTGGGAACCCCTCAAGCACAAGGCCGCCCTGTGAACGGGTGAGCCCCGGCGGGGCCGCGCGGTCGCACACCGGTGCCCCGAAGACCCGTACAGGTCTTCGGGGCACCGGTGTGACAGTCCCTCGGATCGGCAGCGGGCGGGAGGCATCGGCAGAAGGTCCCGCGCGCCGGACAGCGGATTCCGGGAGTCCGCGCCAATCCCCTTGCGCAATGGTCAAGAATCGTTGACCATTGCTCGCATGCCTACCGACGATCTCCCCGAGACGTTCCACGTCACCACGGACGAACAGCTGCGCGCCGTCTCCAACCTCACGCGCCACCGGATCATGGCCGTGCTCCGCTTCGAGCCCGCGACGATCACGCAGCTCGCCGAGCGAGTGGGTCTCGCGAAGGGGAGTTCCAGCTACCACGTACGGCTGCTGGAGCGGGCCGGCCTGGTGAAGGTGGTACGGACACGGAAGGTCCGGGGGGTCACCGAGCGGTACTACGCGATGGCCGCGCGGTCGATCGCGCTGCCGGATCCCGGCGAGGGAGGGCCGGATGTGCTGATGCGGCACGCGGTGGCGGACCTGGAGGCAGCGCCGGTGGATACCGAGCGGCATGTGCGGATGGCGCACCTGCGGCTCACCGAGGAGCAGTTCGCACAGCTGGGGGCGCGGCTGCAGGCACTGACGGACGAGTACCGGGAGCTGTCCGATCCGTCGCTGCCGGACGCGTCACTCGTCTTCGCACTGTTCCACCCGGCATCGGGCGAGCAGGCCGAAGGAGACGCCAAGTGACCTCAGAAGCCCGGAAGTTGCCGGCCGGATTCGGACGGCTGTGGACCGCACAGACGATCTCCTCGCTCGGTGACGGGGTGACGCATGCCGCACTGCCGCTGCTCGCGTTGACGTTGACGCGGGATCCGATGGCGCTCGCCGTCGTCACGGCCGCCGGAACCCTGCCGTGGCTGCTCTTCGGGGTGCTCGGCGGTGCCCTGGTGGACCGCTGGGACCGCCGCCGCACGATGTGGGTCACCGACGCGGCGCGTGCGGCACTGCTCGCGATACCCGCGGCAGCGGCCGCGCTCGACGTGCTGAGCATTCCACTGCTCGCGGCCGTCGCCTTCCTCCTCGGCCTCGGCGGACTCTTCTTCGACACGGCCGCCACGGCCTACCTGCCGGATCTGCTCCGCCGCGACCCCGCACTCCTGGAGCGCGCCAACTCCCGCCTGCGCGGCGCCCAGACCGCCGCGTCCGGCTTCGCCGGGCCGCCCGCGGGCAGTGCCCTGCTCGCGCTCGGGCGGGCGGTCCCGCTGCTCGCCGACGCGGTGTCGTTCCTGCTCTCCGCACTGCTCGTCCGTACGCTGCCCGCCATGCCCCGCCCCGTGCCGGAGGCCCGCGAGTCGCTGCTTCGGCAGGCGCGGGCCGGGGCCTCGTACGTCTTCGGGGACCGGGTGCTGCTCGGACTCGCGCTCCGCCCGGCGGTCGGGAACGTCGCCTTCCTCGCCGTGGAGACCGTCCTCGCCCTCTTCGCGCACGACCGCCTCGGCATCGACACCTACGGCTTCGGCCTGCTCCTCACGGCGGAGGCCACCGGCGGCCTGCTCGGTGCGGGCATCGCCTCCTTCCTCGGCCGGCGGCTCGGCACCGGTACCGCACTGACCTGCACAGCCGCCGTCGAAGGGCTTGCCATCCTGGGCCTGGCCGCCGCCCCGAACCCGTACGCGGCCGGGCTGGCGCTCGCCGTCTGCGGGGCCGGCATGGGCGCCACGATGGTGCTCGCCCCCTCCCTCCGGCAGGCGATCGTCCCCGCCCGCCTGATGGGCCGGGTCGCCTCCACCTCCCGCATGCTCGCCCTGTGCGCCGCCCCCGTCGGGGCCTTCCTCGGCGGCTGGCTGGCCACCGCCTACGACATCCGCACCCCGCTCTACGCCGCCGGCGTCCTCCTCCTTGCGATGACGGCCGTCACGGCATCCATGACCAGCAACCGCCGGGTCGAGGCGGCGCTGCGTGCCGCCGCCCCGGCCGGCGGTCCGGATCACCCGGCAGGCAAGGATCCCGCCCAGGAGAGTGCGCCCGGCTTGGTGTGACGCCTGCCGCGAAGGCGTCGCAACAGGCCGGGTGCCAGGCCCGTACGCCGCAGCGCGACCAGGTAACGGGCCGTCATCGAGGAAGAGGAATTCGCTTCAGCTCCGGGCGCGTGAGCACCCGGGTGAATGTCCCGCACGCCTCGGCCCGCCCATCAGAAGTTCCACCGGACGGTCGACGGAAGGGTCCTCGCCGCAGTTCGGAGGGTTTCCGCCGGAGGGCGAAGAGGTCCTCGCCGGAGGGTGGCCGGGCCGGCTGGGTCTCGGGCCGGACCGGAGCCTCATGCGGCTGGATGCCCGGCCCGGCGGTGGCCGATGCCGCCGGAGCTCGGTGCGGCGGTGACCGGAGCCCTGTGTGGCGGTGGGCCGGGGACGGGTGCGGTGTTCGCCGTCGCGGGTGCGCTGAGGGCGTGTTCGCCGTCGCGGGTGCGCTGGGGCGGTCGCCGTGGTGCCGGGGTGCGGTGGCTGTCTCCGGCCGCCGGGGGTGTTCAGCTGCCGAGGTGCTGGGGGTGCGGGAGCTGCCAGGAGGGGCCGTAGGAGGTGAGTGCCTCTTCGTAGGTGGGCAGCAGGCCGCGTGCGACGGCCTCGGACAGGCTCGGGGCGGTGGCGTCCTTCTCGGAGCGGATCAGGCCTGTGGTGGTGGGCCAGGGGATGCCGATGGCCGGGTCGAGGGCCTGGATGTCGACCATGGTGCCGGGGACGTACTCCTCGGAGCACAGGTAGTTCATGCAGGTGTCGTCGGTCAGGGCGAGGAAGGCGTGGCCGAGGCCGTCGGCGAGGTAGACGCCGATGCCGGAGCCGGCCTCCTGCAGGGTGGTGTCGAACATGCCGAACGTCGGGGAGCCGACGCGCAGGTCGACCACCACGTCCAGGGCGGCGCCGCGTACGCAGGTCACCAGTTTCGCCTGGCCGGGCGGCAGGGTGGTGCCGTGGATGCCGCGCAGGGTGTTGCGGTGGGAGACCGAGAAGTTGACCTGGCGGACGGTGAACGGCTGGCCGCTGCTTCCGGTCAGCTCGCCCAGGCGCCAGGCCTCGAAGAACCGGCCCCGGTTGTCCGGGAGTTGCGACGGCGTGATCCGGAAGGCGTCGCGGACCTTCATCTCCTCAATGGCCATGCTTCCTCGGTTCGGGTCGTCGGGTCGTGGGGTGGTCCGGCCGCGGGGTGACGGGCCGTCAGCAGTGTGGCGGTGTGTGCCGAGGGCGGGGTCCGCGGCCGTCGGGGCCGCGGACCCCGGGTGGGTGTGCGGGTCAGTGCAGCGGGGCCGGGGTGCTCTCCCCCGCCGGTGTGTGCTGCCCGGCCGGGGCGGGCTGCGCGGCCGGGGCGGGCTGCGCGGCCGGGGCGCGGGTGGGCGCGGCGGCGGGGCGGCGGGAGGGGGCGAGCAGCATGGAGAAGGTCGCCAGGGCCACCGCGACGGCGCCGACCCACATGGCGGGGACGAGGCCGTCGACGAAGTTGCGTGGTGAGGCGTAGCCGCCGTTGGCGCTGAAGATGGAGGCGAGCAGGGCGACGCCGAGGGCGGCGCCGACCTCGCGGGTGGCGGCGGTGACGCCGGAGGCGATGCCCTGTTCGTGTTCGGCGACCGAGCCCATGGTGAGGTTCATCAGCGGGGCGTAGAACAGGGCCATGCCGGCGCCGCAGATCATCAGGGAGGGCAGCTGGGCGGCGTAGGAGACGTCCGGTTCGAGGACGAAGGCCCAATAGACCATGCCGGCGGTCATCATGGCGAGGCCGAGGGTGACCACGGGTTTGCCGCCGATGCGGTCGGAGACCATGCCGCCGATCGGGGCGACGACCATCGGCATGGCGGTCCAGGCCAGCAGGCGGACGCCGGCCTGCATGGCGGTGTAGCCCTGGATGTTCTGCAGGAACTGGGTCATCAGGAAGATCGCGCCGAACATGCCGACCGACATCAGGGCGCCGGCCAGGTTGATCGCGGTGAAGGCGCGGTTGCGGAACATGCGCATCGGGACCATCGGGTGTTCGGTGCGGTTCTCCCAGACGACGAACAGGGCCATCACGGCGGTGCCGCCGATCAGTGCGCCCAGGACCTGCGGGGACGTCCAGCCGTCGCCGTGGCCCTTGATGAGGCCGAGGACGATGCCGAACAGGCCGAGGCTGGCCAGGGCGGTGCCGACGGCGTCGAGGCGGGAGTGGGCGATACGGCTCTCGGCGAGCTTGCGGAAGGACAGCGGGGCCAGGGCCAGGCCGATCGGCACGTTCAGCCAGAAGATCCACTGCCAGGACAGGTGCTCGACGATGGCGCCGCCCACCAGCGGGCCGGCGGCGATGGACAGTCCGTTGACGGCGCCCCAGATGCCCAGGGCCGCGCCGCGTTTCTCGGCGGGCACGGCGGCGGTCAGCAGGGTCACCGACAGCGGCATGATGATGGCCGCGCCGACGCCCTGGACGGCGCGGGCGGCGACGAGTTCGTTGATGCCGGGCGCGAGGGCCGCGGCCGCGGAGGCGGCGGTGAACAGCAGCAGGCCCAGGCTGAAGACCTTGCGGCGGCCGAAGCGGTCGCCGAGGGCGGCGCCGAACATCATCAGGACCGCGAAGGACAGGGTGTAGGCGTTGACCGTCCATTCCAGGTCGGTGAGGCTGCCGCCGAGTTTCTCCCGGATGGTGGGCAGCGCCGTGATGATGACGAGGTTGTCCAGTCCCGCCATGAACGAGGCGAGGCTGGTGGTGAGAATGGCCCAGAAGACCACCCTCTTGGTTTCACCGCCCGGGGATGGGGGGTTGACGGTGCTCATCGAGCATCCTTTCTGGAGGCTGGTCAGTGCGAGATGCTCTTCGCCGTGACCTGTCCGGCCTGCGCCGGCGCATCCGTCGCCACCGGGCCGGTCCGGCGCCGACGACGCTACGGACGCGTACTCGACTCCTCCTCGAGCCCCGGTGGGCGCCGGTGCGGGGTGCGGGCACGGCGGCGCCGCGGGGCCCGCGTACCGGTGTCGGTAGGCGGGCGCCGCGGCGTGCGGGCGGCGGTGGGCCCGGTCAGGCGAGCTGGCGCTGGAAGGTGGCGATGTCGAAGTAGAGGGTCTCGTCGATGAGGACGTCGCCGTCGAAGTGGAAGAAGACGGCGACGGGGGCGTCGATGGACTTGCCGCGGTTGGGTATGCCGCGCCAGTCCGCGTGCTGCTTGCCGCGGGCCTGGGCCTCCAGGATCACCGCGGTGGGCGTGTGGTGCACGTGGTGCAGGTCGTGCTCCAGGTCGGGGAAGGCCGCCTTGAGGTCGGCGAAGTAGCCCTTCTTGATGGCTTCTTCGCCGATCAGGGGGCCTTCTTCGAAGGCCTGGATGCGGTAGACGCCGCCGCGCGGGAAGGTGGCCAGCACGCCGTCGATGTCCCAGGCGATCTCGGCGACCGTGTGCTGCAGGACGACCGCCTCGCGCTTCTTGCGCAGTTCGGCGTCGGGCTGCGGGAGATCCGCGCCGGGCAGAGTGAATTCGTGTGCTTCGGTGGCCATGACCATTCCTCCACGCATCGGCCTGTTCGGTTGCCGCCGACGCTAGGGCGGCGCGCTCGCTCGGCCCTCGTTTCCGGCTCGAACCGCCAGGCTGGGGGCGGGTGGTGGGGGTTTTCAGGCGGTGGGCTGCAGGCGTGCGGTGTCCTGGGGCGGGCGGTAGGTGGGGCGGTAGCCGCAGGCCAGGCCGAGGGGGGCGAGCAGCAGGCACAGGCCCATGTCGAGGGGGAAGGGGCGGCCGGTGACGACGCGGTACTCGTCGCGGAAGGCGAGGGCGAGCAGCGGCATCTGCAGGCGGGGGGTGCCGTCGGGGCGCAGCCGGCCTTCGTCGGTCAGTCCCCACAGGGTCTCGAAGACGGTTTCGGTCTGGTAGGCGGGGGTGGTGCGCCAGATGACGCGGGTGGTTTCGGGGCCGGGGTTCCACATGGAGTGGACGGCGCCCGGGGGGATGTGGAAGTCGGCGCCCTGGTCGTACTCGTGGAGGGTGCCGTCGAGCTGGAGGTTGAGGCGGCCGCTTTCCAGGCGCATGTGTTCGGTCTGGCGGGGGTGGTAGTGCTGGGGCGGTTTGATGACGGCGGGCGCGTATTCGACGGCGACCTCGACGTAGGCGCCGTCGGTCTCGGCGGCGGTGGTCAGGAAGGTGAGGGTGTCTTTTCCGAGGCGCAGGGTGTCTCCGGGGCGGGCCATCGGGTGCCTCTTCTCGTCCGGTGAGGGGGGTGGCGGGGTGGGTCAGGCGGTGCGGGTGCCGGCGGGGGTGGTGCGGTGGCGGGGCAGGCCGAAGTAGGCGGTGAGGAGGTTGAGGACGCCGATGCCGGCGGCGATCCAGAAGCCCAGGTGGAGGCCGTCCAGCCAGGCCAGGGCGGGGTCGGTGCGGGCGGTGAGTTCGCTGGTGGTGCGGGTCAGGGCGCTGGTGGCGACGGTGGCGACGCCCAGTGAGGCGCCGACCTGGAAGGCGGCGACCAGGACGCCGGAGGCGATGCCCTGCTGGTGGGGCGGGATGTCGGAGACGCCGTGCACGTTGACGGGGATGCCGCAGCACTGCATGGAGGCGCCCAGGATGAGCAGGGCGGGCAGCAGGTGCAGCAGGTAGTTGCCGTCGGCGGGGGCCTGGGTGAGCAGGAGCAGGCCCAGCAGGGAGCCGGCGGCGCCGGCCAGGTAGACGGGGCGGGGGCCGGCGCGGTGCATGACGCGGGTGGCGGGGGCGGTGACCAGGATGGCGACGATGCCCAGGGGCAGGAACGCGAAGCCGGACCTGAGGGTGGAGTAGCCCAGGGTGCGTTGCAGGTAGTAGCTGCACAGGAAGAGTACGGAGGCCTGGACCCCGCTGGTCAGGACGCGGCCGAGGCCGGCGGTGGCCAGGGAGCGGGTGGCGAACAGGTGCAGCGGCATCAGCGGGTCGGCGGCGCGGCGTTCGATGAGGACGAACGCGGCCAGCAGGACGAGGGCGGCGGCGGCCGGGGCGAGGACGTAGGGCGGGGAGGCGGCACCGTGGTCCTGGATGTTGACGATGGCGTAGACGAGGGCGGCCAGGCCCGCGGTGACGGTGGCGGCGCCGGCCAGGTCGGGGCGGGAGCCGCGGACGGCGGTGTCGGGGCGGCCGCGGGAGAGCAGCAGGACGCCGGCGACGGCGACGGCGCCGAAGGGGAGGTTGATGTAGAAGATCCAGCGCCAGCTGAGGCTGTCGGTGATCAGGCCGCCGGCGATGACGCCGAGGGTGCCGCCGAGGCCGGCGAGTGCGGCCCACACGGCGAGTGCGGTGGTGCGTTCGCGGCCGCGCGGGAAGGTGGTGGTGACCAGGGACATCGCGGCGGGTGAGAGGAAGGCGGCGCCGCAGCCCTGCAGGGCGCGGGCGGCGATGAGCAGGCCGGCGTCGCCGGACAGGCCGCACAGCAGGGAGGCGGCGGTGAACAGCAGGGCGCCGAGCAGGAAGGTGCGTCGCCTGCCCCAGCGGTCGGCGGTGCGGCCGCCGAGCAGCATGAGGCCGCCGAAGCACAGGATGTAGGAGGTCAGTACCCATTCGATGGCGGTGGGGCCGGCGCCGAGGTCGCTCTGGATGGCGGGCAGGGCGAGGTTCACCACGGTGGTGTCCAGGAGCACCATGAACTGGGCGAGGGCGACGAAGACGAGCAGGCGCCAGCGGCGCGGGTCGGCCGCGGCGCCGTCGGCGTCGGGTGTGCGGTTCTTGGTGCGGGCGGCGGCGGGGTGGTCGGTGGTCATGGCTCCCTCTCGGACAGGTCTGCCTCCCGCTCCCTTCCCGGTGCCGCCCCTGGGGCGGGCGGCCGGGAAGGGGGCGGCCCGGTCAGGCGGCGGGTGCCTCGATGTAGCTGAGGGCGTTGTAGATGGTGCGGTCGGGGTCGGTGATGGCGCGCCGGCCGTGCATGACGCGGGTGTTGTCGATGACGGCGGCGTCGCCGTCCTGCCAGTCGAGGTTCTCGGTGAGGCGGGCGGTGACCTCTTCGACCTCGGCGAGCAGGGGTGCGGGCAGTTCGGTGGTGTCGGCGAAGGTGATGGTGGGCTTCTCGTAGTTGAAGGAGGGGCCCAGGATGCTGTTGGCGAAGGAGGGGCGGGGGCCGAAGACGGTGGGGCCGGCGGCGGGGGTGCGGAAGGAGTAGCGCACGCCGCCGTCGTCCTGGGGGGTGATCTCGGTGCCGGGCAGTTGTCCGGCCAGGGCGAGGAGTTCGGCCACCTGGATCTGGTCGGCGGGCTTGGTGCGGCCCAGCAGGTGGTGGGCCATGGCCCGCCACTGCGGTTCGGCGACGTAGCGGCTGTAGACGATGTCCTGGGCGGCGAACGCGGTGCGGGCCTGGTCGCTGAGGGCGTCCCAGACGCGGTAGCCGTCGCAGACGGTGGTCTGGGAGCCGGAGGAGGCGGCCTTCTCGCAGAAGAACCAGGCGAGGTGGGAGCGGAAGGGGCTGTTGCCGTTCTCGGTGTGCAGGCCGACCTCGTCGAAGCCGGCGTCGACCTTCTGGGCGACCTCGGAGTAGAAGTCGCGGGCGGGGTCGAGGGTGGTGGAGGTGGAGGTGTTCTGGACGAGGGCGGTGAAGGCGTCCATGTCGGCGCCGAAGCCGCGCAGCAGCAGGAAGCCGGCCTGGGCGATGAGGTCGCGCAGTTCCTTGGGGTCGATGCCGTCGAGGCCGCCGGGGCCCGCGGGCTGGACCAGCAGGCCGCTGCCGGTGCCGTAGGGCGTGGTCTGCACAGCCGTACTCATGCCTTCTCCTTGGTCTGCTGGGGTGCCGCGGCCGCGGCGGGGGGCTGGTTGAGAACGTGGTGGCGGATGACGTCGCGGCGGGGGCGTCCGGTGACGGTGAAGCAGGTGGCGTAGGCGGGGTCGTCCTCGGACATGAGGTGGACGACGGCGGCGCGTTCGATGCCGGAGAGTTTGCGCCGGCCGAATTCGGTGATGCGGCTGCGGGCGGTGTCGGGGTCGAGGCCGGCGTCGATGACGAACAGGCCGTGCACGTGGTCGAGGCCGTCGGCGATGACGGCGGCCTCGCGGATGAAGCCGAGTTCGCGGTAGCGGGCCTCGACCCATTCGGGGGCGACGTTGCGGCCGCCGGCGGTGATGACGAGGTTCTTCTTGCGTCCGGTGATGCGCAGGTAGCCGTCGTCGTCGATCTCGGCGAGGTCGCCGGTGTGCAGGCGGCCCTGGTCGTCGACGACGACGCTGGAGGGGTCCTCGCGGGTGTAGCCGGCGAACAGGGAGGTGCTGCGGATGAGGAGTTCGCCGTCGTCGGCGAGTTCGGCGTGCACGTGGTCCAGGGGGCGTCCGACGGTGCCGAAGCGGACTTCGCCGGGGAAGTTCCAGGACACGACGGAGGAGTTCTCGCTCAGTCCGTAGCCCTCGTGGACGGTCAGTCCGTGGGCGTGCAGGCGCTGGAGGATCTCGGGCGGGACGGGGGCGCCGCCGCAGGCGATGAAGACGGGGCCGTCGTGTCCGAAGATCCGCCGGTGGCGTTCGGTGACGCTCTCGGCGGGCTGCTGGTCGCACAGGGCGAGGAAGAGGCCGGCGACGGTGGGCGGGACGACCAGGGCGGTGGGGCGGGCCTGGCGCAGCAGGGTGAGCATGCGCGGTGCGGCGTCGGCGGCGGTGCCGACCAGGGCGGTGCCGGGGGGCAGGAAGGACACCGAGCCGCCGGCGAGGAAGGGCATGTAGAGGCCGGCGACCTGTTCGATGAGCAGGCTGAGGGGGACGATGGACAGGTACCGCTCGAAGATCGTCGGGCGGGTGCGGGTGCGCAGCGAGGTGAGCAGTGCGTCCAGGCCGTGCCGGCGGATCTGCACGCCTTTGGGGGCGGAGGTGGTGCCGGAGGTGTGGATGACCTTGACGACGGCGTCGTGGTCGGGGACGGGCGGGTGGGGGGCGGGGGGCCGGGCGAGCAGGGCGGGCAGGTCGAGGGGGGTGGTGGGGCAGCCGGCGGGCAGGACGGGGTCGGGGGTGGCGGTGGTCCAGCGGGCCAGCGCCGCGCCGCCGGCGGTGTCGGTCAGGCACAGGTCGGCCCTCTCCAGGAGGGAGGCGGCCTGTTGGGCGGTGAAGGCGGTGGGTACGGGGATCTCGACGGCGCCGGCGAACAGGGCGGCGAGGTCGGCGGCGACCCATTCGGGTGAGTTCTCGGCGAGCAGTCCCACCCGGGCGGGCCGGCCCAGGGTGCGGGCCAGGTCGGTGAGGTCGGCGGCCAGGGCCAGGGCGGTGCGGATGAGGTCGCGGTAGCTGTGGGCGGTGCCCTCGCCGCCGTCGGCGGCCAGGACGCGGACCATGACGGCGTCGCTGTCGGCCTGCCGGAGCAGTCCGCGGGCCAGCGACAGGGGTGCGGTGTCAGGCGGCACGGGTCAGCACCCCCTGCCGGTCCGGGCGGTTGCTCAGCAGCCGCATGTCGACCGAGGTGAAGCAGTAGCGGCCGATGGCGGCCAGCAGCAGGGTGGACTGTTCGGCGGCCTCGGCGTAGCCGACGACGGGCCGGGTGTCGTAGTAGGTGCCCCAGGAGGCGCGTTCGTCGACGGGCAGGCGCTCGGGTGAGGCGTCGGCGAGGGGGTGGAAGACGCAGCCGAGGCGCTGCATGAGCGCGGCGAGCCGGCCGGTCATGGTCATCACGGCGTAGGGGCGGCCCAGGCAGGCCATGATCAGCGGGATCGCTTTGATGATCTCGGCGCCGGCGGCGGCCCGCACCGAGGCGATGGAGCCGATCTGCAGGACCTGGTCGCGTTTGACGGGGGTGCCGACGGCCTGGGTGATGACGTCTTCGACGGGAGCGTCGAGATAGCGTTCCAGCAGGATGGTCTCTTCCTCGGGGAAGGACAGGCCGGCGCAGGCGAGGACTTCCTCCTGGCCGTCGGCGGTGTCCTCGAAGAAGGCGAGGAAGCCGTCCGGGTCGGGGGTGATGCTGGCCCGGTACTGCTTGGCGAACACCAGCCGGGCCAGGTCCGCGGCGGTCTGCCAGTCCGGGGTGCCGCGCTCGGACAGGGTGATTCTCATGTGCTGCGCTCCCTAACGGGGTGGGGTGAGACGCGGGGCGGACTCATCGCCCGAGCACCGCGGAACGGTGCGCGGCCGGCCGGGCGCTGAGGGCGAGTTCCGCGGCCCGCAGGGCGCTGTTGATGGAGGTCTCGGCGAGGATGCCGGGGGCGGCGACGCTGTCGCCGGCCAGGAACACCCCGTCCCCGCGGTCGACGGCGGGCCGGTCGCGCCAGCTGAGGCCGGGCAGGTCGAGGGCGCCGGTGCGGCCCCGGGAGACGCCTTCGCGGCGCCACAGGATGCGCTGCTGCCAGCCCGGTGTGGTCAGGTCGAAGAGTTTCTCCAGCCGGGCCAGCGCGTCGGCCTTCGACTCGCCGGGCCTGATCGGCATCTGTCCCTGGAACAGGGCCTGGCCTTCGGGGGCGAGGGAGGGGTCGTGGTCGGAGTACTGGGAGGTGAAGCCGCCCTCGTCCATGTCGAAGGAGACGTTGCCGTCCTTCTTGGAGTGGGTGACGGCCATGTCGAGCAGGGCGGCGGTGCCGCTGGGCCACTGCAGGGAGTTGTCGCCGAGCAGGCTGCGGGCGGAGGCGAGGGAGGTCGCGACGATGACCGGTCCGCCGGTGGGCAGTTCGGTCAGCCGGGAGCCTGTTTCGATGACCACGCCGCGGGCGCGGGCGACGCGTTGCATGCGCTCGATCAACGCGCCCCAGCCGCCCATGAAGTAGCGGCTGGGCAGCGGGAAGCGGGGGGTGCCCACGCGCAGCAGGCGTTCCCACACGAAGGCCGCCGAGAGGCGTCCGGGGTCGCCGTCGAAGAGGATCGGGCCGAGGAAGCCGAGGGCTTCGTCGACGGTCTGCTGGGCGAAGCGTTCGCTCGCCCAGTCCTGGAAGGAGCGGTCGACGGGGACGTCGATGCCGCGGTGCATCCAGGTCATCCTCATGTAGCCGCCGGGCAGCGTCATCCGCAGCCGGCCCTGGTGGCGGAAGCGCATGCGGGTCCACTCGTGGAAGGACAGCCGTACGTAGCGGCCGGCCAGTCCGCGCTGCAGCAGCCAGTGCCAGGCGTCGCCGTTGTCGAAGAAGGTGTGCGGCCCGTCGTTGGTGACGTAGGGGCCGGAGGCGGAGCGGGCGCGGCCGCCCGCGTGGGAGTGGGCCTCGTGGACGGTGACGCGGGCGCCCTGTTCGGCGGCGGAGATCGCCGCGGTCAGGCCGGCCAGTCCGCCGCCGATGATCGTGATGTTCGCCATGGTTGTCGCTCTCACTCGCCTTCGAAGGTCCGCGGCCGGTCTGGTCTCAGCCGTCGAGCGTGGCCATGGCGCCGACGGGATAGCGGTCCCCCACCGTGGAGCCGTGGGGGGCGATCTCGTCGAGCGCCGTGAGGTCGTCCGCACTCAGGACCACGTCGCTCGCGGCGAGGTTCTCCTGGAGGTACGGGACGCGCTTGGTGCCGGGGATGGCGACCACGTCGTCGCCCTGGGCGAGCACCCAGGCCAGGGCGAGCTGCCCGGCGGTGATGCCCTTGGATGCGGCCAGGTGCTGCAGCCGTTCGACGACGTGCAGGTTCTGGTCGAGGTTGCCCTGCTGGAAGCGGGGCGCGACGCGGCGGAAGTCGTGTTCGGCCAGGCCGTCGAGGCTGCGGATGCGGCCGGTGAGCAGGCCGCGGCCCAGCGGGCTGTAGCCGACGAAGCCGATGCCCAGTTCGCGGACGGTGGCCAGGACTCCGTTGACCTCGACGTCGCGGGTGGACAGGGAGTACTCGGTCTGTACGGCGGCCAGGGGGTGCACGGCGTGGGCGCGGCGGATGGTGGCGGCGGACGCCTCGCAGACGCCGAGGTGGCGTACCTTGCCGGCCTCGACCAGTTCGGCCAGGGCGCCGATGGACTCCTCGATGGGCACGGCGGGGTCGACGCGGTGCAGGTAGTACAGGTCGAGGTGGTCGGTGCCCAGCCGGCGCAGGGTGCCCTCGACGGCGGTGCGGATGTAGTCGGGGCGGTTGTTGAGGCGGCCGGTGATGGTGCCGTCCTCGGTGATCTCGTTGCCGACCTTGGAGGAGACGACGACGCCCTCGCGGCGGCCGGCGATGACGCGGGCGACGAACTCCTCGTTGCTGTGCGGGCCGTAGAAGTCGGCGGTGTCGAGGAGGGTGACGCCCAGCTCGAGTGCCCGGTGCGCGGTGCGCAGGGCCTCCTGGTCGTCGGCGGGGCCGTAGGCGAAGGTCATGCCCATGCAGCCGAGTCCCTGTTCGGAGACCGCCGGCCCCTGGCTGCCGAGTGTTCGTTGCCGCATCATCGGTTCCTTCCTGAGCCGTGCGCGCGGTTGTCGTTCCCGGGGGCTGCCGGTGCCGGTACCACCCGGGAATTAGCAGTGACAGTATTGATGCCCCTGCTAGAGAAGTACTGGGGCCGCGCTTCGCCGGCCGGCCTACGCCCGTTCACCGGCGCCGACTCCGTCGGGCGGCAGGCTTGTTCACGGGGGTTCGCTCCCCCGGGCCGGGGGCCGGTGCGCGGGGACCGGGGGCCGGGGGCCGGTGCGCGGGGGCAACTCTCGTGGGCCGGTGACACCGTGCGCGGGGGCCACTCCCCCGGGCCGGGAGCCCGCACATGGAGGGGCAACTCCCTTACGTTGAGGGCCAGTTCAGGGCTTCGACTCCGGCCCCGTACACCTTGGGCCCGTTCACGGATCCGGCCCCGTACGCCTTGGGCCCGTTCACCGGCGCCGGCTCGTACGTGGGCCGCGAGCCCGGCCGGCGGGGTCGACTCCCCCGGGATGCGCAGGCCTGCGTCCCGGTTTCAACGCCCTTGCGGCGGGGGTCTGTTCACCAGGTCTCCGCGCGGGCCGGAGTCCCTCATCCGCGGGGGCACTCCCCTGGGCCGAAGGCCCGTACACGGGTGTCGACGCCCGCGGGCCGGAGCTGCGCTCGTCGGTGTCGTTCCCGGACCGGAAAACCCGTTCACCGGCACCGCCCCCCGGGCCGGAGGCCCGTTCACCGCCGCCGGCACCGGCACGGGCCGGAGGGCTGTTCGCGGTGTCAACGTCTGCGAGCCACGGGCTCGTTCACCGGTGCCGGCGGGGCCTGGGGGCCGGTGCGTGGGCGTCAACACCCCCCGGCTGGAGGCCCGTTCGCCGCCGCCGGCCCACGGCCGGTTCGCGGGGGGCGGCTCGTTCGCGAGGGCGCCGGTCACCGGTCGCGCCGGGCGGCGGGCGGTTCGCGGGTCAGTCGGCGGTGGCCAGTTCGCTGGTGACGGAGGCCCAGGTGTGGCCCGTGCCGGCGGTTGCGCTCTCGGCCAGGCGGGTCCACGGGTCGGTGCCGAGGACCTCGGTGGCCTGCTCGCGCAGCCAGTGGTCGAAGGGGTCGGCGGAGGTGAGCAGGCGGCGGGCGGCGGCCTGCGGGTCGCGGGCCTCGATCTGGTGGACCAGGACGTCCTGGCCGTCGAGGGGGCGCAGGTCGAAGGACTCCTGGAGGATGCCGGCGCGGCGCCGGGAGGCCTCGTAGGCGTGCAGCCGCGGTCCGGTGAGCTCGGCCTGCAGGCGGCGCCAGCCCTCGGCCGCGCCGCCGGTCAGGGGCAGCAGGGCGCAGGCGCCGGTGACCGTCCGGCGGGCGGCGGCGCGGGCGGCGGTGCGGGCGGCGGGGGCCAGCCGGCGCATGCCGAGCACGGCCAGCATGTTGGACTCCACGCCGATGCCCCAGCGTTCGGCGATCAGGCCGTTGTCCAGCAGCCGCCACACCACGACGCCGGTGAACTCGATGACCTGCCCGGTGGGGGCGGCGCCCAGGAAGTCGCCCAGGTGGGTGCCGCGCCAGGTGTTGTGGATGACGACGTGGTCGCCGTGGGCGCTCATGTCCTCGATGGTCACGTGCAGGTCGGGGAAGCCCTCGCGCAGGCCGGCGATGGTGTAGCGGACTCCTTCGAGTCCTTCGGGGGCTCCGGGCAGCGGCTGGTGGTCGACCATGTCGGGGCTGTAGATCTCGTCCACGACCGAGAAGTCGCCCTGGTTGACGAAGGCGTCGAAGACCCGGCGGATGGTCTTCTTGTTGCGCTCCTCCACGCTCTGTGCGGTGCGCACCGTCTCTTGTATCGACACGTTCCATCCTTATGGCGTCGGCGCCCGCGAGGGGCGGGTCGGGGCTGGCGGGGGCGGGCGGCGGCCCGTCACCTGCCGGGGAAGGGGGCGTCCCAGGTGAGGGTGAGGCCCGCGTACACGTAGCGGCTGGCCTCGATGGCGAGCAGCAGGACGGTGTCGCCGGGGGTGATGCGGCCCTCGCTCCAGCCGGCGTCCAGGGCCAGCGGTACGGCGGCGGAGCCGGTGGCGCCGACGTCGGTGAGGTTTTCCACGATGGTCTTGCTCAGGGTGGTCTGGTCGGCGGGGGACAGTCCGGCGGTGCCGTACTCGCCGGCGAAGTACTCGGCGTTGCCCTCGGGCAGGACGCAGGCGTCGATGTCGTCGAGGGTGAGGCGGGAGCGGTGCAGCATGTCGTGGATGCCTTCGACGAAGACCCGGGGGCCGAACCGGGCGGTGCCGGGGATGTCGAGGCGGATGTCCATGAGGCGGGGGCGGCGCTGCTGTTCGGCGAGGGGGGCGTCGGTGCCGCCGCCGATGATGTGCATGCCGGGTTTGCGGGTGCCGCCCAGGGAGCGGGTGGCGAAGACGGGGCGGGGGCGGCCGGCGGCGGAGCCTTCCTCGCCGGCGCGCAGCACCATGGCGCCGGCGCCGTCGCCGAAGGTGTAGACGGTCAGCCGGTCGCGCATCCGTACGCGTTCGGGTTCGCGGCCCAGGAAGACGGGGGCCAGCAGGGGGGAGACGGCTTCCGCGCCGATGACCAGGGCGGTGGTGTAGGTGCCGTCGGCGAGCAGGCGGCGGGCGATGTCGAGGGCCTGGACGGCGCCGACACAGCCGGCGCGGACCTCGATGACGGCGCAGCGTTCCAGGCCGAGTTGTTCCTGGACGTAGGTGGCGGCGACGGGCAGCAGGTAGTCGGGGCTGGCGGTGGAGACGACGATCAGGTCGATCTCGTCGGCCGTGACGCCGGCCCGGTCGAGGGCCTGGCGGGCGGCGGCGGTGGCCATGGCGGAGGTGCTGGTGGTGTGGGCGCCGGTGGCGGGGTCGACCATCCAGTGCCGGCGCTCGACCTGGATGCCGTCCAGGACGTCGTCGGGCAGCGGTCCGCAGACGCGGGCGAGGGCGTCGTTGTCGAGGGCCTCGCCGGGCAGGTGGGCGCCGGTGGCCAGGACGGACACGTGGCGTTCGGCGGGTGCGGGGGGCGGGGCGGGGGTGTGGGGCATGGTCAGTTCTCCGTTGCGGGACGCAGGACGAGGCTGATGTGGGTGCCGCCGAGGGAGGAGCTGTTGATGAGGACCGGGCCGGCGGGGGTGTCTTCCTGCCAGCCGGTGACGGCGAGGAGGGCGGCGAGCTGGGCGCCGGCGCCGACGGGTTCGCCGAGGGTCTGCTTGGGGGTGTGCACGGGGCAGCCGGACTCGGCGGCGAGCCGGCCGGTGGCCCGTGCCTCGGGGGCGTCGGCGCGGGTGAGGCCGGCGGCGTTGGCCCAGATCGCGGTGACCTCGCCGGGGTGCAGTCCGGCGTGGCCGAGGGCGGCGTGCATGGCGCGTTCGACGCCTTCGCCGTCCTCGTCCCAGCGGCCGACGCCGGCCGCGTCGCAGGCGGTGCCGTGGCCGGCGAACTCGGCCAGGATGCGGGCGCCGCGGGCGCGGGCGCTCGACTCGCGTTCCAGGACCAGGGTGATGCCGGCCTCGGCGAGGGTGTAGCCGGTGTCGGTGAACAGGGGCAGGCCGCGGTAGGCGGTCAGGACGCCCGGGGAGAGGTCCTCGACGGCCGGGCACAGGACGGCGTCGGCGCGGTGCTGCAGCAGCAGGTCGTGGGCGACGGTCAGGGCGGAGGCGCCGGCGGCGTGGCCGGTGGTTACGGTGGAGGTGGGGCCCTTGGCGCCGACGTGCATGGCGACCTGGCCGGCGGCGGCGTTGAAGACGGTGTTGGGGAAGACCGCCGGGCTGCCCTCGGCGGGGCAGCCGTCCAGGACGGGCAGCAGGAAGTCCTCGATGCTGCGCATGGGGCCCAGTCCGGTGCCCAGGACGACGCCGGTGTGCTCGTCGGCGTCCAGGCCGGCGTGGGCGAGGGCGGCGCGGCAGGAGGCGACGGCGAGCTGGGAGAGGCGGTCCATGCGGCGGCGGTCGCGGGCGCTGATGTGCGCGGCGGGGTCGAAGTCGGCGCGGGCGACGTGCAGTCCGTCCTCCTCGGCGCCCAGCCGTCCGCCGTGCCGCCAGGCCTCCCAGAGTGCTTCCAGGCCTTCGCCGGCCGGGGTGATGGCGGCGCCGCCGGTGATGACGACCTTCTCCGCGGCGGGCGGGGCCGGTACGGAGAAGCGGCGGCCGGAGGGCCAGCCGAAGGCGACGCAGGCGTTGGCGCCGGCGAAGGCGAAGTTGTTGGACAGGGCGGCGTTCATGGCCAGTTCACGGCCGGTGTCGGGGACGGCGTCGAGTCCGCATTTGGGGTCGGTGCCGGTGAAGTTGGCGGTCGGCGGGGCGGTCTGTTCCACCAGGGCCTGGACGGTGACGATGGCCTCGACCGCGCCGGCCGCGCCGAGCAGGTGGCCGATCATCGACTTGGAGCTGCTGAGCGCGGTCTTGTCGGCGGCCTCGCCGAACGCGGCGCGCACCGCGTTGGACTCGGCGGAGTCGTTCTTGGGGGTGCCGGTGCCGTGGCCGTTGATGTAGCCGACGTCCTGCGGGGTGATGCCGGCTGCCTTCAGGGCGCCGCGGATGGCGCGGGCGGCGCCCTCGCCCTCGGGGTGCGGGGCGGTGGCGTGGTAGCCGTCGGCGGACAGGCCGTAGCCGAGGACCTCGGCCAGGATGGGGGCGCCGGCGGCGCGCGCCACGGACTCCTCGGCCAGGACCAGCATGCCGGCGCCCTCGCCGAGCGAGAGTCCGTCGCGGTCCTTGGAGTAGGGGGCGGCGGGCTTGGTGGACAGGGACTGCAGGCTGGTGAAGCCGGCGAACGCGGTCTCGGTGAAGGCGTCGCTGCCGCCGGCGAGCATCGCGTCCGCGCGGCCGGCGGAGATCGCCTCGGCGGCGTGCGCGATGGCGTGGGCGCCGGAGGCGCAGGCGGTGTTGACGCTCAGCGCGGGGCCCTTGAGACGGAAGGCGCTGCTGAGTGCCTCGGCGATGGCCTGCGGGGGGACCAGCAGGTAGTGCCGGCCGTCGTCGGGGGGCGCGGTGCCCTCGCGGCTGCGGCGGGCGAGTTTCTCGGCGGTGCGCAGGCCGCCGTTGCAGGAGCCGAAGGCGACGCCCCAGCGTTCGGCGGGCAGCGCGCCCAGGCCCGCGCCGGCCATCGCCTCCTGGGCGGCGGTCAGCGCGAAGTCCATCGCCGGCTCGCGCTCGCGGCCGCCGAAGGAGGCCAGGTAGTCGTAGGCGGGCCGGGAGGGGTCGGGTACCTCGCCGCCGATGGCCGTGCCGTAGCCGTCCATCGGCATGCCGCGGACCGGGCCGATGGCGGAATGCCCGGCCCGGATGCCCTCCCACAGCGCCGTGGCGCCCTCGCCCTGGGCGGTCACGGCGCCGACGCCGCAGACCACCACGGTCCGGGGCCGGGCCGCGGCGTCCGGCCGGGTGTCGTGGTCGTAGACGTCGGTCATGGCCGCACTCCTTTCGGGGATGCCGTGTGTTGCGGGCATTCCAGCTGCTGCGGGTATCGCGGGTATGGCGGGTGAACCGGGTGCTGCTGATGTGCCGGGTGTGCCAGGCGTGTTGGGTATGGCCGGTGTGCCGGGTGCGGCTGGCGGGCCGGGTGCGGCCGGTGTGCGGGGTATGGCGGGTGTGTCGGGCTGCCGGGTCACGAGGGCCGTCCCAGGGCGACGGCGACGGCCTGCCCCTCCAGGCCGCGGGCCAGGGCCAGGGCGCTGTCGGGGCGGGTGTGGCGGGGGCTGAGCGGGACGTAGTCGAGGTCGCACTCGGGGGCGGGGCGGTGCAGGTTGAGGGTGGCGGGCACGGTGCCGCTGTCCAGGGCGAGCGCGGCGACGGCCGCGTTCAGTGCGCCGGCGCCGCCGACCAGGTGCCCGGTCTGTGGTTTGACGCTGCTGATCTGGGCGGACTTGGCGGCGGTGCCGAGCGCGTCGTGCAGGGCGACGGTCTCGCTGGCGTCGCCCTGCGGGGTGGCGCAGCCGTGCGCGGCGATGTAGCCGCCGTCGGGGAAGGGGCGTTCGGCGTCGCGCAGGGCGCGGGTGATCGCGCGGGCCAGGCCGCGGGCGCGGGGCTGGGGGCTGGGCGGGCGGACGCAGTCGTTGCCGGCGCCGAATCCGGTGACTTCGGCGTAGCAGTGGGCGCCGCGGGCCAGGGCGTGTGCGCGTTCCTCCAGGACGAGCAGGGCGGCGCCCTCGCCGAACACGGAGCCGGAGCGGTCGCGGTCGAAGGGGCGGAAGGCCTCCTGGCCGAGGTCGGTGCGGGTGCTCAGGACGCCGAGGCCGTCCATCTTGGACATCGCCCACCAGCCGGTGGCGTCGTCGTAGCCGCCGGCGAGGACCACGTCGGCCTCGCCGCGGCGTACGGTGCGCATGGCCCGGCCGATCGCCATCGCGCCGGAGTCGGCGGTGCCGGCGAAGTAGGCGTTGGCGCCGCGGATGCCGTACTTCTCGGAGATGTGGAAGGCGGCGGCGGGCTGCAGTCCCTCGACGAAGAACAGCGGGGCGACCACCGAGGAGGCGGTGCGGCCGAGCAGGTGCAGGTCGGGGGTGCCGTCGTCGGCGCGGACGGCCTGGAGCTGGGCGATGAGTTCGTCCATGCGGGGCATTTCCTTGTTGCTGCCGAGGAAGAGCCCGGTGCGCTGTCCCAGGTCGCTCTCGCCGTCCAGGCCCGCGTCGCGCAGGGCCAGGGTGGCGCCGGCCAGGGCCAGTTGGTCGCCGCGGCACAGCATGCGCAGGGTGCGCCGGCCGGCCCACCGGGTGGGGTCGAAGCCGTGGATCTCGGCGCCGATGCCGGTGCGCAGCGGGGCCGGGTCGTAGGCGCGCAGCGGGCCGATGCCGCAGCGGCCCTCCAGCAGGCTGTCCCAGGTCTCGGCGGCGCTCTGGCCGATCGCGGTCATCAGGCCGATGCCGGTGACCATCACGCGGCGGCGCTGCTCGCTCATGCTGTGCCCTCCCAGGTCGTCGTGGCGCTGACCAGGGTCAGGGCGCGGACGGTGGCGACCACCCGGCCCTCGACCCGGGCGGTGGCCCGGCATTCGGTGCGCTGCCGGCTGTGTTCGCTCACCTCGACGGTGAGGTGCACCTGGTCGCCGGGGCCGACGAAGTGCTTGAAGCGCACCCCGCGCACGCCGGCCAGGCGCCAGGCGCCCGGGCCGGCGGCGGTGCGGGCCAGGGCGGCCAGGCTCTCCAGCAGCAGCACGCCGGGCAGGACGGGGTGGCGCGGGAAGTGGGCGGTGAAGCACGCCAGGGTGGCCGGCACGTTGCGCACGGCCACGGCCCGTTCGCCCTCGGCGAGTTCCAGCAGCCGGTCGAAGGCCGGCAGTCCCCCGGTGCCGGCCGGCGCCTGCGCGACGGCGGCGGTCTGCGGGGTGGTGGCGGTCTGCGGGGCGGTGGCGGTCTGCGGGGCGGTGGTGGCGGCACCCTGCGGGGCGGTCTGCGGGGCGGTGGTGGTCATGTGTCCTCCCGCGGGGCGCCGATGACGAGGCTGGTGTTGCTGCCGCCGAACGCGAACGCGTTGATGAGGGCCGCGTCCACCGGCATCGGGCGGGCGGTGTGCGGCACGTAGTCGAGGTCGAGGCCGCGGTCGGGCTGGTCGAGGTTGACGGTGGGCGGGACCAGGCGGTGGCGGATCGCGCCGAGTGCGGCCAGCACGCCCAGGCCCAGGCTGGCCGAGGTGAGGTGGCCGGCCATCGACTTGGGGGCGCTGACGACCAGGCGGCGGGCGTCGTCGGCGAACACCTTCTTGATGGCGACGGTCTCGGACTGGTCGTTGCCGTGGGTGCTGGTGCCGTGCGCGACGACGTAGTCGATGCCGCCGGTGCCCACGCCCGACTCGGCCAGTGCCGCCTGCATGGCCTGGATCGCGCCGGAGCCGTCGGGCGGCGAGTCGGTGATGCGCCAGGCGTTGAGGGTGGAGCCGTAGCCGAGGACCTCGCCGAGGACCGGTGCGCCGCGTTCGCGGGCGGCATCCAGGTCCTCCAGGACCACGGCGACGGCGCCCTCGCCGACCACGAAGCCGGAGCGGTCGGCGTCGAAGGGCCGTGAGGCGTGCTCGGGGTCGTCGTTGTGACGGTCGGTCAGGGCGCCCAGCAGGCTGAAGCCGAGCAGGTCGAGCCAGGTGGTCAGGGAGTCGTAGCCGCCGGCGACCATCAGCTGGGCGTCGCCCTCCTGGATGGCGCGGAAGGCCTCCCCGATGGCGTGCCCGGATCCGGAGCAGGCGGTGGAGATGCCGATCATCGGGCCGGTCGCGGACATCATCCGGGCCATGGCGCTCAGCGGCACGTTCTGGTCGTCGGTCAGGGTGACGGCCGGCGGGTGGCACAGGAAGGCGTCCGGGCGGCCGGTGGTGGCGCGCAGGTGACCGACGTCGAGGAGGGCCTGCAGTTCGGGCCGGCCGACGCTGGCGCCCATGGCGACACCGCGCTCGTCGAAGGGGTACACGTCCTCGCCGAGTTCGTCGGCGCCCGCGTTGCGCAGTGCCTCCCAGGCGGCCGCGACGCCGAACTGGCCGACCCGGGAGAGGTGTTTGCGTCCCACCCGGGCGGGGATCGCCGTGGCCGCGTCGAAGTCCTTGACCTGGGCGGCGATACGCACCGGGAAGCCGGAGGCGTCGAAGGTGGTGAGCGGGCCGACGCCGCTGCGTCCGGCGGCCAGCGACTGCCAGGTGCTGTCGGCGTCGTTGCCGAGCGGGGTGACGGCCCCCACTCCGGTGATGGCTACACGGGTCATCCCACCGGCCCTCCGCCCTGCAGCTGGTGCGCCATGCGCCGGGTGTCGGCCGGGTCGTCGAGGCGCTCGGCGTCGATGAGCGCGCACAGGATGCCGCTCGCGCTCAGGACGTCCTCGCCGTCCGCGGTCACGGTGCCGTCCAGGAGGGCGGCCTCCTCGGTCATCGACTCGATGGTGGCCCGCATGCGCAGTACCTCCCCGGGGCGTACGGCGCGGTGCGCGGTGGCCTCGCCGACGGCGAGGAGCGCGGCACGCAGCCGGTGGTCGGTGGAGAGCATGATCAGCCAGGTCGCCGACTGGCACAGCGCCTCCAGGGCCAGCCCGAAGGGCAGTGCCGGTCCGCTCCCGGTGTCCTGCCAGTAGGTCTCGTCGACGGAGGTGACCTTGCGCGCGGTGATGTGCTCCCGCGGCGTCCAGGTCTCGATCCGGTCGATCAGATGGAATCGCATCGTCGTCTCTTCTTCCGTTCCCTCACGGTCCGTTACGGACGGCCGATGCCCAGCTGGGCGGAGAACCCGCCGTCGACGCAGAGCAGTTCGCCGGTGGTGTAGCCGGAGTCGGGTCCGGCCAGGAACACCGCTGCCGCGGCGACCTGCTCGACGGTGGCGAAGCGGCGCAGCGGTATCTGCCGCTTGATGCTGCGGCCGCCGTCGCGCTGCATCACCCCGTCCACCAGGTCGGTCGGGGTGAACCCGGCCAGGACCGCGTTGACCCGCACGCCGAAGCGGGCGAGTTCGATCGCCGCGCAGCGGGTGAAGGAGTTCAGCGCGCCCTTGGAGGCCGAGTAGTTGGCCTGGCCGATCCAGCCGCGCTCGCCCATGGCCGAGGAGATGTTGACGATCGTGGCGTCGCCGTGGGCCATGAACTGCTCCATGACGGCGTGCGTGCAGTGGTACGCGCCGCCGAAGTTGACTTTCATGACGTTCAGCCAGGCGTCCGGCGGCGCGTCGTAGATGAGGCCGTCGTCGCTGGTGCCCGCGTTGTTGACGAGCACGTCGAGGGAGCCGAGGAGGCGGGTGGCCTCCTGCACCAGGCGGGCGGCCTGCTGCGGGTCGGCGACGTCGGCGCCGATCGCCACGGCCCGGCCGCCCGCGGTCTCGATCTCCTTGACGACCGCGGCGGCGTCCTCCTGCCGGGAGCGGTAGTTGACGGCGACGGCCGCCCCCTGCTCGGCCAGGGCCAGGGCGATGGCCCGGCCGATGCCGCGTGAGGCACCGGTGACCAGGGCGGTGCGGTCCTTCAGCTTCATCTGTCTCTTCCCGTTTCTGCTACGAGGTGGGCGGCGGCTGCCGGGGCCCGCGCGGACAGGGGCCGCACCCCGGCCGGCCGCTGGCAGGGGAGGGGCGGGAGGCGACAGGTGGTGCGCGGGACGCCGCCTGCCCGCACACCACCGGCCGGGTGGGGTCAGGCGGCGTTCTGCGCCGCGGCCCGCTCGGTCAGCAGGTCGGTCAGGTTCTGCACGGTGAACAGGCCCAGCACGCCCTCGGCGGTCAGCGGCTCGGCGAGCTGGCTGCGGTCGAACTGCGGCAGGACCTTCTCCAGGTGGGTGAGGCCGGTGTCGTTGACGACCTCGTTCTCGTCACCGAACTCCTCGTCGGGGATGCCGCCCTGGAGCAGCGCGGCGATGTCGGCCACGGTGATCTTCACCTTGGTGGCGCGCTCGATGCGGAAGAGGATGTCGAGCAGGTCGATCGACTCGGCGCCCAGCTGTCCGAGCAGGGTCGCCTCGGCAACCGCCTCGGACTCGTCGATGCCGAGGGCGTCGGCGATGGCGGCCTGGACCGCATGGAAGTAGTCGGTCGAGGTGGAAGTCAGGGTTTCGGACACCGTTGGCTGCCTTTCGGATGGGTCGTTCTCCGGTGCCGGCACCGGAGGCCGGCACCGGACGGACGGGAACGGGAGAGGGAAGAAGGAGAAGAGGGAACAGGACGGGAGCAGGACGAGCAGGACGAGCAGGACGAGCAGGACGGGCAGGGGGAGCAGGTGCGGGGGCGGGGGGCGGGGGCCCGTGGGTCGGGGGCCGCCCCGCGCGGCGGGTCAGGCGGCGGCGTCAGGGGCGGACTCCTGCCTCAGCTCGCGCAGCAGCGCGGTGATGCGGCGCGCGTCGTGGGTGCTGCGCACCACGGAGTGGACGCCGGTGCGGTTGGCGAAGCCGCTCAGCACCCGGCCGGGGCCGGCCTCGAGGCAGCCGCCCGTCCCGTGCGCTCCCGCGGCGCCCAGCACGTCCACCCAGCGCACCGGCCCGGCCAGCTGACGGCGCAGCAGGTCCCGGGCGTGCGCGCCGTCGCGCACCAGGGTGCCGGTGACCGAGCTGATCACCGGCAGCCGGGGTGCGGCGAAGGTGACGCGCTCCAGTTCGGCGGCGAACTCGTCCTCGATCGCCCGCATCAGCGAGCAGTGGAAGGGCGCCGAGACCTTCAGCGCCACCACCCGTTCGGCGCCGGCCGCCAGCGCGCGGCGGGCGGCCTCCTCGACCGCCGCGCGCTGCCCGGAGATCACCGTCTGGCCCGGCTCGTTGTAGTTGGCGATCTCCACCACGCCCAGCGGGGCACAGCCGGCGCAGATCTCCTCGATCCGGGCGGGGTCGAGGCCCAGTACGGCCGTCATCGCCCCGCCGGCCCGGCGCGAGACGCCGGCCATCAGCTCGCCGCGGCGGCGCACCAGCCGCAGCGCCTCGTCGGCGCCCAGCACCCCGGCGGCGACCAGCGCCGTGTACTCGCCCAGGCTGTGCCCGGCCACCACGGCCGGCACGAACCCGGCCTCCTCGCGCAGCACTTCGAGCACCGCGAGGCTGGTGGCGACGATGGCGGGCTGGGCAATCTCGGTCGGGGCCAGCTCCTCCTCCCCCGCCGTGCTGCACAGCGCGGTCAGCGGCAGGCCGGTGGCGTCCTGCGCGCGCGCCAGGACGCGTCCGGCGGTGCGGGGGTGCTCACGCAGCAGATGCCCGGCCATGCCCGCGCGCTGCGAGCCCTGCCCGGGAAACATCGTGAAGAAATTGTCGATCATCCCCGTTCCTGCCTCACTGAGTTGACGAAAGCGCCGGAGAAAGGTCATCGAGCCGTCGGCGAGCGGATCTCGATTCTGTGAATCTGGCACGGAGTTCTGGCGCATTCCTCGAATGCGTCTGGACCGGCACCACCGCGCGGGATTTCCTCCACCGGATTCCCCCGTCCCCGGGGGGCGCTTTTCCCGCCGGGGTCCGCCGGGATTCCACCCGGATTCCACCCGGGCCGGGCTTTCCGCCCCGCCCCCCTTGACCGAGTTAGTGATCAACCACTAACTTTCGGTCATGGTGAGGATGAGTGCAGACGAGCGGCGCGAGAGCGTCATCCGCGCGGCCCTGAGCGAGTTCGCCCGGGGCGGGTACGACGGCACCTCCACCGAGGCCGTCGCCCGGCGCGCGGGGGTGTCGCAGCCGTACCTCTTCCGCCTCTTCGCGGGCAAGCGGGCGCTGTTCCTCGCGGCGGCGCGGCGCTGCCTGGCCGACACCACACGGCTGTTCGCCGAGGCGACCGAGGGGCTGAGCGGCGAGGAGGCGCTGGGCGCGATGGCCAACGCGTACACCCGCGTCATTCTCAAGGAACCGGAACGGCTGCTGATGCAGATGCAGGTGTACGTCGCGGTGGCGGCGTGCGAGGCGCGGGGCGACGCCGGGTTCGGCGAGGCGGTCCGCGCCGAGTGGCAGCGGCTGTGGGACACCGTCCATCTGCCGCTCGGCGCGGACACCGGCCGGACCACCACGTTCATGGCGTACGGGATGCTGGTCAACGTCCTGGTCTCCCTGGGGTTTCCGCCCGACCACCCGGTCTGGGACGGCCTGTACCCGGCGGCACGGGCCGCGGCGCGGCCGTCGGCGCCGCAGCGGGCGGCTCCGCCGGACTGACCCGGAGGCGGTGCGGGGTTTCGGCCGGGGGTGTTTCCTGGCGGGGCGTCCATGTCGTTGCTTCGGGTCCTGTTGCGGTTCGGTGCCATCCCGGGGAGCCGGCCCTGGGTGCGGTGTTCCGGGCGGGCTCCGGCGCGTGGGCGGGGCGGGTGCGGTCGGTCCCGGCGTGGATCGTGAGGCCGTGCCCTGCGGGGCGTGAACGCGGGCCGTGGCGGCGGGGAGTTGAGGGTGCGGCCGAGGTCCCGGAAGTGCCGTATCGGGGCGGGGCGGGCGCCGTGGCCGGCCGGTGGCTTCGGGAACGGGCCGGGGTACGCAGGCGGGGGTGCTCGGGCGGGCCCCCTCGACGGCTGCGGCAGGCGGGCGCTCCGGCCGCCGCTGCCCTCCCCGGCGGGAGCGCGGCCCGGGGCCGATGCCTCGGCGGCCGACGCGCGCGGGCGGCCGGGTCCGGAGCGCTCGGGTCCGGAGCGCTCGGGCGCGCCCCGGACCGGAGGCGGAGCCCGGACCGGAGTGCGCCCCGGACCGGAGTGCGCCCTGGAGCAGAGTGCGCCCTGGAGCAGAGTGCGCCCCTGTCCGAGTTGCACCCCTGGCCAGGGCGCGCCCCCGACCGGCCCGGGGCCCGGGCCGGGCCGGGGCGTTGGCCCAGGACGGTGCGGGCCTGGGGCCGGTGCACGGCGGTTCGGGCCTGGGACGGGTCCACGGTGCTGCCGGCCTGGGGTCAGCCCAGCGGGGTTCGGGCCTGGCATCAGCCCATTGGGGTTCGGGCCCGGGGCCGGTCCACCATGGCGCGGCCCAGAGCCGGCCCGCAGTGACACGAACCCGGAGGCGACCCACCGGGGTACGGGCCCGGGCCGGTCCGCGATGGCACGAACCCGGGGCCGGACCACCGGAGTTCGGGCCCGGGGCCGGTCCACCATGGCGCGGCCCAGAGCCGGCTCGCAGTGACACGAACCCGGAGGCGACCCACCGGGGTACGGGCCCGGGGCCGGTCCGCGATGGCACGAACCCGGGGCCGGACCAACGGAGTTCGGGCCCGGCGTCAGTCCACGGTGGTGCGGGGGGCGGGGACCGGGTGGTCCGGGCGGGTCTCGCGGGCCCAGCGGGTGCCGTAGGAGACCTGGCCCTTCTCGGCCGCGGCGAAGGCCTTGGTGTTCCAGTTCTTGCGCATGAACGCCTCGCGCGCCCGGATCAGCAGCGGATTCTCCACCGCGCCCATCCGCCCGATCCGCCACGCGATCCGCTGCAGCGGCGCGGTGCGGGCGCGGCGCTCCTGCTCGTAGCGGCGCAGCGCCGCGACCGGGTCGCCGCCGGCGGGTGCCAGGTGCTCGGCGAGCACGAGGGCGTCCTCCAGCGCCTGACAGGCGCCCTGGCCGATGTTGAAGGTGATGGGGTGCGCGGCGTCCCCGAGGAGGGTGACACGGCCGCGGCCCCAGCGGCGTTCGGGGCGGCGGCCCTCGACGTCGCCCCGGATGATGCCCTCCTCCGGGGTGGCGGCGAGGATGTCGGCGACCGGGCCGCCCCAGCCCCGGTGCCGGCGCAGCAGCATCTCACGCACGCCGGGCTCGTCGCGTCCGCCGGCGGGCCCGTTGGCCACGCTCATCCAGTGCACCAGGCCGGGCGCGACGTCGTAGTAGGTGAACCGGACCCCGGGCCCGAACATCGCGTTGAAGGTCCCCGGCGGGATGTCGGGGTGCTGGAGGGGGGAGCGGCCGCGCCAGGCGATGTAGCCGCTGTAGCGGTTGCCGGCGGGGCCGAACAGGCAGTCGCGGACGGTGCCGTGGATGCCGTCGGCCCCGATGAGCAGGTCGCCCCGCTCGCTGCCGCCGTCCGCGAAGCGCACGGTGACCCCGTCCTCGTCCTGATCGAAGCCGACCACGTGCGCCCCGGTGCGCACCGGGGAGCCCTGCAGGGCGTCGCGCAGCACACCGTGCAGGACGGAGCGCTCGACGGCGATCGTGGGCGCTCCGTAGCGCTCGACGAAGTCACCCACCGGCCAGGCGCCCAGCACCTCGCCGCGGTGGGTGCTGAAGTGCGCGACCTGCTGCGCGGGGGCCGTCTCCAGGACCTGGCCGGCCACGCCCAAATAGTCCAGCGCGAGGACTCCGTTGGTCCAGATGTGCAGGCCCGCGCCGCCGTCGCGCAGTTCCTCGGCCCGTTCGAAGACCACACACTCCACACCGCTGCGCTGCAGCGCGAGGGCCGCGGCCAGGCCGCCGATCCCTCCGCCGGCGATGAGTACGCGACGGGCACGTCCAATGGCCATCTGGGTGTCTCCTCGTGGCGGTGCGGGCGGATGTCCTCGCAGGGCGCGGTACGGCGGACCGCCGCGGCCGGGCCGTCCCACGTCCCCGCTGAATCCCTTGCGAACCAATGCAGTTGTCAACGCTAGCATTCGAAGCACTGAACTTGATAGTGTCGGCAGGACATCTAGCATTGATATATCCACGGGGCGGCAAGGCCCTTGTGGCAACCGGCAGACGGACAAGGGTGGTTGTGATGGAAGCGCTCGTACAAACCCTGGCCGTGGTGGCCACGATGGCCAACGCGGTGGTCTACGGCACCGACGTCTTCTCCGCGATCGTCCAGCGGCCCGCCCTCGCGCACGTCGACGACGCGGTGCTGACCAGCACCATGGGGCAGATCCACCGCTTCGGGGACCGGCGGATGCCCGTCCCGGGCGTCTTCGGCCTGGTCGCCACCGTGGCCACGGCCGTCGCGGCCGGCTTCGGCGGCGAGACGGCGCCGGCCGTCGCCGCGGCGGTGGCGGCGCTGGCCCTGGTGGTGTGGCTGGCCGTCTACAACAAGGTCAGCGCGCCGGTGAACAAGGAGCTCACCGGCGCGGCGCTGGACTGCCGCACCGCGCCCGACGCGCGGGGCCTGCAGCGCACCTGGGACAGCGTCATCAACGCCCGGGTCGTGCTGCAGGCGGTGGCCCTGGGCGCGATGTGCGTGGCGCTCGTGACGTCCTGACGGCACCGGCCGGCGGACGGGACGAGGGGAGACGAGGGGAGGGGACCCGCCGGGCGGGTCCCCTCCCCGTGTCCGCCCGCCGTCCTGCTGCGCGACGCCGCCCTACTGCAGGGCGATGCTGCCCAGGACGTCCGCCTCCGTGTCCTCGTCCAGACCGTCGGTGACCTCACTGCCGAAGGCGGGGATGAGCTCCGGCTCGGGTCCTGCGGGATTCCTCTTCTTGCTGACCACGATGGTGTCCCTTCGGGCGTGAACGGCCAGTACCGTACCGAGATTCACGAACCGGCACTCCACACGTCAAGGCAACTTCCGCCCCGTCCACCGGAATTCGAGGCGCCGTCGAGAAAAACCCGGAAAAGCGGGAAGGTCGGGAAGGCGGGAAGGCGGGAAAGCAAATCCCCCGGGGCGGCGGGAAATCCGCTGCGCCGGCCATCCGAATTTCCCGCCCCGCCGGCTGCCGGCCCCGGGACCGGGACCGGGACGCACGAGGGTGGGCGTGCCGGGGGGGGTGAGCGTGCCGGGCGGAGTGTGCGGGGTGGGGTGTGCGGGGTGGGGTGTGCGGGGTGGGGTGTGCGGGGGGGGTGTGCGGGGGGGGTGCGGGGACAGTCCTCAGGCCGGCGGGGCGGGGGTGAGGGCGTCCGCGAGGGTGCGCCAGATCTCCGCGGCGAGGTCGATGTTGGCGTCGGCCTGGGCCTGCTGGGCGAGGGTGCGCAGCCCGTCCACGCCGGAGACGTCGCCGCCCAGGATCAGCAGCTGCTGGCGCAGGATCTCCAGCCGGACCCGGTCGCGGTAGGTCATCCTCGGCTCGTCCCCGGCCAGGCCGCCCAGCAGGGCGCGGGCATCGTCGTAGCGGCCGGTGGCGAAGGCCAGATCGGCCTTCAGCGCGGTCAGGTCCTGGCGCAGGGCGGGGGTGCCGACGAAGGTGAGAGCGGCCTCGGCCTGCTCGGCGCAGCGCTGTGCCTGTGCGGGGTCGGCGGGCAGTTTCTGCAGGTGCAGCCGGCCCGCGGCGAGCCGCAGTCTCAGCCACAGCACCAGGTCCTCCTGGCTGCTGAAGCGTTCCAGGGCCTGGTCGAGGCAGTGCTGCGCGCCGGTGTGGTCGCCCTGGCGCACCCGCACGGCGGCGGCCGTCCACATCGCCTCGGCCCACAGCGTGTCGCTGCGGCCCTCGACCAGGGCGGTGAGTTCGTCGGCGTGCACCCGGGCCTCCGGCACCTGCCCGGCCTCCGCCTGGACCGACACCAGGGCCAGCAGCGCGGCGGCACGGTCCTCGACGCCCAGGTCCTCGCCCAGGGCGAGCCGGTGGGCGGCGACGGCCGCGTCCAGGGCGGGGGTGATCTCGCCGAGCGAACGCAGGCAGCGTGCCAGCCGGGTCAGGCCGCGCACCCGCAGCTCGGCCAGGCCCACCTCGTCGCCGAGCGCGACCAGTTGGGCGAGGTGGGCGCGCTCCGCGGCATGGTCGCCCTGCAGGCGTGCGGCCCTCGCCAGCAGCCACAGCGCCTGCCAGCGCAGCACCGCGCTTTCGTGGCCCTCGGCGGCGAGTGCCGCGCGCAGCGCCTCGATGGCGTCCGCGGAACCGGTGGAGGAGGCCAGGGTCAGCGCGTGGGCCAGCGAGCCGGTGACCGGCTCCTCGAAATCGGCGACCTCAAGGCCCAGCCGGTCGGCGAGGTAGCCCACGGCCCGGTCGGTGGGCTGGCGCGCCCCGGACTCCAGACGGGAGAGGTAGCCGGTGGACATGCCCTCACCGGCCAGGGCCGTCTGCGACAGCCCCTGGGCCATCCGGAGCTTCTTCAGGCGGTGTCCGAACGCGGGCTGTCGCAGCATGATTCGAATCCCCTGGGGTGAGCGGGCAAGAAAGTTTCGCCGGGAGCCGCCCCGAGCGTAGGGCGCCGGGCAACACGCGGGCAAACCTTTGCCAGGCCGGGGGCGGAAATCTCGTGCGGACCTCACGCCCGCCTCACGCCCCTCTCACGCCCCTCTCACGTCCGTCTCACGTCCGTCTCACGTCCGTCTCGTGCACTTCTCCAGCGTTCCTCCAGCGCGGCCGGGCACGCTCGGCATCATCCGGCCGGCACACCCGGCCGGCGTGGAGTCCTTGCGCATGTCAAACGTCCGGGAGTCGACGATGAGGCCATCGGTGTGCGCGCACCGGGCGGCGTGGACGGCCGCCGCGGGACACGGCAGCCGGGCCCGGGCACCGGGCGCCGGCGGGCCGGCCGGAGAGGCACCCGCCCCCTCCGACGAGGACATCGGCTGGCCCAGACGGTGCGCCGTTGCTAAGAGCCTCAGCTGCTCTCAGCATTCCGGGCATTTCGGCCCGGAAGGTCCGTCTCGTCACCAAAGCGTGAGGGCTTCGGCGTGAGTACGGTCTCTCGCTTCCTCCTGCCGCTGGTGCGGCAGGGGTGCGCCACCTGCCCGCCCCGCGCTCGCCTTGCGGCGGGTGCGGGTGGCGCGGGTCTTCTGGTCGGCTCTACGAGGCTTCGACACCACCTCGGTGGCGTCCTGGTCTCCAGCCACTCCGGTACCAGTCAGGCAGGCTGCCGCGAGAGCGGCGAGGTTGAGTGCGGCGTTGTCGTCCCGGTCGATGACCAGGCCGCAGGTGTCGCATTCGTAGGTCCGGACGTGCAGCGGCAGCTTGGCTTTCACCGCGCCGCACCCGGAACAGGTCTTCGAGGAGGGGTACCAGCGGTCCGCGGCCACGAGGTGGGTGGTGTGGCGCTGGCGGGTTTTATAGGTGAGCTGGCGTCGGATCTCTGCGAATCCGGCGTCGGCGATCCTGCGCGCGAGGCGCCGGTTGCGGAGCATCCCGGCGACGTTCAGGTCCTCGATCACGACCGTGCCGTACTCGGCCGCAACGCTCGTGGTGAGCTTGTGCAGGGCGTCCGCGCGGAGGTTCGCCACCCGGTGGTGCACGCGGTTGCGGGCGGCGTTGGCCTTCTCCCACCGCTTCGACGGCTTCTGTCCGGTGCGCCGGTCGGGGCCCTGGCGGCGGGAGACGATGCGAGAGGCGCGGCGCAGCTGCTTGCGTGCCCGGTCGTAGTGTCCGGGGTTCGCGACGGTGCGGATCTCACCCGTCGAGTCGGCCATGACCGCGAGGGTCTTCACGCCGAGGTCGATGCCGACCGCCACGTCCGGCCGCGCCACACGTTCGAGGTCGCGCTTGACCTCGGCCTGGAAGGCGACGTACCAGCGTCCGCGCTCGTGCCGCACGGTCGCGGACAGGATCCGGGCCGTCCCGGCCTCAACGCGCGCGAGGAGCTTCACCGTGGGCTCGTGGGTACGGATCGTGCCCAGCCTCGGCAGCGTCACGTGCCGGCCGCCCGTGTCCACGCGGATCGCGCCGGTCGTGAACCGGCAGGAAAGACGGGCCTTCCGCTTCGACTTGAAGCGGGGCGTACCCATCCGCTTGCCGTGCCGCTTGCCCTGCTTGGACTTGGTGTAGTTGTCGAACGCCGCCGCAGCGTTGGCGAGGCCGGTGTTGTACGCCTCTTTGGAGTTCTCCTCCCACCAGGCGGCGAACCTGGGGTCAGCGTGCTTGGTCTCGTTGAACGCCTTCCTCAGTGCGGGCAGCGACCACGGCCGCCACTGCGTCAGCCCGGCCTCGGCGATGCCGTAGGACTCCTCCGCGCGGCGCTGCCACCACGACGCGGTCACCCAACCGACAGCCCAGTTGTACGCGGCACGCGCCGCGCCGCAGTGCGAGCGCAGCGCGTGCTCCTGAGTCGTGTTCGGGTCCAGGGCGAACCGGAACGCCTGAACCTGGAACCCGGGCTGTGGCTGGAATTTCTTCACTCGGCAGCCTCGCCGGTCGCCACGGCCACCGCGCGGGCGGCCCGGTCCTTCGCCGCCCGCCGCCCGTACAGGCGGGCACACATCGAGGTCAGCACCTCGGTGATGTCGCGCACCAGGTCATCGGCGGTCTCGGTGGGGTCGAGGACAACCAGGCGCCGCCCGGAGGCGGACAGGACGGCTTCGAGATGCTCGACGCCGAACCGGGCCAGCCGGTCCCGGTGCTCGACCACGATCACCGCGGCCCGCGGATCGGACAGCAGGCGGTGCAACTTGCGCCGACGCCCGTTCAGCCCCGAGCCGACCTCGGTCACGACCTCCGCAACCGGCAGGCCGAGCCCGGTAGCCCCCTGGACCACGCGGGCCACCTGCCGGTCAAGATCCGGCTTCTGGTCCGCCGACGAAACCCGGCAGTACGCCACGACACGGCCGGACGTCTCCGGGGCGGGCTCGTCGACCAACCACGTACCAGACGGCGTCTGGCGCACCGGGACCGGCATGCGGCCCTCTTTCGCCCACGTCCACGCGGTCTGGTAGTGCACACCGTTGCGCGCCGCCCATTCGGAAAGCTTCACGCGATCAAGATAACAGATGAGAAAAGCTGATATTTACTGATGGATCATGCAACAGTTGAAAGCCCTACCAACTCCACGGCTGGGAACCCGTCTCCGCTTCCAAATGGATCTCCTGGGCCCTGCTGATCAGCGTCACCTTCGTCATCTGCCGGGCCCGTCACCCCGCCCGGCCCGGCGCTCCCGCGGCCGTCCGGCCGAAGACCCAAACCCTGAAGACCGGGCTCGAAGGCCGCACTTGAGGGCCGGGCCAAGCGAGACGGGCTGGAGAGCCGCCTTCGGGGGACGGGCTTGAGGGCCGGGTCCGGGGGACGGGCTTGGGCGGGTCAGGCGGAGGGGCGGGCGGCCGGGGGGCGCAGGCCTGATTCGAAGGCGTAGATGGCCGCGTGGACGCGGTTGCGCAGGCGCAGCTTGTGCAGCAGGTTCTGCACGTGGGTCTTGACGGTGTGCTCGGACAGGGTCAGGGCCTGGGCTATCTCGCCGTTGGACAGGCCGCGGGCCAGCAGGTCGAGGACCTGGCACTCGCGGTCGGTCAGCCGGTCGGGGCTGACCGGTGAGATCGGCGGGATGGGCGCGGCGGCGGATCGGCGTCCGGCCGGGGCCGGGGCGGGTCCGTGCGCGAGGGTGTAGCCGGCCGCGGCCAGCACCACGGCGGAGGCCAGCTGGCCCGCGGTGGCGGTGGCCGGCAGATGCCCGCCGGCCGGCCGGCCGGCACGGTCGGTGCGGGCCGGGCCGCCCAGGACCAGCAGCGGCAGGTCCCCGCCGCCGAAGGCCAGGGCCTCGCGCTGGTCGCCCGCGAACGCGCCGTGGGCGACCAGGACATGGGGCGGCCGGGCGGCCAGCGCGCGCAGCAGTTCCGGCCCCGGTTCGCTCTCGCCGGTGACACGGATACCGGGGTGGCCCTCGAGCAGGGCCGTGATGCCGCGGCGGGCGAGCGGGTCCTCGCCGACCACGTGCACCCGCACGGCGGCCGTCGCGCCGGGCCGGGGGGCCGGGGCACGGCCGGCGTGTTCGTCGTGTGCGGGGGCTGGCGCGGGGAGCACCCGGAGTGCGGCGTGCCGCTCGTCCATGGCGGCCTCCTCCCTGTCGTCCGGGGATGTCCCGCCGGATCCCGGGATGTCCCGCCAGGTCACCGTAGGCGGCGGGCGGCGCCGTGTCCGGTGCGCTCCAGCGGGCCACGACCGGTCCGCTACCACGTCTCACCCCGCCGGCCCGGCCCCCGCCTGCGGCCGGCCTCCGATCTCTCCGGCCCTGTGTCCCCGGCCCGTTGACCTCCGGGCCGCCGGGGCCGGGATGCGCGGGCTCCGGCCCGGTCTCCTCCGGGCGGCGGGCGCGGGGCCGTTGCCCGCGGGGCGGGTCCGGGGTCCGTCGCCCTCAAGTCCCCTTGTCCGCAAGTCTCCTTGTCTTCTTGTCCCCGGGCTGGTTGTGCCGCGGTCCGTACCGGGGGTGCCGGCCGGGGTGGGTCAGGCGGCGGCTTCCCCGGCGGCCAGGGCGTGCAGCCGCAGGCGCAGTTCGCGGCGGGCGGGCCGGCCGCCCGGCCGGCGGGGGACGGCGTCGAGGGCCTCCAGGCGGCGGATCTGCTCGCCGGGGCCGAGCCGGGCGTTGGCCTGTTCGGCGACGGAGTCGAGGACGTCGAGGAGACCGGGGGCATCGCCGTCGGGCGCCTCGCGCAGCACCACGCCGGCCCAGACCAGGGCGCCGCGCGCCGGGTCGGGCCAGTCCGCGACGATGCAGTCGGCCACCCGCGGGTCCTGGCCGATGACCCGCTCCACCACGCTGGGCGCGACCAGCGCGTCGTCGCAGGTGAACACGGAGCGGTGCGCGTCCACGAGGTGCAGTCCGCCGTCCGCGTCGAGGTAGCCCGTGTCACCGGTGGCCAGCCAGCCGTCCGCGTCCCGCGGTGCCGGGCCGGGTCCGTCCGCCGGGCCGGGGCTCAGCTGCGGTCCGCGGATCTGCACCTCGCCGGTCGACCACACCGCGGCGGGCCGGGTGCTGCCGGGCAGGACGACCCGGCACTCGGTGCCCGGCAGCGGCACCCCGACCGCGCCGAGACCGGGCCGGGAGCCGGGCGGCTGGTGGTGGGAGAGCGTGAAGACCTCGGTCAGGCCGTAGCCCTGCAGAACGGACACGCGCAGCGCGTCGCGCAGCGCACGGGCCCGTTCCGGCGCCAGTACCCCGCCGCTGACATGGATGGCGCTCAGGTGCCGGCCGGGCAGGTGCGCCCGGCCCGCGGCCAGCCGGGAATCACCCGCCAGCCGGTCCAGCCGGGCGGGCAGCCCGTAGTAGTGCGTGGCCTCCGCCCGCGCTGCCTCCGCCAGCGCCCCGAAGGGGTCGGGGTCCGTGCACAGCACCTGCCGGGCTCCGGCGTGCACGGCCGAGTTGAGGTGCACGGCGTGGTACTGCGGCAGATGGTTGAGGACGACGGAGGAGGCACCGAGCCGGTGGGCCAGGGCGGTCTGGGCGGCGCCCGCGACGAGATTGCGGTGCGTCATGCGCACACCTTTCAACCGCCCGCCGCCGTCCGGCGCGAACTGCAGGCACGCCACCGCGTCCACACCGGGCCGCGCCCTGCGTACGGACCCGGTGGCGGGCACCGCCGCCAGAGCCGCGGACAGCGCCACCACCGCGCAGGCCCCCTGCCCACCGGACACCGCAGCACCCGACACCGCAACATCCGACACCGGGACACCGGACGGCTGGACACCGGACAGCTGGACACCGGACGGCTGACGGTCCGGCACCCAGCCGCCGGATACCGAGCCGCCGGGTGCGGGGCGCACGGGTGCGGGGCGGCCGGTGGGGTCCGTGGGGTCGGTCACCACGATGGTGTGCAGCCGGGGCAGCCGGTCCGCGAGTGCGGCGAGCAGCGCGGCCAGCGCTCCGGGTACGAAGGCGATCTCGACCCCGGCCGCCGCGCACACCTCGTGCAGCGCGGCCGGCCCCATCCGCGGATCGAGCAGGGCCAGCAGCCGGCCGCTGCGGACGGTGCCGTAGTACACGGCGGGGAAGGCGGTGTCGAGGGTGGTGGCCGCGGCGACGACGGCGTCGGCCCGCCGGACGGTGCGCCCCACGTAGCGGGCGATGCGGTCCGCCTCCCGGTCCAGGGCGGCGTACGTCACCGCGGCCCCGGCCGTGACCACGGCCGGGGCGTCGCCGTCACGGTCCGCGGCCCGCCGCAGCAGGTCGTCCAGCGGGCTCTGCGGATACCTGAGGATGGGCACGGCGGCCTCCTGGCTGCAGACAGCAGGAACAGCGGACGCCTCACGGTAGGTGTCCCGGCTCAAGAGGTCTTCGAAGCCCGCTGGAGATGCCCCCGGGCCGCCGCACCGGCCCGGGAAGTCACGCCGGGACCGCGGCCAGGCGGCCCCCCACCGGCCGGGGCAGCGGGAAACTGCGGAGCTCCGAGCGGCTCCAGGGGAAGCCGTAGCCGAGGTGGAGCACCGGGTCCTGGGCCGCGTCGGCGGGCACGGCGACGGCGACCAGCACGCCGGGCACCGGCTCCAGTTCGACGAACCGCCACGGGCGGGCCGTGTCGTCGGCGGGCGGCGTGAAGGCGCGTACGCCGCGTTCGTCGTCCAGGGTGAAGACGAACGCGTCGAAGGGCAGTCCCAGGCCGAGCCCGCGGGCCTTGGAGTAGGCCTCCTTGAGCGTCCACACCCGCAGTGCCCGCCGGTCGCGGTCCGGGCCCTGTGCCGCCTGCTCGACCCACTCCCGCTCCGGGGCGGCGAAGGTGCGCACGATGGTGGTGATGGCCCGCTCGTCCCGGTCCTCCAGCCGCTCCACGTCCACACCGATGCGGTGGCGGCGCACGATACCCAGCAGGCTGTAGCCGCCCGCGTGGGAGAGGTTGAAGTCCAACTGCGCTCCGCCGCGCGGCAGTTCACCCGGAGCGGGCCGCAGGAAGGGACGGCCCCGCGCGGAACGCCAGATGACCAGCTCGGCCTCGGCCAGGCCCGCCTCCAGCGCCAGCGCGCGCCGCACCAGGGTGTGCGCGAGCAGGTACTGGCGCCGGTCGCGTTCGAACAGGAAACGGCTCGCGGTCTTCTGCTCCTGCGCGTCGAGCCAGTGCGCGGCGAGCAGGCCGGCGACCGCGGGCGGCAGGCCGTCGTTGGGACACAGCCACAGCTTGACCGGCTCGTCCGTGCCCGCGTCCGCACCCGCGACGCCAACCGGAACGGACGCCGGGACCAGGGCCGGAGCCGGGGCCGGGGCCGGGAACGAGGACGAGGGTGCGACCGCGGACAGCGACGGTGACGGGGGCGGGGATGTCAGGGGTGCGGTCACCGCCGTGCTCCGTCCGTGCCGCCGTCGGGTGCGGGCACACCCGCGCCGGACGCCGTCGCGTCCGGGCCGGACTCCACCGGCCGTTCCTGAGGCCCGCGTCGAGACCGGAACTGCACCTGAGACCGGGCGTGGACCTGAGACTCGGGCTCGGGCTCGGGCTCGGGCTGAGAGTGGGGCTCAGGCTGAGAGTGGGGCTCGGGCTGGGGTTGGGGCTCGGGCTGGGGTTGGGGCTCGGACTGGGGTTGGGGCTCGGACTCGGGTTGGGGCTCGGGTTGGGGCTCGGGTTGGGGCTCGGGTTGGGGCTCGGGTTGGGGCTCGGGTTGGGGCTCGGGTTGGGGCTCGGGTTGGGGCTGGGGTTGGGGCTGGGGTTGGGGCTGGGGTTGGGGTTGCAGGACGGTGGGGGGCAGTTCGATGCCCGCGGATCCGGGGTGCGCGGGCAGTACGGCGCAGATGTCGGTGCCGGCCAGCCACAGCCGCGCCAGCTGTTCGAGGCGGCCGCCCTGCCACAGGGCGGCCACGTAGGTACGGGTCTCCGCGAGCCCGTCGAGCAGCAGCGGGTCGCCTGCGTCGCGCAGGTCGGCGCTGTGTACGCCCGCCGGGTGCCGGCCGGGGCCGGCGGCCTCGGCGAAGGCGGCCAGCTGTGCGGCCAGGCCGGTGACCGTGTGGGCGACCACCGCCAGACGGCAGCGCAGGGCCGCGCGTCCCAGCCGCAGTTCGTGCGCGACCGCGGCGAGGTCCGCTCCGGGCGGGCCGCCGTGCGCAGCGGCGCCGGTCAGCCAGCGGGCGAACCGCGCCGCGGTGGCGGCCAGTTGCCGGGGCGTGGCGGCGGACAGCAGTACCAGTTCCGCGTCTGCGGGGCGGCGGGCGGGCCGCGCGGGGGGACGGTGGGCGGGGGGTGCCTCCTCCACGACCAGCACGGCGTCCGCGGCCGGCGGCCCGGACACGCCGACCAGGGCCCTGCGGGGCACCGTGGTGCCGTCGTCGCGGCGGGCCGGCTCCCAGCCGGCGGGCGCCGCCCGGCCGGGCCCGGGCAGCAGCGTGGCGTGGCGCAACTGCCCCACGGCACGGACCAGGGCGGCCGCCCCGGCGACCACCCCCGGGCCGTCCCCCGTGTCACCCGCCGGGTCCGCCGTCCGGGCGCTCTCCCGCACAGCGATGCCCAGCGCCTCCAGTCCGGCCCCCGCCACCAGGCCCGCCCCCGGGCCGTCCGGACCGGGGGCGGCGGCCGGCGCCGGCTGCCGAGTGATCTGCGGCGGCGGCCCGGTGCGCGTCCCGTGCGGATCGGCGGCCGGGGCGGTCAGGCCGGCCGCAGCCAGCGCCCGGCCGACCAGCCGGGCGTGGTGCGGTACGGCTCCCAGGCGGCCCGGGTGACCGGCCGCGCCGGCGCGGATCACCGCGTACACGCGGTCCCCGGCGGCACGGGCCGCGGCCAGCGGCTTGAGCAGCACGACCACCACTCCCCCGCCACCGTCCCCGACACCACCACCCCCACCATCGGCATCGACACCGGCATCCGTGCCCGCACCGGTGTCGGTGTGGGTGCCGGTGTCAATGTGGGTGCCGGTGCGGGGCGGCCGAGGTGCCGGACGCGGTGGCAGCTCGACGGCGCCGGCCAGCGCCGCCTCGCACTCCCCC
This sequence comes from Streptomyces sp. NBC_01571, assembly GCF_026339875.1. Classification (NCBI taxonomy): domain Bacteria; kingdom Bacillati; phylum Actinomycetota; class Actinomycetes; order Kitasatosporales; family Streptomycetaceae; genus Streptomyces; species Streptomyces sp. NBC_01571. The sequence continues at coordinate 261,625 of NZ_JAPEPZ010000003.1, forward strand.
GCGCGCAGCGCGCCGAGTGCGAGGTGCAGCGCGGTGAGGAAGGAGGACGCGCCGGTGTCGACGCTCAGGCTGGGCCCGCGCAGGTCGAGCAGCCGCGACAGCCGCCCGGCCGGTCCGGGCCCGCCCGGCGTGTCCCCGCCCGGCGCGTTGTCTGCCGGGCCGGCGGCGAGGTAGACACCGACGCTGCGCCCTGCGTGGTCGGGGCCGGTGAGCCGGTCGGTCCGTACTCCGGCGTATCCGGCGCTCTCCAGGGTCTGCCACGCGCTGCGCGCCAGCAGGCGTTCACGGGAGTCCAGGACGGCCGCGCCGGCGGTGTCGAGGCCGAACAGGGCGAGCAGGCCGGCGTCGAACTCCCGGATGCCGTCCGCGAATCGGTCCCCTCCCCGCGGGGACGATGCCGTGGGGGTGTGCTGTTCCAGGGCGTGGCGCCAGAAGGCGTCCAGGTCGTCGGCGTGCGGGAAACAGCCCTGCATTCCCACGACGGCGCACGGCTCGGCGCCGCCGGCACCGGGGCCGGCCGGTGGTTCACGCTCCGCCGCGGGCCGCACCGCGGGGCCGGGCCGCGGCGGTGCTCCGGCCGGCGATGCGGCGCCGCGCAGCAGGGCCACGGCGTGCTCGCGCTGCAGGGTGCCGCCTTTGAACCGCGTCAGGATCTCGCGGGTGTCCGTCACCGTGTGCCCTTCGTGTCAGGCGGAACGGGCCGCCAGCAGGGCAGCCGCCTCGTCGATGCTGAGCACCTCGTCGCGCACCGCGTCCAGCAGGGCGTTCAGGTCGATCTCCACGGCCCGCGGCGGCTGCGCGGGGGCGGGGCCGGACGCGGGTGCGGGTGCGGAGCCGGACGCGGGTGCGGGGCCGGTGGTGCGGGTGTCCGTCACCTGCGCGGTGACGTGTGCGGCCATGGCCGCGAGGTCGGGGTGGTCGTAGAGCAGGTCGGTCTGCTCGCTGAGGCCGTAGGTGCGGTTGATGCCGGCCAGGAACTCCGCGGCCAGGATGGAGTCCAGTCCCAGCGCGGCGAACGGCGCGCTCACGTCGATGTCCTGCGCGGCGCAGTGCAGGATCCCGGCGAGCTGCGTGCGCAGGGTGTCGGTGACGGTGTCCGGCCCCGCGACGGGCCACGGGCCGGCACCGCGCACCGCAGCCGCAGCCTGAGACGGGGCCTGGACCGGGTCGGGCTGCCCGTCACCGTGCCGCGGGGCGGGGCCGGTGCGCGGCAGGGGCCCGGGCGCGGCGAGTTCGGCCGCGACGTGCCGGGCCAGTGCCTCCGGGGTGGGGTGGTCGTACAGCGCGGTGGCCGCAATCTGGGTGCCGTAACGGGCGTTGAGCGCCGCGACGAACTCGAGGGACAGCATCGAGTCCAGGCCCAGCAGCCGGAAGGACTCCTGCGTGTCGAGGGACTGCGGCTCGACCCGCATCATGCCCGCCAGTACCGCGGTGAGCTCGGCGAGCACGTCGGCCGCCGGCGTCGGCGAGGCCGTGTGCGGATGAGGGGCGGAGGTCATGGTGGGCGTCTCCAAGGGTCGGATCCCGGGTGGCCGTCCTGGCATTGTGGGCGCCGCCGCCACCGCGCCACATCCCCGGCCGTGGTGATCCCGCCGAAGGCGACTGGCTCCCGGGAACCAGCCGGCGCCCAAACCCTCCGCCCAAAGAATGAGCCGCCCGCCCACCTGCCTGCCCCTGCCCGCCCACGGCAGCCGCAACGGCGGCTGCCGGCCCGCGCGCCGGTCTCCCGGCGGGCATGGGCTGCGTGCGGCGCCCGCCGGGCCCGTCCGGCAGGCGACCCGCGGTCCGGGCAGGGGAGTCGCGCCACTGGTCCCGTGGCGCCGGGGGTGCCGTCCATCCGGCCCGCGGATACGGCGCGTTCAGCCGCTTCCCGCATCCGCGGGCAGCCCGCGCACCACCCGCACCACCCACCCCGTCCGTCCGCACCATCCGCTCCGTCCGTCCGCACCATCCGGCCCGTCCGCACCGCTCGGACGGTCGGTGCGGCCGGACGGTCGGGGCGGCCCGAGGTGCCCGAGGTGCCCGAGGTGCCCGAGGTGCCCGAGGTGCCCGGGCGGCCCGAGGTGCCGAACCGCCTTGCAGTCCGGCGCAGTTGCTGCCGGCCGCCCGCACGGCGGTGGCCCGTGCCGCCGCCGCGTGGGCGGTGCGGGTTCAGCGGGCCCGTGCGGGCGCGGGGGGTCCCGCGCCGTCGAACGGTGCGGGCGCCGCCGCCGTCTCCGGCGCCGCCGTCTGGATGGAGTGCTGCAGCCGCCGCAGCCGCGGCGAGGGCTCCAGGCCCAGGTCGTTGACGAGGGTGGCGCGCAGCTGGTGGTAGACGCTGAGCGACTCGCTGCGCCGGCCGGAGCGGTGCAGGGCCAGCATGAACTGCGCGTGCAGGTTCTCGTGGGTGCGGTAACGGCTGGTCAGCACGGTCAGTTCGGGCAGCAGTTCACGGTGGCGGCCCAGCCGCAGATCGGCCTCGATGCGCTGGTCCAGCGCGCACAGCCGGCTCTCCTCCAGCCGCCGGGTCTCCATCGCCAGCTGCGCCCCGGCCTGCACGTCGGCGAACGCGGCCCCCGTCCACAGCCGCAGCGCCCCGGCCAGGGTGCGGGCCGCCTCGGCGAAGGCCCCCTGGTCCATGGCCCGGTAGCCCTCCCCCGCGAGCCGCTCGAACTCGCGCACGTCGCTGCTGCCGCCGCCGGAGACGAGCAGATAGCCGCCCGGCAGGGTCATCAGGACGTCCTTGGCGCCGCTGCGGCCGTGCTCGAGCGCCTGCGCGATGAGCTCGCGCAGCTGCAGCACGTACGTCTGCAGGGTGGTACGGGCGCTGCGCGGCGGGGAGTTGCCCCACAGTTCCTCGATGAGGGCCGCGACGGGCACCACCTGGTCGGCACGGAGCGCGAGCAGCGCCAGGACCTGCCGCGGTTTCGGCGCCGTCGGGGTGATGGACACCCCGTTCTCCCGCACTGCCAGTGCGCCCAGTACGTCGATGTCCACGCCGTCTCCCCTGCTCGGTGTCCCGTGCCGCACCCCCGATTACAAAACAGCGCATCCGGTCTGTCAATACCCGACCGGTCGTGCTGTTTTAATGGGGGTGGGGGAGGCTGTCCGTCCGCGGCCCGTGCGCCGCCGGGGAGGGGCGGCTGCCAGGCGTCCTGCGCAACTCCGGTCCGGTTCCGGCCTGTTCCGGCCCGCTCCGGTGGGGCGGGGAGCGGCGGGGCGGGACCGGTCGGCGTCCCGCAAAGCAGACCGTGGGGTCTGCTCCTGGTGCGGAATGCCGGGCGGAAAGCGGAGCGGCGGGGAGTGCGGGGGGCGGGAAGTGCAGGGGCGCGGGGGCGGGTGCGGTGCGGGCGGGTGCCGTGGCGGTGCGGGGCGGTGCGGGCGGGTGCGCCGTGGCCGGTCCGCGGGGTTACTGCGGGGGGTTGCCGTGTTTGCGGGAGGGCAGGTCGGCGTGTTTGGCGTGCAGCATCGCCAGCGCGCGGATGAGGACCTCGCGGGTCTCGGCGGGGTCGATGACGTCGTCGACCAGGCCGCGCTCCGCCGCGTAGTAGGGGTGCATGAGTTCCGCCTTGTACTCCTTGACCATGCGGGCGCGCATGGCCTCGGGGTCGGCGGCGTCGGCGATCTGGCGGCGGAAGATGACGTTGGCGGCGCCCTCGGCGCCCATCACGGCGATCTCGTTGGTGGGCCACGCGTACGTGAGGTCCGCGCCGATGGACTGGGAGTCCATCACGATGTAGGCACCGCCGTACGCCTTGCGCAGGATCAGCGAGATCCTCGGCACCGTCGCGTTGCAGTACGCGTACAGGAGTTTCGCGCCGTGCCGGATGATCCCGCCGTGCTCCTGGTCCACGCCGGGCAGGAAGCCGGGCACGTCCAGCAGGGTGAGGATGGGGATGTTGAAGGCGTCGCACAGCTGCACGAACCGGGCGGCTTTTTCGGAGGCTTCGATGTCCAGGACGCCGGCGAGGGTCTGCGGCTGGTTGGCGACGATGCCCACCACCTGGCCGTCCAGGCGGGCCAGCGCGCAGATGATGTTGCGGGCCCAGCGTTCGTGGACCTCGAGGTAGTCGCCGTCGTCGACGAGTTCCTCGATGACCTTCGTCATGTCGTAGGGCCGGTTGCCGTCCGCGGGCACCAGGTCGAGGAGGATCTCGCCGCGCCGGCCGGCCGGGTCGTGGGCGGTGGTGTGCGGGGGGTTCTCGCGGTTGTTCTGCGGGAGCATCGACAGGAGGTAGCGGACCTCGGCGAGGCAGGTCTCCTCGTCGTCGTAGGCGAAGTGGGCCACGCCGCTGGTCTCGGCGTGCACGTCGGCGCCGCCGAGCCCGTTCTGGCTGATCTCCTCGCCGGTGACGGCCTTGACCACGTCCGGGCCGGTGATGAACATCTGCGAGGTCTCACGGACCATGAACACGAAGTCGGTCAGGGCCGGCGAGTAGGCCGCGCCGCCCGCGCACGGGCCGAGCATCACCGAGATCTGCGGGATGACGCCGGAGGCCTTGGTGTTGCGCTGGAAGATGCCGCCGTAGCCGGCCAGCGCGGAGACGCCCTCCTGGATCCGGGCGCCCGCGCCGTCGTTGAGGGAGACCAGCGGCGCCCCGGCCGCGATGGCCATGTCCATGATCTTGTGGATCTTCGTGGCGTGCGCCTCGCCGAGCGCGCCGCCGAAGATACGGAAGTCGTGGGCGTAGACGAAGACCGTACGGCCCTCCACCGTGCCCCAGCCGGTGATCACACCGTCCGTGTACGGCTTCTTGGCCTCCAGGCCGAAGCCGGTCGCCCGGTGCCGGCGCAGCTGCTCGACCTCCTGGAAACTGTTCTCGTCCAGCAGCAGGGCGATGCGTTCCCGGGCGGTCAGCTTGCCCTTGGCGTGCTGGGCGGCGGTCGCCTTCTCGCTGGGGCCCAGCCGGGCCGCCTCACGGATCGCGTGCAGTTCCGCCACGCGTCCGCGGATGTCGGTCGGCCCCGGCTCGACGGGGGCGGGGGCAGTGGTCATTGCCATGTCAGATCCCTTTCTGGGCGAGGTCCGTATCACTGCCAGCCGCGCGGGCCGCGGTAGGCCCGGGGCCTCCTCCACCAGCGGGAGCCGTTGACCGGCCTGCCCCGGCGGGCGGGTGCGCCGCCCGCGCTGAGCGCGAGCAGCACCACGGTGAGTGCGGCCAGTTCCTCTTCGCCGGCCCGCCCGCGTTCCACGCGCAGGACGGGCTCGTACTGGTTCGGGGTGCCCATACCTCCTCCCTCCTCCTCCTTCTTCTTCAGCCTTGGGGGACACCATCGGTCACCGCGCTCAAGAACCGCTCTCACTGCGCTTGAAGAGCGCTCCACGCCGCCGCCCGCGACCACAGGACGGCCCGGCACACCCGCGCCGCGGGGCCGCGGCGGCCGGACACGGCCCGCACGCAGCAGCACAGGCCGGGACGGGACGGCCGGGGCGGGGCGGGGCGGGGCGGGGGGAAACGCTTCGGCCAGTTGCCGTGGGTGCGGGGCGGGCGGGAGGTGTCCGGCGGGGCGGGCCGGGAGCGCGGGGGCGGGGCGTGCGCTCCGGTGCGCGGCGGGTGCGGGGCGGGGCGCGGACGTGATGTCTTGACGGCGCCCGCGGCGGTGATTACGGATGCCGCCGGCAGCGGCGCGGGCGCGTGGAAATGGCCGACGGTAACCGTCTGGAGTGCGGCGACGGCGGAATCAGGAGTTCGATTCGAGCCGCGCTGCAAGCGTCCTCCAGCGCCCCGGACAGCGGGCGTGACACCGGACTTGGAAGTCCGCTCGAGAACGGCTCCAGGAAATCGCTGGGGAGGGACGGCCGCGGCTAGCGTGAGCGGCGGCGCGGATTTCTGGCCACAAAAAGGAACGGGACAAGGAGCTCGACGACATACGGAGGAGACCGGTGAGGATTCAGGTTCTGGGTCCGTTGAGTGCCGAGGTCAACGGGGGATCCATCGTTCCGAGCGCGGGCAAGCCGCGGCAGATCCTGTCGCTGCTGGCGTTGTATCCCGGACGGGTGATGCCCGTCCCGACCCTCATGGAGGAGATCTGGGCGACGCAGCCCCCGCAGAGCGCACTGACGACCCTGCAGACCTACATCCTGCAGCTGCGCCGGCGGCTGGGCACCGCGATGGGGCCCGGCGCGCCGGGCGGCGCCAAGGAGGTACTGGCCACCCGGCACGGCGGCTACCTGCTGCAGATCCCGCCCGACAGCGTCGACGTGCACCAGTACGACCGGCTGACACGGGAGGGACAGACCGCGTTCGAGAGCGGCGACGACGAGGTCTCCGCCGCCCGCTTCCGCGAGGCCCTGGGACTGTGGGAGGGACCCGCCCTGGTCGACGTACGCCTGGGGCCGGTCCTGGAGATCGAGGTGGTCCGGCTGGAGGAGAGCCGGCTGGTCACCGTGGAGCGGCGCATCGACGCCGACCTGCGGCTGGGCCGGCACGCCGAACTCATCGCCGAACTCATCGAACTGACCGCCCGTCACCCCCAGCACGAGGGGCTGCACTCGCAGGCCATGGTGGCGCTCTACCGCTCCGGCCGGCAGGCCTCCGCCCTGGAGGTCTACCGCAGACTGCGGGTCCGGCTGATCGAGGACCTGGGCGTGGAACCCTCCCCCCAGCTGCAACGGCTGCACCAGGCCGTCCTCACCGTCGACCCCCAGCTGGACGTACTGGCCGGACCGCGCCACAGCTCCACCTACGACCTGTTCACGGCCTGAGCCCGAGCCCGAGCCGAACCCGCGAGCAGGAGGGGCGAAAGCGGGAACGGGAGCGTGGACGGAGGCGGAGGCGGGGGACGGGCGACACGGCCGCCGCCGGGCAGCCTGCGGCCCCCGACCGGCCGGTGACAGCACGACAGGAAACCGGCCCGGGCCCGCCACCCCCGCCCCTGACCCCGGCCCCGGCCCCGGCCCCGGCGCTGGTTCGGCACCGGGTCTGGGCGGGGCGCGGGGGGCCGCCTGCATTTCCGCCCGCCACGGGCCGGGGGCCGCGCGGGGCGCGGGGCGCGGGGGCCGCGTGACTTCCCCGCCCGGTCCCGGCTCGGCCCGATGCCGGGCGGTGCCGGGACCGGGCGGTGCCGGCACCGGGCCGTTTTGGGCGCGTGCGGATGCCCCGCGGAACCGGCGCGCTCTCCCCGGCCCTTCAACTCCTCGACGGGAACGGGGTACGGGCGCATCCGTGCCGTGCGGGTCCGCCCACGGTCCCCGAACCTGCCGCAACGGCGGCGGGCAACGACGGCAGGGACGGTCCGCCCCGGCGGTGTCCCGGCAGCGCCGCGCAGCGGTGGCCGCCGGGACACCGCCGTCCGCGCCCCGCCCGGCCCGCCCGGCCCGCCCGGGGCGGCCGGGCGCGAACACACCGCCGCAGCCCCCTCCTTCACGGCCCCCTCCTTCGCGGCCCCCTCCTTCGCGGCCCCCTCCTTCGCGGGCCCCCTGCTTCGTGGACCCCGCTGCTTCGCGCGGGCGGCGGGGCCGCTGGTGCGCCCGCCCGGGCAACGCCCTGCCCCCGCCCCGGCAGCGCCCTGCGCTCACCGGACTTGCGCGCGACGCCGGCCCGGGGCCGGGTTCAAAAGGGCGGAGTTCAGGGGGGCAGGGTTCAGGGGGCGGGGTTCAGGGGGCGGGGTTCAGGGGGCGGGGTTCAGGGGGCGGGGTGAGGACGGCGCGGACGCCGCGGGCGAGGGCGGACGCGCTGGCGGCGGCATCGCCGATGCCGGTCATGACCACGGCCGGAGCGGGGCCGGCGGCATACGGCATGTGCTGGGCGAGTTCGTAGGCCGCCCGCCCGCCGGGCCCGCACCCGCACAGCACCAGCCGCCGGCCCGGCCCCCGGGCCTGGTGCAGTACGGCCTGCGGGGCGCCGGGGGCACCGTCGGCGTGCACGGCCACGATCTTCTCCGGGCCCCGGTGGCCGCGGACGAACAGGTCGTAACCGCCCCTGGGCACACCGGGGACGACGACCAGGCAGATCACGTCCGCGTGGGGGTGTCCGGGCCGCAGCACGCTCAGCGCGGGACGCGGCGGGGGCGGGGCGGGGCGGGCCATGCGCGGGACCGCGGCCCGGGCCAGCACGTCCAGCAGCTGCCCGGCGGTGGCCGCGGCATCCCGGTGTCCGGGCAGCGCGCCCAGCAGACGCACGCACTGGGCGTGCAGGGCGGCGGCGTCCTCGTCGGCCAGGCGCGCCCGGTCATAGACGGCAGTGAGGGCCAGACCGCCCCCGGTGTCGTGGCGGGCGGTGAGGGTCAGGGGCCGGCCGGTGGCGCCGGCCGCGGTGCGCGGGCTCTGCACGTCGATGCCCTGGGCGGCGAGTTCACCGCGCAGCGCCTGCGGCAGCAGGAGCGGGCCCTCGAACCGCACCAGGGTGTCGGCGCAGGGGTCGGTGAACGTGTCGGCGAACAGACCCGACCCCGCCCCCGACCCCGACACCGACGCAGACACGGACCCGGACACGGCTGGGGGCGGGGAGGGTGGTCTGCCGCTCCACGCGCGGATCGACTCGGCGCCGGCCCACGGATAGGCGGCCAGGTCCAGGAGTGTGTCGCGGACCTGGTGCAGCAGGTTGGTGAGGGGTTCGTCGGGGTCGACGGTCACGGTCATCGGCAGCGGCCCGTCCAGCGGGCCGGGGATGCCCGCGGCGCCCGGCAGGGCGATGTCCCGGCCGGACAGCTGCACCCCGAAACTCACCGGCAGCGGACCTTGCGCGTCCGCCGCCCGGTACAGCAGCAGCGCCCACACCAGGTGCAGGGCGCTGCTCTCCGCCACGCCGCGCAGGGCCGCCCAGGAACGCAGCCGGAAGGTCTGGGCCGCCCGCAGCCGGGTGTGCAGGAGTCCGGGCCCGTGCTGCCCGGTTTCCCCGCCCGCCCGGCCCGGACGGGTCGCGGCGTGCCGCGGCGGCGCGGCCCGCGCCCACAACTGCCGTGCGGCGTCGGTGTTCTGGCCGGCCAGCCAGCGGGCGTGATCACGCAGGTCGGGGCGGCGTTCCCCGCCGGGCAGCACACCGCCCGCGGCGTAGGCGCGGTAGAACTCCCGCAGCAGCAGGTGCACGCCCCGCTCGTCCAGCAGCGCCGGGTGGTAGGTCAGCAGCACCCGCGGGGGCGGGGCCGGCACCGCGGCCGAGGACGCCCCCCGCAGCAGGGCCAGGCGCAGCAGGCCGGGCCGGTGCAGTGCAAAACCCCGCGCCCGGTCGCGCCGCAGAAGCCGCGCCCAGGTGACGGCGGTACGGGAGTGGACGGCGATGTCGGCATCGGCGCGGGCGTGCAGCACCAGACGCGGTGAGGCGACCCAGTCGAAACAGGCCCGCAGCACCGACTCCCGGTCCACGACCGACTGCCACGCCGCGGCGAACCGGGCCACGTCCAGCGGCCCGGACCAGTCCCAGTACAACTGCTCCAGCTGACCGTCCCCGCCACCCGCGCCGCCCGTACCGTCCCCGCCGCCGGTGCTGTCCCAACCGTCCGTACCGCCGGTGCTGTCCGTGCCGTTGGCGGGGCCGGTGTGATCAATGTGGTCGGTGTGGTCGGTGGCGCCGGCGGGGGCGAGGGCCGCGATCAGCAGGGTCTGCTGGTGTCCGGTGACCGGGAGGACCTCACCGCCCGGCGGGGGCGGGGCCAGCACGTCGGCCAGCAGTTCCGCGGGCAGCGGGACGGGGCCCGGCGCGCCGGCGGGCGGGGTCAGGCGCAGGGTGTGACGGCCGGGCCGGTGACTGTCCAGCGCGACGTCGAAGGCACGGTGGCGCTGCGCGAGGCGGGCGGCGACGCTCTCCGCGTCGGCCGGGCCCAGCGGGCCGCACAGTTCCAGCACGAGCGGGCCCCCCGGCGGGGGCGTACCCGGCTCGTGGACCACGGCAAGAACGGCGCCCCGCGGCGCGTACCGGCTGCTCATCCGCCCTCCCGCGAACCAGGGACCACACCCGCGGCACACCAGCGGACCGGCCCCCCGCTCCCCCTACCGCACCCACCGCACCGGCCAGACCGGCCGGACCGGCCCCGCGCAGCCAACACACCCGGCACACCCGGCAGTACCGGCTGGGCGGGCAGTAACGGCTGGGCGGGCCGAAGGGATCGTGGGGACAGGCGGGATCGTGGTGCCCGGCCGGTATCCGGCCGGGCGGCGGCGAAAGCTGCCGCCCGGCCTGCCGCCGGCGGCACGGGGCCGCGCGGGGGCGGGCGGGGCGGTGTGCGGTGGGGTGGCTGCACGGTGGTTCACGACGCCCGCCTCTCGTCATGTCGGCTGTGCGCCGGAGCTGCCCGGCAGCGGCCAGCCTAGCGTCGCCGCAGGTGGGAGGCCTGTTTCCTCGAGCGGGTGTGGAGCGGGCCGCGAAGGGGTCTCGACCGGGAACAGCGGATGGTGGGCGGCACTGACCAGATAGCGGCCGTGGACGAGGTGGGTGGCGAGAATCCACCGCGGCGCGCCGGCCGGTTCGTCGGCCAGGACCGTACGGCCCTGCTCGTCGCGGCTGAAGCCGAACGCGGCGAAACGGCGCCGCATGCCGTGCCCGAGTGCCTTGGTGTAGGCCTCCTTGAGCGTCCACAGGTGCAGCAGCCGCGCCGTGCGGTCGTCCTCGGGCAGCGCGGCGAGTTCGGCGGCCTCGGCGGGGGTGCACACGTAGGGGTGCAGCAGCTCGAAGGACGGCCGGCGGGTGACGGGCTCGGCGTCCACCCCGATCGGCCCGGTGCGGCTGACGGCGACCACGATCAGCTCGTCGGTGTGGGCCAGGCTCACCTCGGTGCCGGCCAGGCCGCGCAGATGGGGGCGGCCGCCGGGCCGGTAGGCCAGGTCGAGGGCGTCCGCGGGCAGTTGCAGGGCGGCGGCCGCGGTGTGTTTGAGGACCATCCGCGAGGCGGCGAAACGCAGCCGGCCGGCCGGCGCGGCCGTCTGCCGGTAGCGCGGCCAGTCACGGCCGAGCAGGCCCCGCAGTCCCGGATCCAGCAGCGCGGCCGCCAGCCACTGCCCCCAGGTGGTGTGCACCAGGACGTGACCGCGGCCGGTGAGCTGGTCATGGACCTCCTCCCAGGGACCCTCGGGACCCGCCACGTGCAGCGGCGGCCCGAGCAGCCCCCCGCTGCTCCCCCGCCCCTGCCCGCCCCCCGGACCCACCCGGCCCACCCGGCCCACCAGATCCGCCGGTTCCGCCAGTTCCGCCGGTTCCGGCAGACCCGGGCCGCCCGTACCCGGCCCGCCCGTGCCCGGCCCGTCCGGGGCGGGGACGTCCGGGGCGGGGACGTCCGGGGCGGGGACGTCCGGGTGGGAGGGGTGCGGGCGGGACGACGGGCGGGGGCGGGCGGGGCCGGTGCTGCCCGGGGCGGCCGGGCCGTGTCCGTTCACCACAGCAGCCGGGTCGCGTAGATGTCGCAGTCCACGCCGTGCCGGACCCGGTCGGCGAGTTCCGCCCAGACCTGTTCGCGCGGGTCGGCGGCCGGGCCGGGCAGCGGCACCCCGAGCCGTTCGGTGATGCCCGACAGTGCCAGCAGCGCCCAGTGCGGGCCGCCCAGGAACAGACCGCGCCCGTCGTCGGCCGCCTCCTGGACCCCGAGCACGGCCGCGGCCAGCCACAGCAGCGCCTGACGGTCCGCCAGCGCCCGTACGGCCGGACCGTCAGGACCGTCCTGGCCCGCCGCGCGGCACGGACGGCGCAGCGCGCGCTGCTCGCTCAGCAGCCGCCGGGCCGCACCGGCCAGCGCGGCACGGTCCGGATCACCGCCGCCCGCACGGGCGGCAGCACGCAGCAGCCCCGACAGCACCACACCGTCCCCGCCCTGCCCGCCCCCGCCCTGTTTGTCCCCGCCCCGCCCGTCCCTGTCCTGCCCGTCCCTGTCCCGCTCCTGCCGGTCCTGCCGGTTCGCGGCGGTGACGGCGGGGTCGGAGCCGGGGTGGGGGTCGGAGGCGGAGCCGGGGTGGGGGTCGGCGAGCCGGAACAGGGCCGGGAGGGCGGTGGGGTGCGGGGGGCGGGGGCTTTCGGCCAGCGCCGGCAGAGCCCGTACCAGGTGGGTCTGCCAGGACCCGGCGGCTGCCGCGTCCACGCCGGCCGCCGGGAGGTCACCGGCCAGTTTCGCCAGCATGCGGCCCTCAGGACCGGCGGGCCCGTGGCCGCACTCGGTCAGCACCAGTTCGAGCTGGGCCAGTACGTCCGCCACTACCGTCGGCACCACGTAGCCGGCCACCGCGGGCAGCAGCGCACCGGACGCGGGACGCATCGGGCGGCGCAGCGCCACGCTGGTCAGGCTCTCGCAGGCCAGCAGGTCGGCGAAGACGGTGGCGAGCACCGGCCGCCACTGCCGCAGGGCCGGCTCGCTGTGGCAGCGGCCGGCCACGATCCGCGCGGCCTGGCGCAGCACGGTACCGGTGGCGGCCAGCAGCGCGGCCGGCCCCAGCAGGGCGGCGGGCACCGGGCACGCCCGCACGGCCGATGCGCAGGCCTGTCCCAGGGCAACGTCCCGGCGCAGGACCGGCCGCAGGGCACGGACCAGCTGGTCGGCGGCCCGTATCCGGCCAAGGCCCGCCGCCGCCAGGAGCCCGGCCCGGTCCTCCCCCGCACCACCCGCACCACCCGCACCACCCGCACCACCCGCACCACCCGCACTGCCGGCGGTGCTGCCGGTGGTGCTGCCGGTGGTGCTGCCGGTGGTGCGGGTGGTGCTGCTGCCGGTGGTGGTGCTGCCGGTGGTGGTGCTGCCGGTGATACGGGTGGTGGTGAGGGCGGGCAGGCCGTAGGGGTTGGCGGCATCCCGGGGGTCGCCGAGCAGGGCGTCCAGGCGCAGTGCGGCGAGTGCCACCTCCAGGGGCGGGGGCAGTGCGGCATAGCGGTGCGCGACGCCCCGGCGGGGCCCGGGTATCACCGCACCACTGCCACTGCCACTGCCACTGCCACTGCCGCTGCCTTGGCCTTGGCCGTGGCCGGGCCGGGCGGGCGGGAGGCCGGCGGGGACGGTGCGGGGGGCGGGACGGGTGACGGCCATGGGCGGCCTCCTGTTCATCTGTTCATCGCAGACGGCGGACGGTGCTCTCCGCATGCCACTTGGCCAGGCCCAGTGCCTGTCTGTCGGCCCGGGACAGCCAGCCGTGCACGTACCGGCGGGCCTCCAGGAGGCTGGTGTTCTCGCCGAGTTCCCGGGCGACGGCGTCCTGCCGGAGCATCGCCCGGTGGGCGGCGACGACCGTCACCCCGGAGGCGTCCGGCAGCAGGGACCACTCGCCGCTGTGGGCGGCGAGCAGGCGGGGCGTGAGGGTCTCCTTGTAGACGATGCGACCGGCGTGCGGGAAACACAGCCGTACCGCCCGGGTGGTGACGGTCCCTGCGTCCTCGGCGGCGCAGGTGTCCACCTGCACCACCTGGACGCCCGGCGCGTCCTCGCGCACGCGGGTCCCCTCGACGTGCGGCAGCCGTTCCTGCCAGTCCCCGATCCGGTAGAGGAAGTCGTAGACCAGCTCGGCGGGGCCCTCGACACGGATCCGGTCCTCGAAGGACAGCAGCAGCTCGTCGAGTTCCTCCCACCGTTCGGCCGCCCCGCGGACCTCGCCGAGCCGGCGCCGTACGCCGGCGGCCGCGTCACCGCGCAGGCGGCTGTCGCCCGCGGCGAGCAGCACGGGCAGCACCCGTTCCTGACGCAGGCTCAGCACGCACCGGGTCTCACCCGCCGGGCGCACCGTCCACACCCCCGAGGTCACCATGCCCGGGCGGGCCTGGTCCTCCTCCTCGAAGACGACACTGCGGTCCTGCGGCCGCAGGACCCGCCGGGTGTGCCGGGAGCGGACGTGGCCGCCCGGGGCACCCGCCTCGTCGGCCACCTCCCACACCAGCAGCCGTTCCCGCACGCCGTCGAAGTCCAGCCGCTCGACGTGCACATGAGAGGGCAGGAACACCGGCCAGCGCACGGCATCGGCCAGCAGGCCGTAGACCACACCGGCCGGAGCGGCCACCTCCACGGCGTCCTCGCCGGCGTGCACGCGCGACGACATGCCTGCCCCTCCTCCTGCGGATACCCCCACCCTGCCCCACCCCACTCGAGCCCGCCTCGCGCCCGCACCGACCCCCCGCACCCCGCCACCCCGGCCGGCACCCCGAACCCCGAACCCCGAACCCCGAACAACCACCGACCCCGCCAACCCCGCCGGCCCCGCCAACCCCGCCGGCCCGAACAACCCGGCCGACCCGCACGGCATGCACCGGCATGCACCGGCATGCACGGCACGGGACACGACAGGTACTGGCTCGGCACTGGCGGGGAGCGGCTTCGCGCGGCCCGGCCCAGGCTTCGCACGGCACCGCCGGTATCGCACGGCCGACGCGGCACGGCATGTCCAGGCCCCCGAGCGGGCGGCCCGCGCCACGCCAAGCCCTACCGCGCCCCCGGCCGAGCCCCGGCCAGATGCCCGTACCCCGGGGGCCCGCGCCAGGGACCGGACCGCCCGGACTTCCCGGCACGGCCTGGCGGTCCAGTCGGTCCAGTCGGTCCGGACGGTCCAGTCGGTCCGGGCGGTCCGGGCTGTGCCTCTCGGCACCGGGGCCCGCCCGGGGAGGAACAAGAGCCCCGGGCCGGGGAGTTGGGGGCCGCTGCCAGGGGATCGGGGCCGGTGACCAGGGGGTTGAGACGGAGCCCGGGGGGCGGGACGGTGCTGGGCCGGGGCGGGACGGTGCTGGGCCGGTGCTGGGCCGGGGTGGGGGTGGGGGTGGGTCAGCCGACCGGGGCGGCGAGCCGTCCGCTCCCGGCGGGGCCCGTACCGGGACCGGCGGACCCGGATCCGGCCGTGGCGGTTGCGGCGGGTGAGCCGTCCGGCCGGGCCATCAGGATGGAACGCTGCAGCTTGCCCAGGGCCGCCGACGGCTCCAGGCCCAGACCGCGTACCAGGGTGGCCCGCAGCCGCTGGTAGGCGTCCAGGGCCTCGCCCCGCCGCCCGGAGCGGTACAGGGCCAGCATGTACTGCCCGCACAGGCTCTCGTGGGTGGGATACCGGCTGACCAGCACGGTCAGCTCGGCGAGCAGTTCACGGTGGCGGCCCAGGCGCAGATCGGCCTCGATGCGCTGGTCCAGCGCGCACAGCCGGCTCTCCTCCAGCCGTTTGACCTGGGTGGCCAGGTGCGGGCCGGCCTGCACGTCGGCCAGCGGCGGCCCGCTCCACAGCGCGAGCGCGGCCCGCAGGTGCCGGGCCGCCTCGGGGAAGTCCGCCCCGTCCATCGCCCGGTAGCCCAGCCCGGCCAGCCGCTCGAACTCCCGCACGTCACTGCTGCCCTCACCGCTCTTGAGGAGATAACCGCCCGGCACGGTCAGCAGCACGTCCTTGGCCGTACGGTGCCCGCCCGGATCCCTCTCCAGCGCCGCGGTGATCAGCTCACGCAGCTGCAGGATGTACGTCTGCAGGGTGGGCCGTGCACTGCGCGGCGGCTGCGCGCCCCACAGTTCCTCGCTCAGCATGCCCACCGGCACCATCTGGTCGGCATGCAGCACCAGCAGCGCCAGCACCTGCCGCGGCTTGGGAGCGGTCGGGGTGATCGAGATGCCCTTCTCCCGCACATCAAGTGTGCCGAGTATGTCGGTGTCCACGCCGTCTCCCCTGTCCGTTCGCTGCCATCTGCCAGAGCCCGCGGCCACGCACCGGCCACCACCGCCCCGCCGCCCGCCGCAGAGCCGGCCGGCCCGGTCCCGGGCCCCGTACCGGCCCACCGGCCCACCAACCCGCGGACCGGTAGGACCCGTGAGCCCGTCCGGCCGGCCGCCGGCCCGCCGGCCGCTCTGCGGCTCGTCACCGGCCGGCCGGCCTTCAGACCCGCCGGCGTCAGATCCTCAGATCATCCGCCCAGCCGGTCCGCCGGCCTCCAGGTCCGCCGGGCTCCAGGTCCGCCGTCTTCAGGTGTGCCGTCTTCAGGTGTGCCGTCTTCAGGTGTGCCGGCCGAGGGTTCTGCCGGTCCGTCAGCAGGCCCCGTTCTGCCGGGACTTGCCGGGCCGCGGACTGACCGCCGCCCCCGTGCTTCCCGGCACACCCGAGTAAAAAACAGCATGGACGGTATGTCAATCTCAAACCGGTCGTCGTGTTTTCTCTCCGCCGGCACTCGAGACCCCCTCCAGGGAACGCGACTTTTGCCGCACAACGCCCCGGCCAGGCGGAACACCGGCCCTGCGGGCCCGCTCCCCGCACGACTTGACCTCTCCATTGCCGGACCATGCGGTCTGTTTACCCGGAGGCGGGTGCGGTCCCCCGCACGGAACGAGCCGGATCCCCGCCCCGACGGGCAGAACCGGTCCGCCGCCCGCAGGCGGACTCGGCCTGCCGCCGCAGACGGAACCGGCCTGCGCCCGGGGGCGGGACCGGAGATCCGCCGCCGGGGGGCGGGGCCGCTAGCGGGGGGCGGGGCCGGTCTCGGCGGCGGGTATGCCCGGCCGTGCCGGGCGCCGGGGCGGGGGCGCGGCGAGGCCGGGCAGCAGCAGGGCCCAGAACTGTTCCACCAGATGCGGGGAGAGGTGGAAGCGGTGGCGGGAGGCGAGACCGGCCAGCCCGAGGGTGGCGGCGACCACGGCCACCGCGGCCGCCTCCGGGGAGACCCCCTCCGCCAGTTCACCCGCACCATGGGCCTCGCGCAGCAGCGCGTGCACCCACTCGCTCCACCACCGGCCCGGCCCCTCACCGCCCTTGCGCGAGGGATCACCGCCCAGCCCGAACCCGGCCCGCAGCACCGGGTCGGCCGACAGCCCCAGCACCAGGTCACGGCTGACCTCCACCAGCAACCGCAGCGCCGCACCCCCCGCACCCGCTCCGGCGGGGCCGCCCGGCACCCCGCCCGGCGGCGCGTCCTGGCGCGCGGCCAGCCGCTGCAGGGAGACGGTCGCCGCCGCCTCCACCTCACGGGCCAGCAGATCCTTGCTCGGGAAATGGAAATGCAGCGCCCCGGTACTCACCCCGGCCCGCCGGCTGATCGCCGGCAGCGAGGCGAGGGCGTACCCGTCATCGGCGAACACCTCGGCCGCCGCCCGGACCAGGGCCTGGCGCGTACGTGCCGCCCGAACCTGCTTGACCATCCCGCCTCCTCCCGGGCCCGCACCGGCCGCCGCCACGGCGGACACCCCCGGGCACTCCGAGGCCATACCCTACCAAACCGCACGCGCGGTATGTTTCACTGCGGGGATGCCCCGCCGGCACCCCGCCCCACCCCGGCCCGCAGACACCGCCACCGGCCGCCACCGGCCCGGAAACCCCAGGCCACCGCCCCCGGCACCCACCAACGGCCGCCCGGCCACCGGACACAGCCCCACGGAACAGAAACCGGCCGCACCCCACCCCGCCCGCACCGGCACCGGCACCGGCACCGGCACACCGCGCGGGCAGCCACACGGCCCATCCCGCACAAGCCACCCCGCCCGGTCCGCACACACAAACCGGCCCACAGGCCGAGGCACGGGCCCCGAGTCACGGGCCGGTCCACGACTGCGAGGAGGGCCGTGCGGGACGGGCGCCGGCCTGCCCGCCCGCCGCCCTGCCGGTCTGCGGGCCTGCCGGTCTGCGGGCCTGCGGGTCTGGGGGTGGGCGGTGCGAGCGGGCCGGGTGTCAGGCGGTCAGGCGGGAGCGGCGACCTCGTCCAGGTCCCCCAGCTCTCCCGCCTCGGCGGCCAGCCGCTCGCCCTCGGCGGCGACCTCGGCGGCCCGGGCCGGGTCGGTGACCAGCTTGCCGAGCACCGCGGGCACCGCGATGCTCGGCAGCAGATGCTCGAACAGCGCGGAGACCCGCCGCTCCAGATCCTCCCGGCCCGCCAGCGTGTGGGAGTAGACCTGCACACCCGTCCACGCGGCCGAGAACACCCACGCACTCTCCGCCGGGTCCACATGCGGCAGCAGTTCACCCTGCTCCCGCGCCTCGCGCAGCACCTTCTCCGTCGCATCCAGCCAGGTCGTGATCGTCCAGGTGCCGAAGATGGCCCCCATCTCCTGGCCCAGCGAAAGTCTCGCCGAGGCACTGACCACCGGGTTGCGGCGCATCCGGTACGCCAGCGACAGCCCCATGTCCACCAGCTCCTGCAGCTTGCTCGCCCGGGGCGCCAGCGTGAAACCCGAGAACTGCTCCGCCAGCACCCCCTCCGCCAGCGCCTGCTTCGAGGGGAAATGGAAGTACAGAGCCCCCTTGGTCACACCCGCCCGGGTCAGCACCTCACCGATCGTGGCGGCCTCATACCCGCGCTCGTCGAAAACCGACGCCGCCGCATTCAAAATCGCCCGCCGGGTGCGAATCGCACGCTCCTGCCGCACCACGAACCCTCCAGTGGTCGTTCCTCACTCCATCGCAAGATGTTTTCCTTGCAACCACTCCAAACCAAACCAGGTAGTCCGTATTTTCACAAGGGCGGCGCCCCCGCCACCACCCCGCCCCGGCTCAAAACCCCGCCCCCGCCCACCCCCGCACCACACCGCCCCGCCCGCCCCCTCACCGGGCCGGACAACACCTCCACCCCCCACCCGCCACCCCCCGCACCCACCCAACCGGAAGTCCGGATTCAACCGGTCCCCGCCCACCCCGCCCCGCCCCGAACCACCACACCCGCACACCCCGACCCCACAACAACCCCACCCGCCACCCCCACCCACACCCGACAGCCCAACAACCAACACCCGGCACGGCAGACCCCGGCACTACAACCAGACGCTCACCCGACCACACCAGGAACGGACACGGCCCACACCCCACCCGCACCCCCCACCCCGTGCCGCCACGCTCACCACCCGCACCGCCGGGCCCACACCCGAAAACCCCGGCGAACACCACCCAGCCGCCCGCCCGCCAACAGCCCCCAGGCGCCCCGGCACCCGGCAGCACACCCCCCGGGACCAAGACGCCTGACCCACCCGCCCAGACAGCACACAACCGCAGACAACCGCAGACAACGACGGGGCGGACACCGGCACCCGCGCACCACCGGGCCCCTTCCCCGCACGGCCCGGCACACCGGAGAAACCGCATCCGCACACGGCCCGGCAGAACGACGTCTGCCACCCCACCCCGGCCCTGCCGCCCGGCACCCCTGGGCACCCCGGCACCCCTGGGTGCCCGCGTCTCCTGCCGGGGCCGCACCGCAACACACCACAGGCGCCGGCCGGTTCACACAGCAGGAAAATCCCCTACACCCACAACGTCACGCAGACGGTCGCCACCAAGCCCACCCGGCACCAGGCCCCCGAACACCCGGACCGGCCGCACCCGACAGGACCGGAACCCTTCCCCCGGTCCGCGAACCCCCAACCGGCCTCCCGGACCGGCCACCGGCCACGAAACCCCCCGCCCCCGGCCTCCCGCGCACCGTCACAACCAGCAGCACCCCACCCCCACCGGCGCCGGCCCCGTCCGGGCAGCACCAGCCGAAAACTCCGGCAACCACCGACCGGAGCCTCCCCCTCAGCCCGCACTCCACCCACAGCACCCACAGCGCCCACAGCAGCGACAAGCCACAGGCCAGAACCGGCCGGCCCCACAAAAACCCGCCCGAGACAGCCACAAGGAGAGCGCCGGGCGGCCGCCACCGACAACCACCCACCACAGCCGGCAAACCCGAGACAAGACAACACCAGGCCCCACGAGACAAGACAAGGCACGACGAGGCAAGGCAAGCCCGGATGACGGAACTTGACGCAGCCGACACCCCCGGACCCACGCCATCCCCGGCACCGCCCGGCCCACCGCCCCAGAACGGCCACCACCACCACACACACCGCACCCGCAGGGCGACCCGGCCCGCGAAACAGACAACACACCGCCCCGCACCAGCCCCTGGCCGGCACCGGCCAGGACCCCCACCCCGGTCAACCCACCAAACCCACCAAACCCACCAAGCCAAGCGGCCCTGGCGGGCCTGGCGGAGTCCGGCAGGCCCGGTCGCTCACCCGGCCGCAGCAGCCGGGTGAGCCGCCGGGCCCGGCACCACGGGCAGCACCCGCGGCCCGTTCGAAATGAACGACTCCGTACGCGGCAGCTCCCCCGGCCCGAACGCCGCCCGCATCCGCGGGAAACGCCCGAACAACGCCCGCAACGCGATCTCCGCCTCCAGCCGCGCCAGCGGCGCCCCCAGGCAGTAATGCACCCCATGACCGAACGACAGATGCTCCCGACGCGTCTTTCGCGTCACATCGAACACATCCGCATCCTCCCCGTGCACCCCCGGATCCCGGCCCGCCGCCGCGAACGACATCACCAGCGCATCCCCCCGCCCGATCACCGTCTCCCCCACCCGCACATCCTCCACCGCATACCGCAAAATCGCATTCGCCCCCGGCGCCTCCACCCGCACCGCCTCCTCCACCACATCCCCCCACGACGCCCGCCCCGACCGCACCAACTCCAGCTGACCCACATCCCCCAGCAACAACGCCACCGCATTGCCCAGCAGATTCACCGTCGGCTCACACCCCGCACTCAACAACATGATCAAGTTGTCGACCAGCTCCTTCCCACCCAACCCCCCACCCCCACCCGCACCACCCGCACCACCCGCACCACCCGCACCACCGGCATCACCCGCCGCGATCAGCGCACTGGTCAGATCCTCACCCGGACAACGCCGCTTGAACGCGACCAACTCCCCCATCGTCGAATACAGCGCCCGGTAATTGGCCTGCGCCTCCACCGACGACACCGCCGTATCGAAAAACCCGTCAATGATCTCCCGCAACGGCCCCCGGAACTCCTCCGGAATCCCGAACAACTCCAACATCACCAGCCCCGGCAACGGCAGCGCGAACAACTCCCGCACATCCACCACCCCGCCCGCAGCCCGCCCCGCCGCCTCCTCCACCCCATCCAGCAGACCCCCCGCGATCTCCTCCACCCGCGGCCCCAGCAACGCCACCCGCCGCGCCGTGAACGCCGACGCCATCAACCCCCGCAACCGCCGATGCTCCGCCCCGTACGACGTCACCAGATTCTGCACCGACACCCACACCGCCAACGGCCAACTCCCCGACACCTCCCCCCGCCGCCACGCCGGCCAATGCCGATACGCATCCTTCGACACCCGCCCATCCGTCAACAACCCACGCATCACCCCCGCATCCGTCACCACCCACGCCCCCACCCCACCCGGCAACACCACCCGCGACACCGCACCCCGCCCCCGCAACACAGCCGCCTCCCCCTGCACATCCCGCCCCAACACATCCAACACAAACGGACACCCCCCACCACCCGAACCACCCACCCCAACCACCCCACCCGGACCACCCAGCACCCCCACACCCGCCCCACTCCCCGCCAGCCCCGCCAGCCCCGCCACCACCGCCGCCTCACTCCCCGCAAGCCCAGCCGACCCCGCCGACCCGGCCACCGCCGTCACACTCCCGGCCGTCCCACCGCCCCCCGACCCAGCCACCGCCGCCGCCTCACTCCCGGCCGTCCCGGCCACCCCGCCCCCGGCCACCCCGCCCCCGGCCGCCTCGCCCCCGTCCAGCCCGTCCAGCCCACTGCGACCCTGCTCACGCCCATCCAGCCGACGCACCATCAGACCCTCCCCGCAGACAGCGAAAACACCGGAAAAACCACAACGACACGAACCAACACAGCAATACAAACAATCACCAACAACACAAAACCGGCACAAAACGCCAGCCCACAACACAACACAGCACGGCACGGCGCGGCACACCCAGCGCCACCAAGGCCGCCCCGCACCCACGCACCACCCGACACCCCCGCCACCACGAACCGCCCCGCACCGAACCGCCCGGCACCGAACGGCCCGTCACCCCACCACGAGGAAACCGGCAACGCACCACCCCCGCACCCCCACCAGGAACGAAGCAGACACGACACCCACACCGGCACCAGACCCCACGCCCGCCCCGACCCCCGCACGGCCACCCCCAACCCGCACCCCCCGACCCCCGCACCCCCGCACGGCCACCCCCAACCCGCACCCCCCCGCACCCCCGCACGGCCACCCCCGGCCGGCACCCCCCGACCCCCCACACCACCAGCACCGCACCATCCCGGCCCCGCCACCAGCACCGCCACCCACAGCACCGGCCCGAACCCTCACACCACCCACACCCACACCCGCGCACGCGCCCACGCCCACGCCCACGGCACAGGCCCGCACCCGCCCAAAACAGCACCCAAACCAAACCGCTCAGCCGGTTTCACCATAGCCCCCGAACCCGCCACCCGCGAGAGCCCCACCCCACCCCCGCCACCGAACCCGAGCCTCGCACAGCACCCCGCACCCACGGAAGACACCACCAGAACGGAATACAACCCCCCGTTTACCCGGAAAGATCCCCACCCCGCCCGCCCCCGGCCACCGACCCCCGCCACCCCGCCCGCCCGGACCCTCCACCCGACCGCCGGCCGCGAAATTCCCCGCCCACCCTTGAAAAGAAAACCGGTAGGTTCGTATCTTATGACCCTGCACGGTCGATCCCAGCCCATCCAACGGCGCAACGGAGACACCCATGACCCTGCTCACCGTCCACCAGGACAACCACCCCACCCCACCCGCCACCACCCCACCCCCGCACCCCGCCCCCACCACCCCCATGCCCCGCCTCACCACCACCGTCCCCCGCGAATACGTCCACCGCTCAAGCCTCGCCGAGGTCTTCCTCACCGGCAGCGAAAAAACCGGCGACAACCACTACACCCTCACCGCCCAATGGCCCCGCGCCCACACCTTCTACACCACCCCCGACGGCACCCACCACGACCCCCTCCAAGCCGCAGAAACCATCCGCCAAACCGGCCTCTACCTCGCCCACGCCGAACTCGGCGTCCCCCTCGACCACCACTTCCTCATGTGGAACATCCACCTCACCACCCACCCCCAACACCTCCACATCGGCCCCACCCCCACCGACCTCACCCTCACCGCCACCTGCACCACCCTCCGCTACAAAGGCAAACGCCTCGCCGACTTCACCATGCACATCCACATCACCCGCAACGGCCACACCACCGCCACCGGCGGCGGCCAATTCACCTGCCTCACCCCCACCACCTACCAACGCCTCCGCCAACCCCACACCACCCAACCCACCCCCCAACCCACCCCACCCCCCACACCCCCCACCGACCCCACCCCCTACGGACGCCACCTCCCCCTCGACCTCGTCCTCACCCCCACCCCCCAACCCCACACCTGGCAACTCACCCCCAACCCCCACCACCCCATCCTCTTCGACCACACCACCGACCACATCCCCGGCATGGTCCTCCTCGAAGCCGCCCGCCAAGCCACCCACACCCACACCCACCCCACCCCCACCCACCTCACCACCCTCCACGCCACCTTCCACCGCTACACCGAACACCACACCCCCACCTACATCACCACCCACACAACCAGCGACACCCCCACCCCAAACACCAACCAAAACACCACCACCAACAACAACCGAACCAACAACAACCGAACCCACAACAACCGAACCCACACCACCCCCACCACCAACACCCCCACCAACACCCCCACCAACACCCCCACCAACACCCCCACCAACACCCGCACCATCCACGTCACCGGCCACCAAAACAACCACACCGTCTTCACCGCCCACATCACCACCACCCCCACCCACCACCCCTAACCCACCAACCACGCAACCCAACCCCCACACCCAACCCACCACCAACCCCCACCACCCACGCAACCCAACCCCCACACCCAACC